>NZ_JAUMTY010000002.1:60196-65740 GCF_030530965.1 Corynebacterium sp. | reverse complement strand
GCCGTCTCCGTCGCTGTGGGCGCAGGGTTCATTGGTGGCCTGTTCACCGGTCTCATCGCTGGTCTCATCGCAATGTGGTTCAACACGCTTAATCCACCACGGTGGCTAGCTGGGTTGATGCCTGTTGTGATCATTCCTCTGGTGGATTCGATCATCACCGGCTTCGCCATGTTTATCCTGTTGGGACGCCCAATAGCCTCGCTGATGGACGCTCTGCAGAATGGCCTGAACTCGATGTCTGGTTCATCCGCGGTTCTCCTCGGAATCATCCTGGGTCTCATGATGTGCTTCGATCTCGGGGGCCCGATCAACAAGGCAGCGTACTTGTTCGCCACAGCGGGCCTGAATGTCGACGATCCTGCGTCGCTGAAGATCATGGCTGCTGTCATGATTACCGGTATGGTTCCGCCGCTGGCCTTGGCTCTTGCGACGACTCTGCGGCCTAAGCTCTTCAATAAGGCGGAGCAGGAAAACGGAAAAGCGGCATGGTTACTAGGCCTATCCTTCATCTCTGAAGGTGCTATTCCGTTCGCCGCTGCGGACCCGCTGCGCGTCATTCCGGCTACGATGCTCGGCGGCGCGGTCTCCGGTGCTATCTCGATGGCAGCTGGCGTCGAACTGATGGCTCCTCACGGCGGCGTGTTCGTGATTCTGGCCGTCACCCACGTTCTCATGTTCTTCGTCTCACTGGTGGTTGGCGTGGTCATCGCTGCTGCTGGTGTCGTCGCCCTGAAGACATGGTGGCCAGTCAAGACACGCGATGCCGCGAAAGCGCCGGCGTCCACAACGCCGTCGTCGCAAAACAAAGAGGCTTCTGCCAAGACCACAGCGTAAAGCAGAAGCTCGGCCATTACACTGACATTGGCTTAAAGATTGGGCGGGTACCCGCTGAACAACAAACCAGCGGTACTCTCCGATCGTCAGATACGGAAAAGGCTGTGGCACATGGCACTTTCCGTATCTGAACTACCACACTTGCAGCAACTTATCCGCTACGATAAGTACCGCTGTAGAAATAAATAAAATGCTTTGTGCAGGAGGACTTTAAGTCCGTTATTCTGGCACAAGAGGATCCCGATGATCCACACCTTGTTTTGATTAACAGAAAGGTTCACTTATGGCTTCCACAACCGTGACTGTCGGTTCTACCGTTGGTCTTCACGCTCGTCCCGCAGCTGTTATCGCCGAGGAAGCATCTAACTATGATGACGAGATCCTGATCTCGCTTCCCGACGATGATGATGCAGAACCTGCCGACGCCGCTTCTTCCCTCATGATTATGGCCTTGGGCGCTGAGCACGGTGACACCGTGGAAGTTTCGTCTGAGAACGCCGAAGCTGTCGAGAAGATTGCGGCTCTGGTTTCACAGAACCTCGATAACGAATAATCTACTAGTTGTCGGGACCGCCACTGTGCGGTGACCAACGGCACTATTGATGGGGATGACCGAATATTTCTGGTCATCCCCATTTTTTAATACTGACGTTGGCTGGCATCCTGCCCTTCCCCAACGTGCTCGAAGAGGTAGCGCAAGAGCGGGTATCCAACGATGATCCCCACTGAGCCCCAGGCGATGCCTTCAATATCGACTGATCCCACCCGCAACGTGAGATTTCCTATTCCCGCTATTAATGCCACTGCAGCAGCGGTCAGATTAACGGGATTGGTAAATCGAACATTGTTATCTTGCCAAATGCGAATTCCAAGCATTCCGATCATGCCGTATAAGACCATGGTCGCGCCGCCCAAAACTCCCGTGGGAATAGTGAACACTAAAGCGCCGAACTTAGGAATAAAGGCAAGAATTATTGCGGTCGCAGCAGCAACCCAGTACGCAGCCGTGGAATAGACTCGCGTAGCCGCCATGACACCAATATTTTCGGCATAACTGGTTGTACCCGATCCGCCGCAGAATCCTGCCACTGTCGTCGCGATACCGTCAGAAAATAAAGCTTTCCCCGCTAAGTCATCCATATTTCTTCCCGTCATGGCAGAAACAGCCTTTACATGGCCGACATTTTCTGCGATTAACACAACGACGACGGGGATCGTCGAAATAACGATTCCCGTGTGGAAAACGGGAGAATGGAATTGTGGGAAACCAATCCACGCGGCATTCTCTATCGTCTCTGAGGTACCTGGCGCTAAATTACCTGTTAGCGACGCGAAAACCCACCCGACGACGACACCAAAAAGAATTCCTAGCCGCGCGATCATCCCTCGGCCCGCCACGGTGAAGAGCAGAATGGCCGCCAGAGTGACGCCGGCTACTAATGGCTGTTTTTGCACGTTGGATGTGGCGGCAGGGGCCAGATTCAAACCGATGAGTGCGACGATTGCTCCTGTGACGGGCGGAGGCATCACGGCACCGAGGGCGTGTTGTCCCACTGCCATCACAACGAGCCCCACGACCGCGAGCGCTAATCCTGCGGCAAGGACGCCACCCAGCTGGGCAGACAGCCCCGCACTATGCGCCGCGGTTAAAGGGGCGATAAACGCAAATGAGGACCCTAAATATGAAGGAAGGCGATTCCTCGTGATGAGGAGAAACGCCATCGTCCCCAGACCAGAGAACAACAAGGTGGTATTGACGGGGAATCCTGTGAGGGTGGGGACAAGAAGCGTCGCCCCGAACATGGCAATGACGTGTTGCATTCCCACGCCGATCGTTCGAGGCCAACTTAATCGCTCATCTGGGGCCACCACAGCACCAGGTCGGGGTGTTTTTCCGTCACCATGCACGGACCACGGTAAAAGACTCTTTTTTGCGCTCACGCTTTCTTATTATTCAACGTGAGCAGTTAGATCCTTACTGCGACCCCTATCAACACGGTCAGGTCCCTGTAAGCAAAGAAAATTATGAGTATTCGTCCGCCTGAATAAACTCTTTCACCTCTTGAGCAACACGAGCAGGAACGCGCACATCAAGAACCGTGCCGTCGGAATCGTATTGTTCGTCGATAACGGTTCCATACTCATGTACTTTTGCCACAATGTCACCGCGGGTGTACGGGACATGAAGCCTCACATGGGTATCCAGAGTGTTTAAGAACAGTTCGATTCGGGATGCGAGCTCATCGATATTCTCGCCGGTTTTCGCCGACACGAATACAACGTCGTCAAGCTCGTGACGAAGCTGCGCAAGAACAATGGGGTCAGCCTGGTCTATCTTGTTCACAACAATGATTTCAGGCGGCATGGTCTCAGCCCCACTGTTGCGAACGTCGGCAAGAACCTCGTGAACAGCAGCTATCTGTTTCAGCGGGAAGGGATCGGAACCATCCACAACATGCAGCACCAAGTCTGCCGACGCAACTTCCTCCAGTGACGATCGGAACGCCTCCACCAACTGTGTGGGCAGGTGCCGAACGAATCCAACGGTGTCCGAAAAGATCACTGCTCGCCCGTCGGCAAGTTCTGCACGACGTGTCGTGGGGTCCAAGGTAGCGAAAAGCGCATCCTCCACCAGCACCCCTGCTCCGGTGATGGCATTGATTAACGACGACTTCCCCGCGTTCGTGTACCCAGCAATCGCGATTTGCGGAGTGGTGGAGTTATCCCGCCGATCTCGCTTGATTTCACGAGCGGTCGTCATGCTCCGCAATTCCGCTCGCAAACGAGCCATATCTTTACGCAACCGTCGGCGGTCGGCCTCAATCTTCGTTTCACCAGGACCACGAAGGCCAACACCGCCATTAGAGCCGGCTCGTCCACCCGCCTGCCGGGACATCATGTCGCCCCAGCCGCGGACTCGCGTATAAAGATATTCCATCTGAGCGAGGGAGACCTGTGCTTTTCCCTCTTTGGACTTCGCGTGCTGAGCGAAAATATCGAGGATCAGCATCGTGCGGTCAATAACCTTGACATCGAGCTGTTTTTCTAAAGCGATGAGCTGTCCGGGGCTCAGCTCACCATCGCAAATCACTGTATCTGCGCCCAATGATCGGACCGCATCACGGAGCTCAGCGACCTTGCCGGATCCGATGTATGTGCCCGCGTCGGGCTTCTCGCGCCGCTGGTAAAAAGACTCGAGGACCTCAGACCCGGCTGTCTCCGCGAGGGCACGGAGTTCTTCCAGATTTGCTTCGAATTCAGCGGTAGTTCCGGAGGTCCATACGCCGACCAGAATGACTCTTTCTAGCCGAAGCTTTCGATATTCGACGTCA
This sequence comes from Corynebacterium sp., assembly GCF_030530965.1. GTDB lineage: Bacteria > Actinomycetota > Actinomycetes > Mycobacteriales > Mycobacteriaceae > Corynebacterium. Next base: position 61,574 of record NZ_JAUMTY010000002.1, on the reverse strand, counting down.
TAGCCGTCGGATTGCTCCGTCGTGTGAGCTTGACTCCCGCGCGACAGCGCGCGGAGTTCGTCACGCTCGCTAAGGTCGAGTTCGCCCGCGGTGGGCATGTGAGCATGGCGAACTCTTGTGTCGTTATGTAGGCCTCCCCCGCGTCGGCCATGGTCATCGGTGAGGTAAGTGTCGGAGTCCGAATAAGACGGATAATTATGTGAACGTTCAGTCATTGCTCACAAGTGTCTCACGACTAGCCCTCACGCGGTAGTGCGTTCGCTATAGGCTGATGAACCGTGACATGCATGCGCGATGCCCACAGAGGTCACGGCTCTATACCTAGTGCCGGCCCGCGGAGCTAACAGCTTCAGGCACAGCCGACGTGGACGCAGCCGGCCAACACTGTGGGCGACGGGTTAAAACCAGCGCAACCGGGCCCGTTCCGCCGATGTGCGATCCGCATCCGGCCCCTCCGTCGGCCTTACCCAATGGGCAGGATGAGCATCCCCCGCCGGGGCAGGATGTTCCCAGCGGTTTCTTGGTCAACCAGCCCATGCGTTCGAGGTGCTCGATGGAGGCATCGACGGTGGTTCGGGCAAGGCCCGTGTTTTCAGCGATCCGTGACCGGTCAACGGCCCCAGAGGCAATGGCGTCACGAACCAAGGCAAGCGGACCTTGTGAAGCCGACGATGCCGATGCACGCCCGGAGGAGTCACCCCGCGAAGGAACGCGTCGCGATAAATCTCGTTCTCGACGAAACAGCATTGCTATCACTGCTTTCACGAATCAATGGAGAGGAAATGATCTAGAAGAAAAGACGTAGTGCCTGGAATGTGATGACGGCCAAAGCCCAGGCCACTGTCAGCTGTATGGCTATCCCCACCAACGTCCATTTCAATCCGATTTCTCTCTTTTGGGCAGCCAGTGTAGCCACGCATGGAGTGTAAGCCAACAGGAAGACCATGAAAGCCCACACTGCCGGATACGTGTGACCACCTGATGAGTGGTTAAAGTCTTCGCGGATGGCCTGAGCCAGCGCAGAGTGACCCTGGTCCACAGCATCTTCATCCGACGGGTCTTGCAGGGCGTATGTCTGAGCCCACGACGAAATCACGGCTTCCTTGGCGACGAAGCCCGTGATCAACGGACCCGACAGTGACCAGGAATCGAAGCCAGCCGGGGCAAATACAGGTGCCACTGTTTGTGATACCGCGCCGTAGACCGAATCTTGCGGGTCGAGGTCGTCGTCACCCCAGCTGTGGCCGCCGACGACGGGAGTCGACTGCAGCAGCCACACGACGATGACCGTCGCGACGATGATCCCACCGGCTGTGTGCAGGAACCCTTTCAGACGCATCCACATGGCGGACAGTGCCAACCGAGGCACCGGCAGCTG
>NZ_JAUMTY010000002.1:23193-60096 GCF_030530965.1 Corynebacterium sp. | reverse complement strand
GGCAGGCCAATCGCTCGCATGAGCCGGTCCGCAACCACTGCGGCACGAGCCATGTAGCCCGAATCCTCCAGCACAGCCAGGCATAAGAACATTAACGCCATCAGTGGCGCGAAGGTCAGAACCATTCCGACGCCACCGATAAGGCCGTCGACAATCAACCCGTGAACAAACGGATAGTCAAGTCCCAAGGCCTGAAGTAAGGATGTCGCCCCATCACTGACGGGCCCGCTGAAGAAGTTATCCAGCCAATCCTGCAGAGGTGCGGCGACCGTCGTCGTAATTTCGAAGACGCACCACATAGCCGCAAGGAAGATAAGCGGCCCTGCGATGGGGTTAAGAACAACGCGGTCGATTTTTTCCGAGACGGACCGGGTGTGATCGTTGTGGATCGTTGCCTTCGAGACGGCTTTATCAATCCAGCTGAAACGTGCGTCGGAGACAGCCAGTTCGCGGTCCGGACCCTCTAATTCATCGGGAATGTGCTGGCAGCACATGGGCCGTACGGTGTCGGCCGGCATCTGTAACTGCTTTTCAACGGCAGATGCCAGCTCACCGACGCGACGTTTACGCGGATCGACCGCGACGACGGGAACCTGAAGCTTCCGCGACAGCACATCGGGGTCAATCTCGAACCCCTGGTTTAGTGCAACATCGCCCTTGGTGAGGACGACAACCATACGATACGGGTGCTCAGCGACTTGCGCCGCGAGATAGAGGCCACGCGAAATTGTGGCGGTATCTGCAACGACGATGACCAGATCTGGCCGCTCCTCCACGTCACGTTCCAAAAGGAGTTCACGTGTGAGAGCTTCATCAGGGCTCATCGGGTCGAGCGAGTAAGCGCCCGGAAAATCGATGACGTCATAGACTGTTTCGCCCGAGCCGTGTGAGGTCTCGGAGTGGTGTCCACCCTTTGTCGATTCTTCTGCCTTCGGCTCCTCGTGCTCGCTGGAGCAGTGAGGGCATGTATCCGCCGAATCCACCGAAACGGAACCTGCGTGCTCGTCGCACGTGTCTGCGTGATCGACAGCGCTGTGCTTGTCCTTCTTTACTTTCCATGCACCACGCGAAACTGAGACCGTCGTGCCCGGCCAGTTGCCCATTTTGGCTTTTGCACCGGTGAGGGCGTTGAACAGGGTTGACTTACCGGCATTCGGCGCACCGACGAGGGCAATGACTGGTGAGCCCTTCGGCGCCATGGCCGTTCCGTGGCTTTCGCAGTGACAGGATGGTGCGTCGGCAAATTGTGTTGTGAGGTCCTTGGTAGATGTGGCCGTCGCCGTGCTGGACGTTGCGACACCGCCCTCCGTCTGAGGACCTAAAGAGTCATTCATTTTTCCTCCGAGAATCCCCTACCGTCATGGGGAAATGACCTCTATGACGAGGTCGAGATGGCAATGTGCTTGAGAGTAAAAGCATCGAGCGCGTATCGAGCGTCAAGAACCTTCACGATGCGGCCGCCGCCTGCGGCGTTTTGAGCCACATAAACGGTAGTACCTTCGCGCAACCCCAGTTCACGGAGTCGACGAGCAAAAAGAGCATCGACGTCGGAACCCACAATCGTTGCGGAATGTCCTGGTGGCACGTCGTAAAGAGTGCTCATGGCGGGCGAAGAAGTAGTTGCGTAACGGTCCGAGCGACTCATGGAAATCTTTCCCATTCCAGGTCTCCTCATCGGCGTGCACCTTGCACTACCTTTCACAGTGCACGGTGACCACGTTTCCATACTTGCCAGAGAGAGGGAGCCATCTGGAAGGCTCACCGAGGGGTGGTCTGCGGGTGGTTGTCCTCGGTCTGGTTTTCCTTAACTAATTTTTAGGTCTTCCAGAATTGTGGTTCTGTTCGGCCTATAACAGTTTTCATGGTAGCACGACACAAACGGGCATAAACAAAAAAATGAGGGAAACAAACAAACACTGTGAGCAAACCCGTGAACGACTGAATTCATAAGAGAGCTAGAATCGACTTCTATGAGCACACCTACCGAAACCCCCGCTGACTCCCAGACTGCGGGAGCACGTACCACGACGGGGCTCACAGCACTTGGAATGGGGGGCGTCCCCTGGCAAGAGCTTTTAGAAAAAGCCTACTCAACCGGCACTTTGTCTGTCACCGGTGAACTATCAGGTGGACAATTGCTCGCGTTTAATGACGTCAGTGGAGCACAGTTATTCATCCTTGCCGCCCCACCGTATGCCGCGTATGCCGGCTTCGATGCATTGACCGAATGCGAAGCGGAAATTTCGATGCTATCCGACGTCTTGGCGCTGCTCAGCGTTCATGATGACGAGGGCAACGTTGTGTGTGACATTGCCGCCAACCTCGCCCAAGGTCCGCTTCTGGTTGATGAACCCACCCAATTGGGAACGGTCAATCTTTCTGCTCTTGGTGTTGACACCCACGTCTACTCCGACGAAAAAGCGTTCTCCGACGCCGGCGGAGCAACGACCGGTTTTGTTATCTCGCACGGTGCAGCCGTGGTCAATGCGGGATCAGGCGATACCGAGCCGTCAGCCGCAGGTGACGTATCACTCGTCGTGACATCCGCAGAAAAACGGACGAATGGCCTCACGGGCGAATCGTTCTGGCACGTCAATGTCGACGCGCCATTCCCCGTCGATCTGTGTCTTCCCGAATCTGCCGCCGAGAGCATCAGTGAGGGCAATATTGTCGCCGGTCGGGTGCTATTCACAGCGTCCGTCGCGGCCGATACCACCGCTGGCGGGTGCTGCGGTGGTGGAGGCGGCGGCTGTGGCTGCGGTGGCTGCGGATGTGGTGGCCATTAAAAGTGACCAGCTCCCCTACCGATAAGGATGGTGTTCCGGCGCTGACGTCACCTCACCGTGATGTCCGGGTATGGCGTCTTATCTCTCTGAGCGCCATCCTCACCGTTATCGCCCTGTGTCTGATCATCATTTTCCACTGGCTCGGCTTTGGGCTTGTTCTCGCGTGCGCTGTCGTCGCCATCGTTATCGCACGAACGTCAACATTCTCCGCCGAACAAGAACAAGTTCGTCAGTCCATTGAGTTGTCAGCTGCGGACATCACTGCAGTTCTGGACCAGTGGGAATCATTTCAGAACGGCACGTCAGCCCAGGCTGTTACCGATCGATCCACGCATTCCGTGCTCTTAGATGATTCTCACCAGGAGAATCCGATCATTAGTCGGTTCCACAAAGCCAGGGTGTCGAGCGAATTGTTTATCGACGATCTTGAGGGTGTCGTTACTCACGCACGCACCATTCACATGCTGGAGCACATCCTCTCAGCAACAGATGAGATGGCGCGCGAACTACAGGAAGCGTGGGCCGAGGCTCGGCAGTACGCGAGCCATGTGGATAGTCCAGTGGTACGGCTTCCTGAAAGCCAGACACGTACTAGCCCGACTAGCCCGTCCACATATGGATGGACTCCTGGGGCTTCTAGCTATAGGTCGTCTTTTCCACGCAATGCTGGCGCATAATGCGCCGAGGCGTATTCACGCAATTGGTCGATATTAATTGTTCCTGACGCAACAATTACCGACGGACCTTCCAGGGTGGCCTGTTCATCTTTTATCGTGACTGTGACCTCACCCCCGGGAACGACGACGTGGACCGTGCCGTCGACCTGACCTCGGTCAGCCAAGGCCGCCACTGCTGCCGCGACCGTTCCCGTCCCGCATGATCGGGTCTCCCCCGACCCGCGCTCATGGACGCGCATCGACACAGTGCCATCACCATCACGGCTGTCATCCGCGTAAAGAGGGGTGAGAACCTCGACGTTGGCTCCGTGCGGGAAGAACTCGTCGTCAAGAACAGGCTTGAGGTGAAGAGGAAGCTCGCGGAGACCCGCGTTGTCAAGATCGGGAATAACGCACGCTAAGTGGGGGTTGCCTACATCAATCCCCACACCGGCAAACCTCTGTCGATCAAATGCGGCTACTGACTGACCGATAATGCCGACACGGCCCATATCGACGGCGATCCGCGCTGATGAGTCAGTCGTTTGTGCCGGATTGACGACGGTCAAGCGCTTCACTCCCGCTCGCGTACCAATCGAAAAATGGGGCGAATCGGTCACGAGGTTGTGCGCGAATAGATAGTGCCCAAATACGCGAGAGCCGTTTCCACACATTTCAGCGATCGACCCATCGGCATTGCGGTAATCCATGAACCACTCGGGTGTATCTTCTGGTGCCCCATCGCCGGACTCACCAACAGCCTCTCGTGCAATGATGCCTTTATCGATCAAAGCTTCGGTGCGAGCAATGCGGATCACACCATCGGCACCCAACCCGGCGCGACGATCACACAGGACACGAACGACTGCTGGGTCGAGGTCGATATCGGCGTCGAAGTCTGGCAGGAGGATGAAATCATTCTCTGTGCCGTGGCCTTTACTGAAGGGGGTTGTCTGTTCGGGCATGGGGCCATTCTAGACGTGGTTGTCGATGATCGACGTCGCTTCGCTGACGGTGTCCCCTGCCGCGTCGATCCAGTGGGTTCGTGGGTCGCGACGGAACCAGGAGCGCTGTCGTCTGACATAGCGACGGGTTCCTGTGATGGTGGACGATATGGCTTCGTCAGTTGTTATGTCGCCGGCCAGCATGGCAAGTACTTGGGAGTATCCGATCGCTCGCCCGGCGGTGGATTGTGCAATGAGCCCGTGCCGGGTGAGGCCGTCGACTTCCTCAATGAAGCCCCGGTCGAACATGGTGTGGGTGCGTAATTCTATTCGCGGGTTCAGCCACTCTGATGATGTTTGCAATCCGATGATGAGTGTTCCCCATCGGGCTGGTGCATTGATGGGTGGCTGGGATGCCGCGAAGGGCTTCCCGGTTAATTCGATGACTTCCAGGGCTCGGACAGTCCGACGCGGATCGTTAACTTCGATTATTTCTGCGGCCGCTGGGTCAATAGCAGCAAGTTCCTTGTGCAGCTGTTGAACACCTATCTCGTCGAGACGCTGTTGCCATTTGGCCCGAACTACAGGATCGGTGGGTGGGAACTGCCAATCATCGACGAGCGACTGGACATACAGCATGGAACCACCCACCAAAATTGGTGTTTTCCCTCGTGACCGGATGTTTTCAACATCGTCGACGGCGGATTGTTGGTATTTCGCGACGCTCGCCCGCTGGGTGACATCAAGTTTGTCGAGCTGATGATGCGGGATGCCCTCGAGCTCTTCAGGCGTCAACTTTGCCGTGCCGATATCCATCCCCCGATAGAGCTGCATGGAATCGACGTTGACGATCTCTCCGTCATAGCGGTGCGCGAGCGCAAGGCCCAATGCCGACTTGCCCGACGCGGTGGGACCGACGACGGCCACGGGGAAAGGCAGAGATGCGGGCACGTTATCATCCTGTTCTACATCACGGTGGTGAGCTGCCATACGCCACAATGGAAACCTATTCCTCCATAGGCCGGTGGCCCATCCTGGGCGAGTGAATCATCCTGCGCGGGCGGCCCACCCTGTTGCTCGGCGGTGGTATCGGCGCGGTCATCGATGGAGGACCAGTGATACAGCGTACTCACTCCGGAAGAGTGGGATCGACAAAAGTCAGCCCACGCGATCCATGGTTCCGGATCAATCCCGCAGTGTGCTGCAGCGGCCACGTCAAACAATGGTGACGACGCCTGAGCCGCGGGATCGATAACAAAACGCCGAAGTTTCTCCTCGACAGCCCACGCTCCGGGCACGTCGCCTAAAGGTGCGTCGGGGTGAAGTCCCGCTCCCCCGTCGGCGGCAATCAGAAGTGGCCCATCCAGCAGCGGCCCATCGTCGGCAAGAAACTGCACGTCGTGAATGTCGACGCTGAGGATCTCACCGTCGTATCCCCACCGTTGAAGAAGGGCCCGCAAAACGAGATCGGGTAAATACGTTCCCGCTCCCACGTTCACGTCAATTCCCCATGCCTTGAGAGACCCAACGTGGCGTGTCGCCATGGAGTCGTCGGGGTGGAAGGCAATAGTGATGGGCCCGTCGGTAGGAAGTATCCACTGCCGGGCACGGTCAATTTCTGTGCGGAGTTGTGCCGGGTACTGGGCGTGACCAGTCGCTTCGGGGATAAGCAGAGGAGTTGGCGGCAGAAGTGCGACAATGCGTCCCCGGCGCATCCCAGGCTTGGCGTCGGAGCTATCGGTTGGATCGGGTCGTCGATGCGAGGCGGGTGTGGTCGACGAAGCCGGTGAAGCCGAGTGGGAATGGGTCACATCACTACCCTAACGGGTAGACTCTCGGCGGGAAGTCGTGCAGTCTAAACAGTGGATTGTGTTTGGCAGCCGTGCCGCGCGGCAAAGAAAGAAAGAGTGAGGAACACCGGCCCATGACTACTTCTTCGGTCCCTTCAGCGCCTATCCCTGGACCCCGAGGCGCTCATCCCACACCGGCATCCATGTCTGGCCATGCAGCGACGACGACACCGCCCCGCCGGACAAACAACCCCGAAGACCACGGACGTATCGACGATGATGGAACAGTCTGGCTAATCACTCGTGACGGTGAGCGCGCTATCGGTGAGTGGAAAGCCGGCTCGAAGAGCGAAGGATTCGCTTTCTTCGGCAAGCACTTCGACAGCCTGCAAACAGAGGCGGATATCCTCCGCGTACGTCTCCACACCCACCCCGAGGAAGCTGCCAACACTCGCAAGTCCGCCGAGGAACTACAGGCTAAACTCGCCGAATCAGCTGCTCTCGGTGATGTCGATGGTCTTAATGACCAGCTCAGTTCAATTATCGACGACAGCTACACCGTCGCTGAACAAGCCGAAACTGAAAAGGCTCAGCGCCGGGAGAACGCGATTGCCCAGCGTGAAAAGCTTATCGACGAGGCTGAGCGCATTGGTTCGGATTCGAAGGAGTGGAAAGAATCCGGCGATCGTCTGCGCGAGATGCTGAACGAGTGGAAGAGCATCCACGGTATCGACCGGAAAACGGACGACGCGTTGTGGAAGCGTTTCTCTGCTGCTCGTGAGCAGTTTTCGCAGCGCCGCGGTGCACATTTTGCCGAGTTGGATCGGAAACGCGACGAGGCTCGTCGCCTCAAGGAAGGTATCTGCGAGAGAGCGGAGAAGATCCAGGATTCGACGGAGTGGAGAGAGACCGCACGTCAGTTCCGCGACCTCATGACGGAGTGGAAAGCTGCTGGCCGCGCGCCACGGGGTATCGATGACAAGCTATGGAAACGCTTCCGCCATGCCCAAGACACGTTCTTCTCGGCACGGAAGGCCGTTAATGAGGCTAAAGACCGTGAGTATGAATCCAACGCTGAGAAGAAAGACCAGCTCATAGAGCAGTACAGCGACAAGATTAACCCTGAGGAGAACTTGGACGCTGCTAAGAAAGCTCTCCGCGAATTGCAATCGCAGTGGGAAAGCATCGGATACGTGCCGCGGGGTCGTGTCCGCGAATTCGAGGATAAGATCCGTGCGCTCGAGAATCGGGTCAGTGACGTCGAGAATGAGCAATGGCGGAAGACTGATCCTGAACGGCAGGCTCGCGTCGCCCAGTTTGAGGCTAAAGTCAATGAGCTTTCAGCGGCAGCGGACAGTGCTGAGAAAGCCGGGAACAGCAAGAAAGCCGCCGATCTTCGAGCTCAAGCCGAGCAGTGGGCGCAATGGGCTCAGACTGCTCAGCAAGCAGTGGACTAATTAGCGACGGGCGACGGATGCAATAACCAGCACACTGAAAACTGAAAAGCCCCACGGATAACCGGGCCTGATGCCCGATATTGATTCGTGGGGCTTTAGTTCTGAATTGTGGGAGTGCTGAATCAAGGATCCTATTTATCCGCAGGCGGTTGTTTCCGCTTGCGTTGGTTTTCCGCCACTTGGTGTGCGCGCTCCCTGGCTCGTGCACGTCGGTTATCCACCGGCTCCCTGTACTCCTGAACGGTCAATCCCGTCCGAAGATGCTGCTGGGCAGCCCGCGCTTCATCATCACGGTCTGCTTCTTCACGTCGAATTTCTGCCAAAACACGCTGGAGAACTGATCGGCGGAAAACGACGGTAGAGATGGTTGCGAAAATAACGATGATCGCAGCGAACCCAACGATGAGCCCGAACGAGGGTCCAGATCCCGGCTCTGTCGGTGGACGTGACTGCCGCATCCAGATCGCGAAAACACCGAATACCCAGCCGACTCCGGACACAACCCACGTCACCCAAGCCACGAGAGTGGAGCGCGAAACGATCACGCCGATGGGTAAGAAGATTCCCCCGACCAGCGCCAACCACACGTAGATACGCTCGGGCCACGTCGTGACCATCTCTTGAGCACGGTCAGAGTAAAACAGGACGTCAAAGCCATACACGCTCCCCGAGTGTGGGAGGAAGATGGCGAACAACGTCCCCAGCATCCCGAGCAAGAAAAAAGGAAGCTGACGGTTGATTACCACGGTTCTCGACGCCAAGCGTTCTTCCACATTGATGTTGGCGCGTTTGCTTTCGCCGAAAGCTCGGAGCGCTTCTCTGCGCTCCTCAGCCGTCATCTCTTGGGGCTTTTTCGCAGGTTGATGCCGCTGAGCCGAACCGTCGCCATCACTACGTCCAGACCTCTTCTTCATTGCCATGCCTCTTACCCTAATCCGTAAACCTCATTCGTGATGCTTACCAAGCTTGGCTACCTTTTCATAGTCTTGATCGTTGGCATTCCCAGACCCACACCGCGTGGCGTCGGAGCGGAAGCAGCCTCAGTCCGGTCCCCCGCCGGCATACGACGATGGGCGAGAACGCCCGAGTCAGACAACAGGAAGTGAGAGCGTGAATCAGTGATACGCACCCACACCACGTCTCCTGCGCGGATCGCCTGATCAACACCCGGTTTCACGCACTCTTCAACGGAGACTCCGCTGGGAGTCTTCGGATGCGCCATAGGAGTTGCTCCGATGGAATTCCATGCTCGCGCTGTTTCTTCCATCGACGCAGCATCAGGGGCAAAGTGCACCAGGCGACCGTCGCGTGTTCTCCCGGACAAACGATGTGTTTGAGCCGAGCGTCGACCGTCGTCAGCCTGAACAAGGACCTCGACGACGTCCCCCACCATCTCAGCATTGAGCTCGGCGCTGATTCGCTCTTGAAGCTCAACCAGCCGCTCATATCGATCCTGCACCACGGCCTTCGGTACCTGATCATCCATCGCCGCTGCAGGAGTTCCGGGACGCGGCGAGTACTGGAACGTATATGCGCTCGTAAACCGTGCTTTTTCAACGAGGTCAAGCGTCTGTTGGAAATCTTCCTCAGTTTCTCCAGGGAAGCCAACAATAATGTCGGTCGTAATGGAGGCCTGAGGGAGCTTCTCACGTACTTCGTCCAGGATCCTCATAAAACGCTTCGTCCGATAGGAGCGACGCATCTCTTTGAGCACCTTGTCTGAACCCGACTGCAAAGGCATATGCAGCTGCGGGCACACGTTGTGAGTCTCCGCCATCGCGTCGATGACATCAGAGGTGAATTCGGCAGGGTGTGGGCTGGTGAAGCGGACGCGCTCCAGGCCCTCGATATCGCCACATGCGCGCAGCAGTTTTGAAAATGCGCTGCGGTCACGCTCTAGCGTCGGGTCCTCAAAGTGAACTCCATAGGCGTTGACGTTCTGGCCGAGCAGAGTCACTTCGCTCACGCCGTCGTCGACAAGAGTTTGTACTTCCGCCAAAATATCACCTGGTCGGCGGTCTTTTTCTTTCCCGCGGAGGCTAGGAACGATGCAGAATGTGCAAGTGTTATTGCACCCGACAGACACACTCACCCAGCCGGAATAGGCGGAGTCACGTTTCGCGGGAAGGACCGAGGGGAACTGCTCTAACGCGTCAGCAATTTCCACCTGGGCTTCATGATTGTGCGCAGCACGCGCCAGAAGAGTCGGGAGCTTCCCAATGTTGTGGGTACCGAACACGACGTCGACCCAGGGTGCTCGCTTAACAACGACATCCTTGTCTTTCTGCGCCATGCACCCCCCGACCGCGATTTGCATGTCGGGCTTCGTATCTTTGACCGATTTCAGTTGTCCCAAGGTGCCGTACAGCCGGTTATCCGCATTCTCACGTACTGCACACGTGTTGAACACGACAACATCGGCAGGGTCGTCACTACCAACGGGCACGTAGCCGGCTTCCTCCAAAAGCCCGGCCAGCCGCTCCGAGTCATGCACATTCATCTGGCACCCAAAAGTACGCACTTCATAGGTGCGCGGGCGGGTGGTCGTCGTCGAAACCGAGGAATGCGGAGAAGCAGTGAAATCGTTCATGGTCTGTAAATGATTAATTGACATATCAGGGGTTGTGCCGTTCATCGCGGACTATCGTACTGGTCACCCCCGACAGACGGGGAATTGGTTACGGTGTTGTTAAGTTTTTGTTTCCCACACAGCTTTGGCTAAAGAAACCCTTTAAGTTTTTCCGTATGCCAGAAGTTTCCGGATCCGACGTCACAGCGCCGTCGACACACTCCATTCCCGCGCACGCTGCAGACAGCTCTGCACCTCATCCCGACGCTGAAACGGCTGCCAAAGATCCTGGGCATCGCCCGCCGATGATCTCAATGTCCCATGTCAACAAGTATTTCGGCGACTACCACGCACTCCGCGATATCAATCTGACAATTCCTGCAGGACAGGTCGTGGTTATTCTCGGCCCCTCAGGTTCGGGGAAATCGACTCTATGCCGAACGCTTAACCGGCTCGAGACTATCGACGATGGCGAGATCGTGATCGATGGAGAGGCCCTCCCTGAAGAAGGGAAGAGCCTGACTCGGCTGAGGGCTGAAGTCGGCATGGTTTTCCAACAGTTCAATCTGTTTTCGCACAAGACGATCCTCGATAATGTCACTCTTGGCCCTATCAAAGTGCGGAAACGGAGTAAGGCCCAAGCTAAGGATCGGGCTATGGCTTTGCTCCGACGGGTCGATATTGATAGCCAGGCACACAAATATCCCGCCCAGTTATCCGGTGGTCAGCAGCAGCGTGTCGCCATTGCCCGAGCCCTCGCCATGGACCCCAAAATCATGCTTTTCGACGAGCCGACGTCTGCTCTCGACCCGGAGATGGTGAACGAGGTTCTCGACGTCATGGTCGGACTCGCTCGAGAGGGTATGACGATGGTGTGCGTGACCCACGAAATGGGTTTCGCTCGACGCGCCGCTGATCGTGTGTTGTTTATGGCCGACGGCGCCATCGTCGAAGACGCCGATCCGGAATCATTCTTTACGAATCCCCAGACGGACCGGGCCAAAGATTTTCTCTCCAAGATCCTCGGTCATTAAAAGGGGCGTGAAGAATGACACGAATGCAGTTCGCCGGCCGTCATATCGGCCAGTTTGTTACCTATTTCCGACGGGGCACGTGCCGACGCCACTCTTTCCGACGTCACACCCGCGTGCGCGCGATGATGGCCGCGGTGACCGCCCTTGTTTTCGTCACCCCGACGCTCACCGCGTGTGGGTCGTCGGAGCCCGTGAGTGTCCTCGACGAAATTAAAGCCGGGCATATCGTCGTCGGCACGAAATATGACCAGCCGGGTATGGGAATGCGCACGCCGGATAAGAAATTCGTCGGTGTGGATCCGGATGTCTCGCGGTATGTGATTGACCATATCGCAGAGAAAAACGGTTGGGATAAGCCGAAGATTACGTGGCGTGAAACGCCATCTGCGCAGCGAGAAACGCTGATTAAGAATGGCGAAGTGGGCATGATTACAGCCACGTATTCCATCAACAAAGGGCGCGCGAATGCGGTCGCTTTTGGTGGGCCATACCTGGTCACCCATCAGGCGTTACTGGTGAGGGATAAGGACACGGGGATCAAGTCTCTGACAGACCTCAATAAGGGGAAACGTTTGTGCTCTGTGAGTGGGTCCACTCCTGCTCAGAAGGTCAAAGAGGCACTTCCCGAGGTCCAATTACAGGAGTTCGATTCCTACTCGTCATGTGTGGAAGCGCTCCACCAAAAGAAGGTTGACGCCCTGACCACCGACGCCACCATCTTGTATGGGTTTGCGACCCAGTATCCGGGCGAATTCCGCGTCGTCGATATGAAACAGGATGACGGATCGTGGTGGACCGATGAGCACTACGGGATCGGTCATGCGAAGGGCGACACCAAGTCGACCGAGGCAATCAACGATGCCCTGAAAGACATGTGGGCGTCTGGAGCTTACGCGTCCATTGTTCACAAGAATCTTGGCAACGACTTCCCCGTGGGCGATGAACCCGCCATCGGCGATCTCAGCTTTTTGCAGAAGGGATAGGGGGATCAATGGAGACAACGACTTTATGGGGTGACCTCAGCGATACGCTATGGCCTGCATTCTGGGTCACCATCAAACTCACGGTGTACTCAGGGATCGGTTCACTGATTCTGGGCATCATTCTGACCGCCATGCGAGTGTGCCCCGTCGGGATACTGCGTACCTTATCGTCACTGTTCATTACTGTGTCGAGGAACACTCCCCTGACGCTGATTGTGTTGTTCTCATCGATCGGGCTCTACCAGAACTTGGGCCTGACGCTTGCCCCTGAGAACGACAACTTCATTAAAAACAACAACTTCTGGTTGGCGGTCCTGGCCTTTATTATCTATACCTCGGCTTTTGTCGCGGAGTCCTTGCGGGCGGGCATCAACACAGTGCCCTTCGGGCAAGCGGAGGCCGGCCGATCACTGGGGCTGTCTTTTGGCCAGAATTTCTCTGCCATCGTTTTTCCCCAGGCGTTTCGCGCATCGATCGTTCCGTTGGGCAACACCCTGATTGCGTTGTCCAAGAACACGACTATCGCGTCCGTCATCGGTGTGGGCGAGGCATCTCTGTTGATGAAGTCGACGATCGAAAACCACGCCGACCAGTTGTTCTTGGTGTTCGGCATCTTTGCTCTCGGCTTTATCATCTTGACCCTGCCGATGGGGCTTTTCTTCGGCTGGGCTGGTAAACGATTGGCGGTGAAACGATAGTGAGTACTCGCGCAACTGTCCTTTATGACAACCCTGGCCCACGCGGGCGTCAGATCAACCGCATTCTCACGGCCATTACTGTCGTGGTTGCTGCCGTTGTCATCGGGTGGACGATCTCGGTGCTGGCCAAGAACGGCCAGTTGGAGACATCCAAGTGGGATCCGTTTATTAAGTCGACCACCTGGACGACGTATATTCTCCCCGGCCTGTGGGGAACGCTGAAAGCCGCCTTTGTTTCCATTATTTTGGCTATGCTTCTTGGAGCGTTACTGGGAACTGGGCGTTTGCACCATCGGTGGATCGTTCGCCGGATCTGCGGGGTAATCGTCGAGTTCTTCCGCGCTATTCCCGTGTTGATCTTGATGGTCTTCGCCTACCAGCTTTTCGCTGAATACGCGGTGTTCCCCTCAGAGCAGTTGGCTTTCGCTGCCGTTGTTTTTGGGCTGACCTTGTATAACGGAGCGGTCATTGCCGAGGTCCTTCGTTCGGGGATCGAGGCGCTCCCGAGCGGGCAATCGGAAGCCGCTTTGGCGCTAGGCTTGACTCACCGGCAGACGATGCGAATCATCCTTCTTCCTCAGGCTGTGGCCTCGATGCTCCCTGCCTTGATCGCGCAGATGGTGATTGCGCTCAAGGACTCCGCATTGGGTTATCAGATCGGGTATGTGGAAGTGGTGAGGTCTGGCATTCAGTCGGCTTCGTATTACCGAAACTTCCTTGCGGCGCTCGTTGTTGTTGCCGTGATCATGATTATCGTCAACATTGGGCTGACGAAGTTCGCGGAGCGAATCGAGCTTCAGCTGCGGGCTGGGCGTGCTCGGCGCAATATTGTGGCTCATGTTCCCCACCAGAAAGAGCAGGGCGTGGAGACCAAGGATGAAGCCGTGGTCGACTGGCATGACCCGGCCCACCGCGATCTACGCAGCACTTTCGAATAGTTACAGCACGCTCTGTAGGTTCCCGGCGATGTTATTCCCCGTCGGGATCACTGCTCAATTCGGTGATTCTCTCCTCCACGACGTCATGAGCGATCCGCTGTGACATCCCCGCCGGAAAGCCTCGCCGTGCCAGCGCTGCGCCAATCCGTCGGAGATGGGCATATTTTTCTTTCCGATCGGCGGGAGCCGTCCGAATTCGTCGCGCGCGGTCTTCTGCAACGCGACGAGCTAATTGCTGTTCATCGTCGTCACTGACCTCGGCTAGCGCATGATCGCAGTCGGCGGAGGAGACCCCTTTTCTTCGAAGCTCTTCGCGCAGGACACGGCGAGATTTTCCCCGACGCGTTCTGCGTTGCCTCACCCATTCTTCGGCAAATCGGCGGTCGTCAATCAGTCCGCTTTCGACAAGGTCGGCAATGACTGTGTCCACGCTAGCCCGGGGAAACTCGGCATCGAGGAGACGATCCCTCAGCTCCTGCTCTGATCTAGCCCGGTGATCCAACAGGCGCAATGCTCGCGATCTAACAGGTCGTACAGCATTTTCTTCTTGCGCAATAGATCTGCTGGTGTCCACGCGAGAGATGGCTTCGCTGAGATGCCCGATAATGTCAGCGGTGGACTCAGCAGAGTTATCACTGTCACTGGACTTAGGCATCGCCTAATTTAGCCCTTTCACATTTATTCGTCGTCGTCATCGAAGTCCACATTCGGGACGACATCGATCGGATCGTCATCAGAGCTGGTGCTTTCTGATTCCGCCGCATCATCATCAGTGACATTCGCGTACGGCCCGACCTTGGCGGCCCTCATGATTTTATCTTCGATAGTCCCGGCGAGGTCACTATTATTCTTGAGATAATCGCGGACCTTTTCTTTACCCTGGCCGAGCTGTTCGCCTTCATAGGTGTACCAGGAGCCTGATTTCTTGATGATGCCGTAGTCAACACCCAGGTCGATAATCGAGCCCTCTCGCGAAATACCTTCGCCATAGAGGATGTCGAACTCGGAAACCTTGAACGGCGGCGACACCTTGTTCTTGACAACTTTTAGTCGCGTCCGGTTACCAATGACGTCTTGGCCATCTTTCAGAGCCTGAATACGGCGAATATCACAGCGAACGGAAGCGTAGAACTTGAGCGCCTTACCACCGGTGGTGGTTTCGGGCGACCCAAACATCACACCGATTTTTTCACGCAGCTGGTTGATGAAGATGGCGGTTGTGCCCGACTGAGACAGCGCGCCTGTCATCTTTCGAAGAGCCTGGCTCATCAACCGAGCCTGAAGCCCCACATGACTATCGCCCATCTCGCCATCAATTTCCGCCTTCGGGGTTAGTGCAGCCACCGAGTCGATGACAATGATGGCTAAAGCGCCCGACCGGATGAGCATGTCGGCAATCTCCAAAGCCTGCTCACCTGTGTCCGGCTGCGCAACAAGCAGCGCGTCGGTATCGACCCCGAGCTTACGGGCATATTCAGGATCCAAGGCGTGCTCAGCGTCGATAAAAGCAGCAATGCCACCGTCTTTTTGAGCTTCAGCAATCGCATGAAGAGCAACTGTGGTCTTACCTGACGATTCTGGGCCGTAAATTTCTACAACGCGGCCACGGGGGAATCCGCCAATCCCTAACGCAACGTTAATCGCAATGTTGCCTGATGAGATCGAGCTAATCGGAGGACGCTTATCATCCCCCAAACGCATGACCGCGCCTTTACCAAAATCTTTCTCGATCTTCGCTAAAGCCGTGTCGAGGGCTTTCAGGCGTCCGTCGCCACTACTCTGATTTGTTTTCTTTTTCGTTGCAGTTTTACCTGCCATTGTCCACCAATCCTTCATCGAAGTCAGAGCACTACCGCTGGTATCTAGCAACCTGACCTAACAACACAACATGTACCTGATGACAGCCATTCACCTGGTCACAGCACAATACGTTCTCAAACCAGCACGACTGCCCTCATCACACGGAATAGACGATGTTACTCCGGTTCTGGTTCCAAGATAGAGAATATTCTGGCGTCGGACACGGCAACACCGCTCTTCATCATACGCAAACGTATGTTCGATTCAAAACGCCGCCACCCGGCGTCTAGCTATTGGCCGCGCTCCACTATCGACGTTCATTCCTTGAGCAATACTAGTGTTAGCCATACTTTTTATTACGATGTCAGCTATGGGTGATAAAACACATAACGCTGGTTCTACCTCCACCTCTGCTCCCCACCAGCAATCATCACGCCGATCTTCATGGTCGAGCCGGGACGTCGCATATGTAGCAGTCTTTGCCGCACTCTTCATTGCCATGGCCTTCGTCTCTATCCCGATAGGAGTGGCCGGCGTTCCTATTGTCATGCAGAACGCAATCGCGATTATGGCGGGAATGATTCTCGGACGCCGTCGCGGAACAGCTGCCATCGGGCTTGTGCTTATCCTTGGCCTTATCGGTCTACCGGTACTTGCGGGTGGGCGATCTGCACTGTCGGCTTTTGCTGGCGTTAGCGGCGGATATGTTATTGGTTACCTGATTTCGGCATGGGTATGTGGGGCGATCGCAGAAATAACTCCGCGTCGTCGGCCGCTCCAAACAATTCTCTTTGTCATTGTCAGCGTGCTCGGAATTTTCGTCCAGTACTTTTTCGGCGCTATATGGATGGTTGTCATCAAAGGCTTTAGCCTGAAGGCAGCATTGACAAGCCAACTCGCCTTCATTGGCCCCGACCTGGTGAAGATGATTGTTGTCGGACTCATCGCTTCGGGAGTCGCGGCTGCTTTCCCTCGTTTACTACCCGAACCTCGCTAATGAATTCATCCCTCACCCCACCCATTATTCAGTTCGACAATGTCACAGTGGCTTTTGATGAACGCACAATTCTCAATGACATTTCCGTTAAGCTTTCGGAACGACGAATAGCCATTATCGGAGCAAATGGATCCGGAAAATCCACCTTCGTGCGCATGATTAACGGGTTGGGAACGCCGGATCACGGAACAGTCACCGTTAACGGGCTCAATCCCCAGACCGACGGCCGCGATGTCAGAAAAAAGGTGGGGTTTGTTTTCTCCGACGCTGAAAATCAAATACTGATGCCGACGGTGTACGAAGATATCGAGTTTTCTTTACGAAACATGCGCGTAGATGGCCATCGCCTTTCTCGTCGTGAAAAGAACGATCGCGTCATGGCGATGCTCAGCCGGTTTGGATTGGATAAACGTGCGCAGGCATCGCCGTATCGGTTATCCGGTGGCGAAAAGCAAATGCTGGCACTGGCTGCGGTGCTCATTGGGCAACCACTGACAATTATTGCCGACGAACCAACAACGCTTCTTGATCTATCCAACAGGCTTAAACTTGGACGCTTGTTCGATAGCCTCCCCCAACAACTAATTGTCGCTACCCACGACTTAGATTTTGTGTCCGATTACGACCGTGCGCTCTGGATCGACGGTGGGCGTATCCGGGCGGATGGGCCCGCGAATGAGGTGTGTCGAACATACGAGGAAGCAATGCGCGCTAGGGACCAAGCCTGACAAAAATGAAGAACAAGAGTAATTCTCGTACTCCCCGACAGTGGTTGACTATGCCTCTCGGCCACTATGTTGATAAAAATACCGTCGCCCACCGGCTTAAACCCACCACGAAGATCGTATTCATTATGGTCATGGTGGTAATCATCACAGTCCTGTCACGGACGATAGGGAGCCACGTCACCACACTCGGCCTAGCGCTTCTCGGAATTGAAATCCTCGTGACCGTCGGTGTTTTTGCCCTCGCCCGCATACCACTCAGCGTCGCAGCATCGCAGCTATTGCCCGTGATCCCTGTTCTTGCGTTTATCACCGTATTTCAGGCTTGGAGCGCGGGATGGTGGTCGGCTCTGTCACTGGCAACATCATTGTTGGTCAGCGTAGCTCTGGCATTAATTTTGACTCTGACAACGCGAATCGGCGACATGATCGAGTCGCTTGACCGCGCTCTCCGCCCCCTTGCGCGTTTTCACGTCCCTGTGAACGCAATCAGCGTGGCCATTGCCATCACTATTCGCCTGATACCTCTTCAGATGGAGAACATCCGCGTGGTCATTGAAGCTCGCCGTGCTCGATCCTCACGGGGACTGCGCGCTTTCGCTCTTCCTGTGATTATCCATTCGATTCGACGTGCCGAAGCAATGGGAGAAGCCTTAGAAAGCCGCGGATTTGATGACTGGGATCCGACGGCGACCGAGTATGACTCTCAGGAGTAAGCACTGAAAAAGCGCGGTAGCGACCCCCTCACTACCGCGCTTGTCAACATAGCTATGGCAGGCTAGTTTCCTTCGCGCAACTGCCGCAGCTTCTCAGCCACTGCATCCTGCGAGACATCGTCCCCCTGGGAAGAGCGAGTAAATTCACCATGGACGGAATTATCAATATCGCTACCGTTCTGGGGGGACTGTTCCAGCGAACGCTGAGAGGAACCGGCAATGCTGCGGTCAGCATTAGCCCCAGAGCGCCCACCGTTATTCATCGACGCACGAATTTCTTCCAAGCGAGAGTGCCCTGCCATCTGCACGCTGGCCTGCTGCACCTCTACCATGCGGTTTTCGACTGAATTCTCCGCCAGTTCAGCCCGTCCCAACGCATTTGAGTAACGCTTCTCGATCTTGTCTCGCACCTGGTCCAGGTTCGGCGAGTCGTCGTTAGCGGTGAGCTTGTTCATCGAGGAGATAGAATCGGCAACCTTCTCCTGCATCTTAGCCTGCTCTAGCTGGCTCAAGAGCTTTGTGCGCTCATCAGTCTTCTGCTTCAAGGCCATCGCATTGCGCTCGACCGCGGCCTTGGCCTGCTTAGCTTGCTGTAAAGCCTGATCATGGAGCTGTTTGAGGTCTTCTACTGACTGCTCCGTCGTTACCAATTGAGCAGCAAAAGCTTCCGCGGCGTTTTCGTATTCAACGGCCTTCGATGAATTGCCTTCGCTCCGGGCCTTGTCCGCTAAAGACAGAGCCTGGCGGGTATTGCCCTGCAGCTTTTCCACTTCTGCCAGCTGTCGGTTAAGTTTCATTTCCAGTTGACGCTGGTTGCCAATGACAGCTGCGGCCTGTTTCGACAGTTCCTGGTGTTGTTCCTTCGCAGCCTGAATGGACTGCTCAATTTGTACTTTAGGATCAGCTTTCTCTTCGATCTTGTTGTCGAAGAGAGCCATCAAGTACTTCCACCCTTTTGAAAACGGGTTCGCCATCGTGAAAACCGGGACCTTTCTACGCAGAGCTGCTCAGCAACCGATGCTGACAATAACAACGTGGATGAACAACAAGGATGGCACAGAGCACGTGGGTGACTACTACACGGTGGCGTCGAGCTCGTGCCTGAAATCAACTGCTTCCGCCTCCAGGGCCATAATGCTAATGCACTCCAGAAGAACATCTGAAACGCGGACTCCAAGAGCATGACAAACCGAGGCTAAGAGTTCAGACGACACTTCTTTACGGCCACGTTCAATCTCTGACAGGTAACCGGGGCTCACCGACGCAACATCCGATAGCTCTCTGAGCGTCATCGACGCACGAACACGGAAAGCTCGGAGCGCCTCACCCAACGTCTCACGCAGGAGAGGCTCAGGTGTTCCTGCCGACGAACCAATAGTGCCGTCGAGAGGGGTCTCACGGTCGTGGCTAAGAACGGGGCTATTGCCCTGTGATTGATGGTGCGGAAAAAGAGCAGGATTATCTAGAACGGTGGTCTGAGTTCTCATCACTGTGTGTAACGAATCTTTGCCCACTTTTGTTCCCATCATTGCTATTTTCTATCGACGCTGTTTTCCGTCGACACTATTTTCCATCGACATCGAATTCCGCTAACCAGTCGCTGCACGAAGATAACGCCGCGGATACAGACAAGCGTCGAATGGTCTCGCGATCTCCACCGATAAGGATATCCGACGTAGCTTGTTTATCTGCATAATTGTGGCGAAAAAGCACATTACCAGCAAGCTGTGCCGTGGCTTTTGTGCCATCTGCGATGCCGATGAATACTTGTCCCACCGGCTTACCCTCTTGAGGCTCTGGCCCAGCGACGCCTGTCAAGGCGACCCCAAGTGTTGCCCCACATGCCTCACGAACATGAGCGGCTAAGTACCTCGCGGTGGTTGGTGCCACTGCCCCGTCGGTATCGAGGACGTCACGGGGAACCCCGCCAAGACTCGCTTTGAGCTCTGTCGCATACACGACGACGCCACCACGTAAGACGGCTGAAGCGCCGGGCACAGTAGCCACCGTCGCACTCAACAAACCGGCTGTTAACGATTCTGCACACGCAATAGTCACTCCCGACGACGAAAAACCATGGACGACGCGTCGTGCGGCCTCAGACAGCTCATCATCAGTAGGGCGAGCGAACTCAATAGCGCTATGAGGCGCAGAATTTGGCACCTGGACCACTTCTTTCCATCCACTAGTGGATGACTACGAACATCGCGCGACTACGCCGACGTCGTCGCAGATGATGCTGCTCGTGATTGCCGCGAATCGAGCAAATATTGAATTCCGGTCACCACGGTGACGATGACGGCAGCGGCCATGACGATACCGGTGAGCCAGTCGGTCCATCCCGGCAAAGGCATGAGGAACAAGCTGACGGCTAGCGACTGTAGCGCCGTCTTCAGCTTTCCGCCCTTAGACGCGGGAACCACGAGCCCGCGGTGAAGCATCGCCATTCTCCACAGAGTGATACCAATCTCGCGGATCACGATCAGACATGTCACCCACCACCAGAGATGGCCGATGATATTTAGCCCCACCAGTGCAGAGATCATCAGCGCTTTGTCGGCAATGGGATCCGCAATCTTGCCAAAGTCGGTGATGAGGTTACGTGATCTGGCTAGTCGTCCGTCGACAAAGTCGGTGACCATGAGCGCGATGAACATGAGCAAGGCCAGCCAACGCGATGCAGCTGACTCTCCCCCGTTCCAGAGAAGGAGCCATACGAAAACCGGGATAAAGACGATGCGGATGACCGTGAGAACGTTGGCAATGTTCAGCAGCTTTGCGCTTTCTTGCGTGTGACGTGGAGCTGGCTGCGTATAGTCACTCACCTCGTGGTTGTCACTCGCAGCTTCCGAAACCGTCGGCCCATGAGCCTTGTCGTCTGACGCGTTCACACTTAAACCTTACCGCTTACTACAACGATGAAACCGTTTTATCACCAAAATTGGTTAGCAGCCACCCGTATCGTTCGACGGACCTCACATGCGATTACGGACGGAGATACCTCCGGCCTCACGATCGCGGCGATCCTTAATAACGCTTGCTACCACGGTCACGGTCAGCGTAACGACGATGACACCCAATGACAAAACTGTCGAGATTTCTGGAACGTGGACATCCTCACCGCCATTAATAAAGGGCAGATTGTTCTCCTCCAAGGCGTGGAACAGGAGTTTCACGCCAATAAAGCCGAGGATGACGCCCAGGCCATAGGGAAGATAGACCAGACGCTCCAAGAGGCCGTCGAGCAAAAAGTACATCTGACGAAGCCCCATGAGCGCAAAGACGTTGGTCGTGAACACGATGTAGGGTTCCTGGGTCAAGCCATAGATCGCGGGAATGGAGTCCAGGGCAAAGAGAAGGTCAATAGCACCGAGGGTCACCAGTGCCAGCAGCATCGGCGTGACCATGCGCTTGCCGTCGACTTTTGCCACCATTTTGTGGCCAACGAACTCGGATGACACCGGGACAAAACGGCGGAGCGTCCGAACCACGAACATGTCATCAACATCGGTTTCTGGCGCGTCGCGGACTTCGTCGACCACCAGTTTGATGGCCGTGTACAGCATGAAGATACCGAATAAATAGAAGATATCCGACCACGCATTAATCGCCGCAGCACCCAAAGCGATGAAGATACCGCGAAAGACGATCGCCAGCGCGATGCCATACGCGAGTACTTTTTGTTGCAACTCTCGCGGGACTTTAAACGAGCTGATGATTAGGGCGAAGATGAAGAGATTATCGATACTCAGACTCAGCTCAGTGAAGTAGCCAGAGAAAAACTCAAGCCCGTGCTTGTGCGGATCCCCCGGAGCCGGCCAGGACACCCACAAGAAAATCCCAAATATCGTAGCCAGACCAACGTACATGCCCAACCACAAGCCAGCTTCTTTCATGCTGGGCGTGTGGTCCCGCCGGACGTGCCCGACGAAATCGACCAACAAAATTCCAACGAGGACGACGATTGTGATCGCCCACGTTAACCCATCTACATGCATTAAATACCTCCGGTCGTCATTACCAAGGACCGGAGGTCTTTCCCACTAGGCTCACCACACCATCGATCGTTGACAACCACGCGGACGCACCACCTTCTGCCTTACACAGAAAGCCGTGTGCCCTCGGCTGATCATGATCGGCCTAGCCGTTGATACCGGGTGCTGCTGTGCTCGTTCACCTACTCACATACTCCACACGAACACAGGCACCGTGTTGACGACACCAACGCGACGGGGATACTCCCCTCCAGCTACTAGAGGGTACATGAAGCATGTGTAAAAACCACGATCATGGGGCGTGACCAGCCAAGACAGCACCGCGGAGCCAGGAGAAAGGAGTACCCAATCAGACGATGCCGCTCGACGGGTTGGCGCTAACTACCTTTGTCGTTGAGGCCGACGCTCCACCCGGTGCAGTGTCGGCTTCCCCGTTGTCACTCGGATCTTCCTTAGGTGCCTCAGCAGGATCAGCACCCTTAATCATCCACAAAATGGTGTCCAGCTCCTCCGGTTTCACCAACACCTCACGCGCTTTCGACCCTTCTGACGGGCCAACAATTCCGCGCGACTCCATCAAATCCATCAAGCGACCAGCCCGAGCAAATCCCACGCGAAGCTTGCGCTGCAACATCGATGTCGAGCCATACTGGCTGGTCACAACGATCTCGACGGCTTGCAACAGGTCCTCGAGATCGTCGCCAATGTCCTCGTCAATCTTCTTCTTCGAGGATTCAGCCTGTTCGACAACCTTGGGATCGTATTCCGGCTCACGCTGGGCTTTCGCCGCATCGACGACGGCCTGCACCTCAGTGTCAGTGACAAACGCACCCTGGATACGCATCGGCTTGCCCGCACCTTGAGGGATAAAGAGGCCATCGCCCATGCCAATGAGCTTTTCAGCCCCACCTTGGTCAAGGATGACTCGCGAGTCCGTCAGCGACGAGGTCGCGAAGGCCAAGCGCGAGGGAACGTTCGTCTTAATCAACCCGGTCACAACGTCGACCGACGGGCGCTGCGTCGCCAATACTAGGTGGATACCCGCGGCACGAGCTTTCTGAGTGATCCGGACAATCGAGTCCTCAATCTCTTTCGGAGCCGTCATCATCAGATCAGCAAGCTCGTCGACCACGCAAACGATAAAGGGGTAAGGCTTGACTTCGCGTTCAGAGCCTAGCGGAGCCGTGTACTCGCCCGTCTCCACCTTGCGGTTGAAGTCCTTGATGTGCCGGACACCGGCGGACTTCATATCCATATAGCGCTGTTCCATTTCATCAACCAACCACTGCAGCGCGCTCGCAGCCTTCTTGGGCTGAGTGATGATTGGAGTGATGAGGTGCGGTACTCCCTCATACGGCGTGAGTTCCACCATCTTCGGATCCACCAGGATCAGACGGACGTCCTCCGGCGTCGCGCGTGTCAGCAAGGAGACCAGCATGGAGTTCACGAACGCAGACTTACCTGAACCGGTAGCACCAGCCACCAGCAAGTGAGGCATCTTCGCGATCGAGTGGGCGACGAAATCGCCTTCGATATCTTTACCCAACCCGATCAGCATCGGATCAGTGTTCTGCATGACCTCCGGGGCGTGCAGGACATCAGAGAGCCGAACCATTTCACGATCGGCGTTCGGCACCTCAATCCCCACTGCAGACTTGCCGGGGATCGGGGTGAGAAGACGCACGTTGTCCGTCGCTGCCGCATAAGCCAGGTTGGACTGCAGGTTCGTAATCTTGGATACCTTGACGCCCGGCCCGAGCTCAACCTCATACCGCGTCACTGTCGGCCCACGCGAGTAACCGGTGACCTTCGCATTGACCTTAAACTCCGAGAAGGTCTCCGAGATCGCAGCAATCATCCGGTCATTGGCTTCAGTCCGAGTCTTCGCCGCTTTGCCCGGGATGAGCAGATCCGCACTTGGCAGTTCGTAGTGATACCCCGCATCCGATGACGATGCGGCAGTGCTGCGGTCTTGGCTCCCCGAAGCTGACTTCGACGCCGCCGAAGCACGCTGCGATTGCTTTTTCCCCGGTGCTTTACGTGCCGCATCAATACCCGAGCGTGCGACAATTGCCCGCCGCATCGCCTCACGACTAGCACTGACCGCGTCCGTACTGCTTTCGCCGTGTTCACCGTCGCCATCGTCAACCAGCTCAGGTGCGCCTTCGCCCGCAGCATTGACTTTCACTGCCGACGATTGAGGCGAACCCTCATTCGCCGCGGATGAAACATCGTTATCCTCGGTGAGAGAGGCGTCAACCCGCGTGTTGTTGACGTTATTATCTCGTTGCTGGGTGACATCTCGTTGCTGTGCAGCGTCTACGGACGTCGGCATCCCACCATGGAAACCGGCGATGTCAACGTCGGTGGGCTGATCGTCCAGCGTCGGCGCAGGCCTTCTACCTGACGAATTGCGGGAAGAGCGGCCACGATCACTAGCCCCCGACCCCGATGAGAACACTCGCGTCGGCGCAGCGTCTTCATCCAAGGGATAGTTATCCATCGGCGTATTGCCATACGAGCCGTACTGCTGAGCGCCCGACGGCAGCTCGTCATCGTCAAACCCGGAGCCGTCGTCGATAATCGCGTGGGAAGAGGACTTCTGCGCACCCTCCCCGACGATGAGCGGTTGCCCATCTCTGTGTACCCGAGGATCGGAAGGCACATTGCGTGCAGGGTAATGCCTGCGCCCAGAATCGTAAGGAGTCAGGTCGCGGTCAGAGCGGGCATACCGACGATTGACTCCAGAGCCATCGTCATAGCCGGCACCCTCATACTCGGCGTCGATGTCATATCCAGATTCGTCATACTCGTCGGGGCCATAGGAGTCGTACGAAGCGTCGTCGTATCCTCCCCTGCCCCATCGGAAGCCCATCCAGTCGGACACAGCATGAGCCGTATCTTTGATGGTCGTTCCAGCAAGTGTGATCGCCGACCAGACGATAATAAGGAGCAAAATCGGCACAGCAAGCCACACCGAGAATCCGGTTGCCAACGGCGTTCCCGAGAACAGACCTATGGCACCGCCTGCGTGGCTCCGCCCTGCCCATGTCGCCGGTTGGCCCGCGAAAAGGTGGGCGAGTCCCAGCATCGCAATCAACAGCAGTGCCAGTGCTCCCCCGGACCGATAATGATTCACTTGGCGGACGGTCACGCCAACCATCAATGCCCAAGCAACGAAAAACAGAGCAACGGGAACCAGGTACGCAGCTGCACCGACGACCATCATGAGGCCGGTGGACAGGGCACCACCCACTGGACCGCCAATCCCGAACCACAGTGATCCAGCGGTGATGAGGCCGAGGGCGGCGACGATCAAGGCGGGGGTGTCGTACCCGCCGCCAATTACTACTCCGGCATCGTCGGCGTAGGCGTCACGATCCTGGTCGACGCTCTCATCCATGAGGCCGCGCTGTGCGGAGGATGCGCTCCGTCGGGTGCTGCCACCGCGCCTATGTCCCCCCGACGACACGTTTTCTCCTTCGGAATAATCGTCAACATTCTCTTCACTATCGGCTGTATGCCGGTCTGATGGCTCCGACGCCCTAGACGTCCGACGGAACCGGCTCCTGCCGCGTCGCGGTTCCCGGTCAAGGCTCTGGTGATGACTATCAGGGTTGCGATCGTCCGAAGCATTGTTACCGTCGGCACTATCGTCGAAGAGATCGTCATCATTCGATCCTCGGATACTGCCTTGTGGTCCTCGAACGGAAGCGACTTTGCGGGTCAGACTTCCCAAGCCCCGCGCTGTACTACTGAAAAAACCGGCCAGGCCAGAGCCCACGGCCGAAAACGCGCTGCCTGTGCGCTCGAATTCCTGGGTAGGAATCAGCTCCTCGCCGCGGTTAGCGGGTCGGGATCCCCCTCGTGGTCTCGATGCTGGCGCACCCCTCCGGGACCGTGCACGCGTAGAACTCGCAGGGTGAGTCTTCCGGTTACGTGTACTGGTTTTCCGAGGGGCAGTCATGCATGCCACTTTAGACTCTCAGATCACATCATTCACATTATTAACCTACGCAGGGCGTTTAGATGGCTGCTGTGTGGCCGCCCACCGCGCGCCTCATAATGAAAAAGTCCTGACCCCAATTTCATGGGACCAGGACTCTCAGGCTATGAGGTAGTGCCTACGTCACAGCGATTCGCGTGTACCCGTCACGTCGGACACCAACGGCTCGTCGGATGTCATAGGAACGACCGTCGGGACAACAAATGGCTTCCTGCGCCACTTCTCGCCCACAAACTTGGTGATCCGCCGCTTGATCTGCTGAGCCATTCGGTAAGGATCGTTTTCGCCCTCACCCGACAAATCAAGCAAGGTGTTATCGACGAGATCCTCGACCTCATGCATCATCTCGCGCGACTCGTCCGAGAAGCCGGATGCCACAACGCGAGGCTTCTCCAACGCCATGCCCGTCCGGTTATCGATCACGACGGTGACAGAGATGACGCCGCCCTCGCCCATCTGGGCGCGGTCTTCCAGAACCTCGGCGTTCACGTCGCCCATGGTGACACCATCGACGTAGAGGTTTCCGACAGGGATCTGTCCAACAAC
This sequence comes from Corynebacterium sp., assembly GCF_030530965.1. Classification (GTDB taxonomy): domain Bacteria; phylum Actinomycetota; class Actinomycetes; order Mycobacteriales; family Mycobacteriaceae; genus Corynebacterium. The sequence continues at coordinate 33,456 of NZ_JAUMTY010000002.1, read as the reverse complement.
GTCGGCGTGTTTATCCACGAGGTCAACAACGACGCCATTTTGTGCCAGCACGGTGTTATCTTCACGAACACCCGTCGAGATAGCCAGTTGCTTATTGGCCCTCAGGTGACGCCACTCACCATGCACAGGCATGAAGTTCTTCGGGCGGGCTGCGTTGTACAAGAACAACAGCTCACCGGCGAACCCGTGGCCCGAGGTGTGGACCTTAGCGTCTTTACTGGTCACCACGTGGGCGCCGATCTGGGACAGCATGTTGATCACGCCGAAGACGGCCTCTTCATTGCCCGGCACCAGTGACGACGACAGAACAATAAGGTCACCATCGCGGACGGTGATCTGGCGGTGTTCACGCCGTGCCATACGGGACAATGCAGCCATAGGCTCGCCCTGCGTACCCGTCGTGACGAGCAGAACCTTATGCGGAGCCATCTTCGCGGCGTCGTCCATAGAAACAATGGTGTTTCGTGGAACGTCCAAATAGCCCATCTCTTCCGCAATTTGCATATTGCGGATCATTGACCGGCCATTGAACGCAACTTTCCTACCCGCCGCAACGGCTGCATCCACTGCGGCTTGGACACGGTACACGTTCGACGCGAACGACGCGATAATGACGCGCTGCTTCGCTTCGGCAACGAGACGTTTCAGCGTCGGGGCCACATCAGCCTCCGACCCGGAGAAACCAGGCGTCGCGGAGTTCGTCGAATCCGCCAGCATGATGTCCACGCCCTCATCACCGAACCGGGACAATGCCGGCAAATCGGTGGGGCGGCCACCCGTCGGAGTCTGGTCGAGCTTGATATCACCCGTGTGAATCAGAAGCCCAGCCCCTGTCTTCAGCGCAATACCAAGACAATCCGGAATGGAGTGGTTCACATTCCAGAAACGCAGGTCAAACGGACCATATTTCTCGTGGGAGGTCTCATTAACTTCGATCAGCTTCGGGTGCTGATGGTGCTCACGGCATTTCGCCGCAATCAAAGCACACGTAAAACGTGAGGCCACGATAGGAATATCAGACCGCAGTTTCAGCAACCACGGGATCGCACCAATGTGGTCCTCGTGGCCGTGAGTAACGACCAGCGCCTCGACACGATCCATCTTGTCTTCCAGATAGGAAAAATCAGGAAGAATCAGATCGACGCCGGGTTCGTCGGAACTTGGGAAAAGAACGCCACAGTCAATGATGAGAAGCCGGTTGTGGTACTCGAAAACGGTCATGTTGCGGCCGATTTCGGAAATACCACCCAAAGCGACGATGCGCAGACCGTCTTTTGGTGCCTTGGGGGGCTCAGGCAGACGCTGAGTGAGGTCAGCTCCCTGCATGGATTTCACGACAGAGCGATTCTTGTTGTGTCCCCTGTTGCGGTCACGGCCTCGTTTATTGGGGCGATTGTTTTTCCCGTTCTTATTCGAGTTCCGGGAACCGCCGCGCTCTGAGCGGCCATTGTCGTTTTTATTGTTGCTACCACGGTTGTTGCGGCCTTTATTACCGTTGCCGCCACCGTGCTTGTTATTGCCACCACGGTTCGATCGGCCCGATGAACCGTTGCGGTTTCCATCACGTCCATTGCCTTTGTTGCCGTCGGCGTGGCCTTGATTGCCATCAGACGTTGGTGAGGACTGATTACGTGTAGTGGCTTTCGGCTCTGTGAACTCTGGACGCTGAGCTGCGTCAACATCAGGCGACCCGGCCTTACGCGTCGATCGCCGACCGCGAGTGCGGTTATCTGGCACTACAGAACACCAGCCTTTCGCATATCATCAGCAAGCTCATCGAGCTGTGACGGACTGGGGGAAATTTGAGGCAAACGAGGTTCTCCTACATTAATGCCCTGCAAGTGCAGAGCTGCTTTGGCAAAACTTACCCCGCCGAGTCGTGCTTGCGCATGATAGAGCGGGGACAACGATGCTGATAAACGCTGAGCTTCAGGGAGATCTCCGGAATCATACGCGTCGTACATTCTCCTCAGCACGGGAGCAGCAATGTGTCCGACGACAGAGATAAGGCCCGTTGCACCAACCGACAACCATGGAAGGTTGATGGGATCGTCTCCGGAATACCAGGCCAATTCAGTGGACTGAATAAGCTCCAAGGCCTCTGCGAGATTCCCTTTCGCATCCTTAACAGCTGCAATACGCGGGTGCTCGGACAAACGAGCCAGCGTCTCCTTCGCAACCGGAATAACACTACGCGATGGGATGTCATAAATCATGACGGGCACGTTCACAGCGTCGGCAACAGCCGTAAAGTGCTGATAAATGCCCTCTTGACTTGGCTTCGAATAGTACGGAGTCACAACGAGGAGTCCATCCGCGCCAGCCTCTGCCGAAGCGCGAGATAACTCGATACTCGTCGCCGTATTGTTTGTTCCCGACCCCGCGATAATACGGGCGGACTCTCCCACCTCTTGTTTAACAGCCTTGAGCAACCGCAACTTCTCTTCGACGGTCGTCGTCGGGGACTCGCCTGTAGTCCCAGCGAGAACCAGGGAATCACACCCTTGATCAATGAGGTGCTTAGCCAGCGACACCCCTGCGGATATATCGACGTGACCGTCGCTATCGAAGGGCGTCACCATTGCTACGGCAATAGTTCCGAAAGTTTCGGCGCCGGCCCGTGTTGCAATACCAGTGCTCATATCGGTCAAGGGTACCCGCGGGGCACGGGCACAAACAACTAGCTTTCACTAACAAACGGGCTTGTTGCGACCTCGGTCCCGTCGCTGAGCTCGGTCACAGAAAAATCACCGAAAGCATGAGGCGCCACCGACTGAAGCTCTTTCAAGATCGCAATAGCTAAGTGCCGGATCTCTTGATCCGCATTTTCCGTCGCTCTCATCCCGATAAAGTGACGCCAGGTCCGAAAATTCCCTGTGGCCACCAACCGAGTTTCGGTTGCCGACGGCAAAATCGCCCGTGCTGCTTGCCGCGCTTGCTTCTGACGCAAGAGGGCATTCATGCGTCCCGACGCCCCGCCCGGAGTTTTCTTCTCGAGGCTGCTCAGTAGCTCCGAAAAGGTATCTCTGGCCACATCACACGCTTCGAGGAACAAATCTGTTAACTGTTTGTCTTTCGCAATTTCTGCGGGAACAACGACATCAATGTCATCATCCGGCGTGAAGCGCTGTGAGAGTTGAGAAAACGACAAGTGACGGTGCCGCATAAATTCATGGGCACACCCCCGGGACAGCCCCCGGATATAAAACGTCGCCGTCGGATGTTCAAGGAGAGCGGTATGCCCTACCTCCATGATGTGCCGAATATAGGCTTCATTCGACGCTGTATGGGGGTTGGGGCGATCCCATGTTTCGTAGCAGGCGCGGCCCGCAAACTCGACTAATGAATCCGCATCGGAAGAGTCTTTAATAAAGCCCAAGTCCATTCCCGTGGGGAGAGTGAAAGACGTATGGGCAATAAGAGACACTTCACATGGCTTAGGTGTTGCCATTTAGAGCCCCAAGAAAGAATCCAAACCGATGGTTAAGCCTGGGTGTTCAGGCACCTTACGCACTCCCAGGAAAACACCGGGAACAAATGAGGTGCGATCGTAGGAATCTTGACGGATAGTCAAGCTCTGCCCCTGGGAGCCGAAAATAACTGCTTCGTGTGCAACGGCACCTTTCATCCTGATGGCGTGGACAGGAATTCCGTCTACCGACGCTCCACGGGCTCCGTCAAGTGCTTGCTCGGTAGCATCCGGTTGGTCGCCACACCCAGCCTTGTCCCTCGACTGAGCAATTGTTTGTGCCGTGTGAATAGCAGTACCCGACGGCGCGTCCTTCTTGCCTGGGTGGTGCATCTCTACTACTTCGGCAGAGTCGAAATATGGCGCAGCTATTTCCGCTAATTTCTCCGTTAATACCGCGGAGATAGCAAAGTTCGGGGCAACTAAGACGCCTGTCTTGGGCGAATCCTTGAGCCATTCGCGGACCTGGTCATAACGATCATCAGTCCACCCCGTCGTTCCGACGACTGCGTGAATTCCATGGTCAATGAGGAATTTAACGTTATCCATCACAGCTGAGGGTGACGTGAAATCGATGGCGATTTCTGCACCAGACTCAACCAACGTATCCAAGGAATCGTCGTGGTCCACCGCAGCAACGAGTTCAAGGTCTGACTCCCCCTTCAATGCCGCAACGAGTGTCTGTCCTACATTCCCCGAAGCACCGATGACACCGACTTTGAGTGGTGAAGTCATTATTTCTCCCATCATTAGTGGATATATCTGTCATGTAGGTGGCCGCAGCCACCGCAACGGCGTTAGTCTACCCCTTCTCGCACAATATCGAACTACCCCCGGACGGTAGCCCCACTTCTTGAATGGCCCCGATCAACGTCACGAATTGTAGTCATGTTCTTCCAGCTCAGCTTGATAGAGACCGCGACGTAATACAACCGAAACATTTTGTAACCTCTTTGTTTCGACATTTAGCAACGCCTCGTCATCAATCAGTTTTACATTTCAATGCGTAAAGCTTGTCTTCGTGACGATGAGGCCCCTGACTATGACGAAATATTTGGTGAAGAAGCTAGGCGGATGGCTCGCCATCATCTTCATTGCCACTAACATCACATTCTTCCTTGCGACTGCATTCCTCGATCCCAAGTCAAACTATGTTGGCAGACGACCTCCGCTGCCAGAGGATCAAATTCAACGCACACTTCAGCCGCTAAATCTCTCTGATAACACCCCGCTTTTCGAGCGGTGGTGGACATGGTTATCAAATATCTTGTTCCACTGGGACTGGGGAGAGTCTCCCCTCGGCGAGTCTGTTAACCAGCAGATTTCATTTCGTATTTGGGTCTCGGCAGAACTCCTTCTGCTAGCAACAGTGTTATCCGTCATCATTGGTGTCGCTATCGGTGTATATACCGCCAGTAATCAATACAAAATGGGCGATCGTATTTGGCAAGGAATTTCGATTGTCACCATGAACCTCCACATCGTTGTTGCATCGATTATCACGGTGGCCTTTGGTTTATGGGTCAACCGAATCACTGGTTCCCGAATTTTTTATGTCACCGGCGCATCGAAATATGGCGTCCACGGATTCTTTCCGACGCTCCTCGACTTTCTTCAGCACGTTGCTCTACCGACGTTCTCACTCTTGTTGGTGAGCTACGCGGGCTATCACATGATGCAGCGCTCACTGCTCCTCGATAACCTCAACGCCGACTATGTCCGCACAGCCCGGGCAAAAGGGCTGCCCCGGCGTAAAGCTATCCGGAAACACGCCTTGCGGACGTCGATTATTCCGGTGGCTACCTCAGTGGCGTTCTCCATTCCAGGAATTTTCACCGGCGCCATTATGACCGAGAAGATTTTCGCCTGGCAAGGAATGGGCGATTATTTCATTACGGCGTTATCGCACAATGACATATACGGAACCGTAGCCGTTGCCGCCTTCGGTGCTTTCACGACCGCAGTGGCAGCAATTCTCGCAGATATAACTGTCGTGATCTTAGATCCCCGGGTAAGGGTGAGTTAAATGGCTCAGCATAAAACTGCCTTATACGCGCGTCGTTTCGCGCGAAACAAACTGGCCCTTATCGGCGTCGTTGGTTTTCTTATTCTCGTTTTCGCTTCGGTTTTTGGACCCTATATTTCGAAGTGGAGTTATGAGGAACCGGATTTCCTCCACCTCGCCTCTGCCCCGAGCGCTGAACACTGGTTTGGGACCTCAGACTCAGGAAATGACCTCTTCGCCCAGACCATCCACGGGTTAGGACGGTCACTCATCATCGCTGTGACAGTCTCCCTCGGTGTGTCGATTCTCTCCGCGCTCATCGGATGTATCGCGGCACTCTTGGGCGGCATCGCGGAAAAGATCATTCTGACCTTCATTCACTTTATGTTGGCGATCCCCTCCTTCTTGATCATTGCTTTACTAGTGTCTGGTTCGGGTGGAGACTGGAAGCTATTGATATTAGTTCTGATCATTTTCGGATGGATTTATCCCGCACGCGTCATTTGGTCAATGGCGTTATCAGTCAAACAGAATGACTATGTCAAAGCAGCCCAATATATGGGTGTCAACACTCCCCGCATCGTGATTAGGCACCTTATTCCTAATATTGGTTCGCTCTTAATTATCCAATTTGCACTCGGAGTTCCCGCGACGGTGATGACAGAAACAGGCCTGTCATTCCTCGGGCTAGGAGTGAAGCTCCCCGACGTGTCCCTGGGCACTTTGTTAACAGTCGGTACCGGAGCCGTCGACGCATCACCGTGGCAGTTCTACTTCCCGGCCCTGATTCTTACACTCCTGACAATTTCCATGGCGTTTATCGCTGACGGCCTGCGCGATGCTCTGGATCCCTATTCTGCTGCTGGAGGACATGTCTCATGACATCTGAAGCGTTGTCATCTACTCACACGCGGTCGACCGAAAAAGCTGAAAAGCCTATTCTCTCCGTCCGTGAACTCACCATTCGTTTCCCCTCCGAGGCGGGAACTGTTCACGCCGCTCGCGGTGTTGATTTCGACCTCTACCCGGGACGCACTCTCGGGATTGTCGGCGAATCCGGATCGGGTAAATCTGTCACTTCTCTAGCGGTCATGGGGCTGTTGCCCGATTCGGCGGCGATTTCCGGGTCAATCAAACTTGATGGCCGCGAGCTCATCGGCATGAACGATAAGGACATGAGCGCCATCCGCGGGAAAGACATCGGCATGATCTTTCAGGATCCGCTGTCGTCCCTGACGCCGGTGTTCAACGTTGGTGAACAAATCGTTGAGGCCATTCAGTGCCATTCCTCCATGTCAAAGTCCGACGCCTGGAAGCGCGCTATTGAGCTACTCGATATGGTCGGCATTCCCGAGCCACACAAGCGTGTAAAAGCCTTCCCTCATGAGTTTTCCGGTGGTATGCGGCAGCGCGTTGTCATCGCCATTGCGATCGCGAATAATCCGCGCATACTTATTGCCGACGAGCCCACCACCGCTTTGGATGTCACCGTCCAGGCGCAGATTCTGGACCTGATCAAGGTGGCGCAGAGGGAGACAGGTGCGGCGACGATCATGATCACGCACGATATGGGCGTCGTCGCAGAAACGGCCGACGACGTGCTTGTCATGTATGCCGGCCGGCCCGTGGAACGCGCCGATGTGTCGTCGATATTTCACAACCCAAAGATGCCGTACACGATTGGGCTGCTGGAATCGACTCCCCGCGTAGACAAACAGGCGGGAGGAGCGCTTCCCACTATTCCTGGGCACCCGCCGATGCTGATCGATCTCCCGCAGGGATGCCCCTTCGCGGCCCGCTGCCCCGTCGTTATTGACAAGTGTCGGGAGAAAGAGCCTCTCGCGATTCCCCTCGACGATAAGCCGGACCACAACACAGCGTGCTTCCGCTCCCACGAGGTTGTTGATCAAATGATCGACAATACGAGGATGTATCCGCCTCCTGTCCTTGCCGATGATATTCTCGCCGGAACGCCACGGAGCGAACGGTCGACAGTGTTGTCTGTGACGAACCTCCGCAAGGAGTTTCCGTTACTCAAAGGTGCCCTTGTTAAGCGCCGGGTCGGTACGGTTCACGCTGTTCGTGGCGTCGATATCGACATTAAACAAGGCGAATGCTTTGCAATCGTCGGCGAATCGGGATCCGGAAAAACGACCACACTCTTAGAGATCATGGATCTGAATCCGCCGGAAGGAACTGCGATCGAACTGTGCGGAGAATCCGCGGCTCGTTTCACCCGGAAGTCACGACTGAAGGCGCGTCAGAATATACAGATCGTCTTCCAGGATCCTATGGGCTCTCTCAACCCGCGCATGACCGTGCGCGAGATCATTACCGAGCCATTAAAGAGCCTTGGTTTCGACGGGGACGTTAACGAACGCGTGACCGAGTTGATGAAGCTTGTTGGCCTCAACGCGGCACATATCGACCGCTTCCCCAGTGCATTCTCTGGTGGTCAGCGGCAACGCATTGGTCTTGCCCGCGCTTTGGCAACAAATCCCGCGCTCATCGTGCTGGACGAGCCAGTCTCAGCCCTCGACGTTTCAATTCAAGCCGGGATGATCAATCTTCTCGACGACCTCAAGCGTCGGCTAGGACTTTCCTATCTGTTCGTTGCCCACGATCTGTCCGTCGTTCGACATATCAGCGATCGTGTCGCGGTGATGTACCAAGGAGAGTTCGTCGAACAGGGAAATACCGACGACATTTTCGACAACCCCCAGCACCCATATACGAAAAAGCTGTTGGCCGCTATCCCGATTCCGGATCCACACGTAGCGCACGACCGATCCGTCCACACTGTGGATGCCAAGTAGTGAGTGTCGTGGCCATGCATCGTGATCGAGTGATCCATCAACCCGCCAGATCTTCGTCGGAAGGTAAAACCGTGAACGTCCCCTTACTCGCGCCCCTGCGGCACTCCGTTCGACACGCACACCGGCGCGTGCGCGCGAAGGTCATCATGGCCCTCGTCGTGATTGTTTCGACATCAAGCATGTCCCTGACTGCCTGCGGTTATAACGACGACGCTGAAGGCTCTAACCGAGGATATGACCAAATTGCCGACTACAAACCGACGAGCCGAGACCAAATAAAAGATGGTGGGCATCTCAATTTAGCCATTGACGAATTAACGACCCAAGAGAATCCTTTCCATGGTGACGGTACCGCGTACACCACCACGATATGGTCGTATTACAACCCTCAATTGGCTATGTACACCCCACGTGGTGAATTCTCTCCGAACCATGACTATGTGACTGATATCAAGGAAGACACAAGTTCTGGCAAAACGGTTCTGACCTACACCATCAATCCGCGTGCTGTGTACAACGACGGCACACCGATTGACTGGCGCGCTTTTGAAAACACGTGGAAGGCAAACAACGGGACTGATGAGGATTACATCCCCTCCACCACCGATGGATACGAACTCATCGAATCTGTTACTCCCGGTGAGAACGATAAACAAGCAGTAGTGACGTTCTCCCAGGTTTATCCCTGGTGGAAAGGTCTATTCAACATCCTGCTTCCTCCACAAGTGTCGGACGCGAAGAAGTTCAATAACGCATATAAAAGCACTCTGCATCCGGAATGGGGCGCTGGGCCCTACACCGTTGACCACGTCAACTTTAAAAAAGGCGAAGTCGTCTTCAAACGGAACGATAAGTGGTGGGGCGATAAAGGAAAACTCGATTCCATTACGTTCCGGCAAATGGAACCACAGGCCTCGATCAATGCCTTGCGTGCCGGTGAAATCGACGCGACCTCAGTCGGTAGCCGTGAGCGGCTCAAAACAGCAGAAAAGATGGGTAAGCTCGTCGACATTCGCACCGGAGCCGCACCGTTTACGTCGCTGATCACTCTCAATGCGAAGTCAGATATTCTCTCCGACATTAATGTGCGTAAAGCAGTCATGACGGGAATTGATCGGTCACAGCTCGCGACCATCAGGTTTAATGGCATGGGATATTCGGAGAAACTGCCTGGTTCGTTCCAGCTCTTCAGCCGTCAGAAGGGATATGACGACAACTTCGGTGCCGTCGTGAAGTTCAATAAAGACGAAGCGCAACAGATACTCGAACAGGATGGGTGGAAACCTGGGTCCGACGGTGTCCGGAGGAAAGACGGTAAGAAACTGCAGCTGAAATATGTGCTGCTTGGCGATGACAGCCTCTCCCGGGCAACGGCCCAAGCAACACAAAAGATGATGTCCGATATTGGTGTGCAACTATCGATCCAGGAGCGGCCAAGCTCGGAGTTTTCCGACGTTGTTACGCGTCGTGACTTCGATATGTTCCCGATGGGATTTAGCCAGTCGGACCCGTATGGCGTCGCGTATTTCCAGCAGACCTATGCCTCTGATTCTCAGCTGAATCGATCCGGAACTGGTACCCCAGAGATGGATGAAAAGATTAATGAGCTGCAGAAACTTCCGACCGAAGATGAACAAATCCGTCGGGCCAATGAACTCGAAAAAGAGGCGTTCGCGCGGTACGGGATTATGCCGGTGACCAATGGGCCATCCATTACTGCGGCTAACCCGGACCTCGTTAACTTTGGTCCTAAGTTCTTCGGCAGTGTCAAGTTGCAGGACATCGGGTGGAAGAAGAAGTAGGGGCTCGTCGTAGGACTCGGGCTGGGGCCTGTGCGAATCTGCCCCCTACAGCACGAGTGCTATGACGACACCGAGGGTAACGAGCTGCTCAGTTTTCCCCACCCGCTTCGGCGTCCACTTCCCACCATTGTGCGCCGAGCGGGGTACTGCCCAACTGCGAAACAGTGATAT
>NZ_JAUMTY010000002.1:0-23093 GCF_030530965.1 Corynebacterium sp. | reverse complement strand
ACTTCCCACCATTGTGCGCCGAGCGGGGTACTGCCCAACTGCGAAACAGTGATATGGCGGCAGCAATAACAAGCAACCAGGTTCCCACGGTCCACCACAAACCTGTATAGGGCGCGAATCCTGTGACAACCCCACATGAAGCTAAGACGGCAAACACGAGGGAAATAAGAACAAATGCCGCGTGATATCCGATACTAAACGTCAAATAACGCGGGTTGTTGCGCTCACGAATCATCGTCTTGACGTAAATAATCGTGCCCGTGAAGTAGATGCCCAACATGAGGGCCCACCACCACGCGATTCCGTTAATACTCCCCCGGATCGTGTGGTCCGCCACGGGAACCATCAATACGGACGCAACCACCGTCGCAATACCGGAAAGCAGAGAACGTGGGCGTTTTCTGACGACTTCCCACAGAGCAACACCCATGACAATGGCGAACACGGGTGCCCACAGCAACAGGCTCGGACGAAGCGCCACAGTAATGAGCGCTGCCACGAGCGTAATTGCACAGTACGTAGCCGTCGCTACAAAAGCTTTCTGTTTACGCTCGGATGACCGGCCGTTCCGCGGCGGCGGTATCTTAACCCAGAGCCCCCACGCGAAGAAGGCAAAATAGCCGACTACCCAGGCTATTAATAACACCACCGACCGGGCTACCCCCATGATCACTGCACCGGCCGATGATGAGTCATTCAACAAAGTACAAATGCCTAAGCCCATTCCCATGATGATGGGAAGCAGAAGCATTGCCCACGCCCCATGTTGGTTAGGTACCCAGGGACTAACTGCACGTGCCATGCGAATTAGTGTATAACCGTTAGCCGAGCCTTAACAAGATGCTCGAAACTACATGGGAGGGCCCATTAAAGGCGACCCGCTCTGGTTATCCCAGAGCGGTTATCAGGCACATTAGTCGTCGACGGGGACCAGCGAGATCTTCCCGCGGTTATCGATGTCGGCGATCTCAACCTCGAGTTTGTCGCCGACGTTGACGACGTCCTCGACCTTCTCGATGCGCTTCTTGCCACCGAGCTTCGAGATGTGCACGAGCCCATCGCGGTTGGGAAGGATTGACACGAACGCTCCGAACGCCGTGGTCTTCACCACAGTGCCCAAGAAACGCTCCCCCACCTTCGGCAGTTGAGGATTAGCAATCTCGTTAATCCGGTCGACCGCGGCTTCAGCGGAGCCACCGGAGGTTGCGGAAATGAAGACAGTGCCGTCGTCCTCGATGGAGACGCGAGCACCGGTATCTTCCGTGATCTGGTTAATGTTCTTGCCCTTCGGGCCGATCACTTCACCGATCTTCGAGACCGGCACAGAGATCGTCGTGATGCGCGGTGCATAGTCACTCATCGGGTCGGGTTCATCAATGACCTCAGCCATCGTGTTGAGAATTTCGAGCCGAGCCTCGCGAGCCTGCTTCAATGCACCAGCAAGAACGTCCGACGGAATGCCGTCGAGTTTGGTGTCCAGCTGAAGTGCAGTAATGAAGTCTTCCGTGCCCGCGACCTTGAAGTCCATATCGCCGAAGGCATCTTCAGCGCCCAGGATGTCCGTGAGGGTGACATATGTCATCTTCCCCTTGACTTCGCCGGAGACGAGGCCCATTGCGATACCTGCAACCGGAGCCTTCAGCGGAACACCAGCGTTGTACAGGGACAACGTCGACGCGCACACCGAACCCATCGAGGTGGAACCGTTAGAACCCAACGCCTCGGAGACCTGACGGATGGTGTACGGGAAGTCATCGCGCGACGGGATCATTGGCTTCAGAGCGCGTTCTGCCAGCGCACCATGCCCAATCTCACGACGCTTCGGGGAACCAACACGGCCCGTCTCACCGGTGGAGTACGGCGGGAAGTTGTAGTGGTGGATGTAGCGACGGTGATCAACAGGCCCCAAGGAGTCAACCTGCTGTTCCATCTTCAGCGTGTCCAACGTCGTCACCCCAAGGATCTGGGTTTCACCACGCTGGAAGAGTGACGAGCCATGGGCACGAGGAACAAGATCGACCTCAACATCGAGATCTCGGATATCCTCGACGCCGCGACCGTCGATGCGGAAGCCGTCGGCCAAAATACGCGACCGGACGACCTCTTTTGTCACAGCGTTATGAGCGGCACGGATTTCCGCTTCACGCTCCGGGAACTCTTCGAGCAACGCCTCAACCGTGTCATCCATGTCCGACGAGAGAGCTTCATCGCGCTCTTGCTTATCGGCAATGGACATGATGTCACTGATGCGCCCTTTGGCCTCAGAATCGACAGCGGCCAAAACGTCGGCACCATAGGGCGGGAACAGAGGAAATTCCTCGGTCTCCGGATCCACAGCCTGGCGAAGAGCCTGCTGAGCACCACATAGTTCAGCAATAAAGGGCTTTGCTGCTTCAATACCCTCCGCGACGACGGACTCAGTGGGGGCAGGCGCACCATCATTGACACGCTCGACGACGGTTTCCGTCGCTCCCGCTTCCACCATCATGATCGCAACATTGTCGGCCTTCTTCCGTGGACTCGACTTGCGACCGCGACGACGTCCCTTGCGTGGCTTCTCCGGGATCTGTTCGTCGGTCAAACGGCCAGCAACGACCATCTCAAACAACGCGGATTCGTGCTGTTCGCGGGTGGGGAATGCAACCCACTGACCATCCTCATGATCGTCGTCGACGATAAGAGCCATTCTCACGCCACCGACTGGGCCCGACACGGGCAGCCCCGAAAGCTGGGTCGACGCTGATGCCGCGTTAATCGCGACGACGTCGTACATGTCTTTCGGATCTAAGGACATCACGGTGACGATGACCTGAACCTCGTTACGCAATCCCTTCACGAAGGTGGGGCGCAACGGGCGGTCGATCAGGCGGCAGGCCAAAATGGCGTCGGTGCCTGGGCGTCCTTCGCGGCGGAAGAAAGAGCCGGGAATACGGCCAGCGGCGTACATGCGTTCTTCCACATCGACAGTCAACGGGAAGAAGTCGAAGCCCTCGCGGGGTTTGGATGATGCGGTCGTCGTCGACAACATCATGGTGTCGTCGTCGAGATACGCGACGACGGAGCCATTCGCCTGGCGAGCTAGTTGTCCGGTCTCTAATCGAATAGTGCGTGAGCCGAAGTCGCCATTGTCAATCGTGGCTTCGACAGAATGGGTGCCAAACTCTTCGTCATAAAAAACGGAGTGATTATTGGTCATAAAAGGGGGAATCCGTCCTTCTCTATGGGTGCCCCGGGCGATCATCGGTGTCGCCAACGAGAAATCTCTTCTTCATATATCTTCAGGCGACCTCATCTTAGCAGGTGAAACCTGGAAGAGCAGGACGACGGGGTATGAACACGCCGAGCTACCTCTACGGGAGGCTTCATTACCGATACCACAATCATGTCCGAGCACCGCCGACGAGCTCCAGATATGAAAAACTCGGCCCTGCCGCACTGCGCAGAACCGAGTCAGAATGGCCGACGCCGTAATTAACGGCGAAGACCCAAACGAGCAATCAGGTTACGGTAACGATCGACGTTGTTAGCAGCCAAGTACTTCAACAGACGCTTACGACGACCGACCAAGAGCATAAGGCCACGACGTGAGTGGTGATCGTGCTTGTGCTCACGAAGGTGCTCCGTCAGCTGACGAATGCGCTCGGTCAACAAGGCAACCTGAGCCTCGGTTGAACCGGTGTCGGTCTCATGAAGACCGAACTCGGAAAGGATTTCTTTTTTCTTTGCAGCGGACAAAGCCATAGGAAAACTCCTAAAATTGAGGTCGTTATTTCAGTCCGTATGCGCCGTGCCGCAAAGAGGCACAGCTTTCACAACTGCAACGGACCGCAGTTGATACTCGGACGAGGCTACCACATGTTCGGATGGACTCGAAATACCATCCAGCGAGCCGAAACCAGGGGAATACGAAACCGAGGAATACTGAAGCGCCGGACTCTACTCCAGTTTTCCGCGCCTATTTACGAGCCGTCATCGCCCTGACCGCGTCGACGTCACGGTGCATGGCAGCAAGGAGCTCGTCAACACCCGAAAATGTTTCCATTCCCCGGACGTAATCGATGAACTCGACCGTTGCATACAGCCCGTACAGATCCGCGTGCCTATCCAGCACAAAAGATTCAACCGACCGACGATCGTCGTTAAATGTTGGGTTCATGCCCACAGAAATGGCGGTCGGATACCGAACTCCCGGCTCCATATCTCCGTCGACGGTCTCGCCAGGATCAATTGTGAACCAGCCGGCATACACACCATCTGCAGGCAACGCGCGCTCCGGGCTGATATAGAGATTGGCCGTGGGATAGCCCAGTTCGCGGCCTCCCCGCCCGGCGCCGTGCTCGACCTCACCATAGACAGAATATGGGCGACCGAGAGCCCACGCGGCCTCGTCGACATGTCCTTGATCAAGTTGAGAGCGAATGAATGTCGAGGAAATCGTGTGGCCATCCTCGCTCAACAGCGGCACAATGTCCACATCGCAGCCATACCGAGGCCCCTCGGTTTCCAGTGTCTGAGACGTCCCTGCCGCTTTGTGACCAAAGGTGAAGTTCTCACCAACCACGATGGCCTTGGCATGGAGTTGATGGACAAGGACCTGCTCGATGTACTCAGTGGGGCTCAAGGCAGCCAAGCTCCGCGTGAAATCAACGGTCAGGAAATAATCCACGCCCAGCTCTTCTGCCATCGCTTGACGGTCCTTCAGACTCCCCAAGAGCCGTGGAGTACGTTCCGGTGCAAACACCTTGACCGGGTGGGGTTCGAATGTCATCAACACACAGGGAACATCTAGTTCACGAGCACGACGGACAGCAGTACCGATAAGCCGACGATGCCCACGATGAACACCATCGAACACACCAATAGTGACGACGGACGCGTCGAGGGACTGCGGTATGTTATCCAACCCGTGCCAAATATCCACGTGAATAGCGTACGTCACAGGGACGAAGTTCTGCGATACGGCCCCGATATAAACGAGAGTGCCGACGCTCCTCTCCCCGGCTCACGGTCCCCCGCCCCCACAGTCCTCTCAGCCTCATGATCCTTCGCGCTCCATGAGGAAGACGTCAACTACGCTAAACCCCGTGAATGCCTCAGAGAACCCCGGCCAGTCCTCTACACCACGTCCACGTACACAGCGTCCGCGCGGCGAAAAATCACACACCGCAAGTTCGTCGACGCATTCATCGGTGCTGGACCGCTCCGGCATTGTCATCGTCGATAAGCCCGCAGGGTTGACGAGCCATAATGTCGTCTCGGCGATGCGCCGCCTGATGCGGACGCGCAAGGTTGGGCACGCTGGAACGCTCGATCCGGCGGCCACCGGCGTCTTGATCCTCGGAATTGAGCGCGGCACAAAATTTATGACGCACTTAGTGGCAAACACGAAGTCGTACGACGCCACCATCCGCGTCGGTTTCGCCACCACAACCGACGATGCGGAGGGAGAACCGATCCCCTACCCCTATGACTCTGAGGAGAATTCCAGCCAAGCAACAGCGCGTCCTCTCATTAGCCCGGCCACTCGCGAGCGCCTGTCAGCATTGCTTTCTGAACCCGAGCGGATAGACCGGGCCCGCGAGCGACTCACCGGCGATATCATGCAAAGGCCGAGCAGTGTGAGTGCCATCAAGGTGGACGGCCGTCGTGCCTATGACCGTGTGCGATCTGGGGAGGAAGTCTCTCTTCCCCCTCGGCCCGTCACCGTTTCGACCTTTGATATTCGCAACGTGAGAATGGCGACTATCGACAGCGGCGATAACACCAATGGCGATGAGGATGTCACCGTGATCGACCTCGACGTTACTGTCGATTGTTCTTCGGGCACGTATATTCGCGCGCTCGCGAGGGACTTGGGCGAAATGCTGGGAGTTGGGGGACATCTGACGGCACTTCGCCGCACACGCGTCGGCTCTTTTAGTCTCGACGACGCCAAGACACTCGACCAATTGCGCGACGAGCAGTCCCTAGCCGAGCAACGGATCCTCGACGAACAGGTGACCGGCGAAACTCCACGGGCATCGCTCAGCTATTCCCTCGACCAGGCCATTACCCGGTCCTTCCCCATTCGACATTTAAGTGACGACGAGGCCACCGCGGTCTCGATGGGGAAACGTATTCCTGCGTCGGATCTGAAGGATGTCTACGCGGGGGTGTCAGCCGATGGACACGCTATAGCTCTAATGAAGAACGAGGGGAAGATAGCGAAAACGGTGTTCGTCGCCCGCCCAGCAACCTTGTCAAAAACGCACCTTGTCATGAACGTCACCGCGGGCCGCGATCGAGCTATGTGGCCTACGTGATCGACGTAATCCACGTACTTGTCACGACGTACCCTGAGTCGACCATCCATCGCCCCGGTATCGTCCGTGGCATCGCTCCATAACCCACGTCATGATGGACGAACGCGGTCAATGTTCCGTCGTGGTGGAGTTCAATGTCTGCCTGGGCAAAATCAAGGAAAACCAGGGCCAGCGGGAACCACGATTTATACAGCGCTTCTTTCGCCGAGAAGACCACTGTTTCCAAGATATTTTCTGACGACGAAAACTCCGGATCTCTCCCGTGGCGCTGCACATGCTGTCGTCCATGTTGTTGCACGACAGCGATATGTTGCAGGTCGCGAGGGGTAAGAACAGCATCGGGCACACCGTCAGGTAGCGGCTTGGCTACTTCCGCATCCACACCGACGGACTTCAATGTATCGGTTCGCGCGACGACCGCTGCGCGGAACCCAGTTGTGTGGGTCAACGATCCGACGACCCCGCGGGGAAACAGAGGCATTCCGCGCTCGCCCTTCCCGATGACAGTGTCAGCGTGGTCATGCCCGGTGAGATCCGTTACAGCGTTTCTTGCGCACGCGCGTGCATCAGCGAATTGCGCCCGCCGTAGCGGCACAGCGTCGCTGACATAAGCGCGTTCTTGGGGATGCAAAGCGTCCCAATTCCTGCGGCTGACGGACGGCCACTGCGCGTTGCGTGACGGCTGCGTCGGCTCAGGGACACGCAATTCAGACCAAGCACAGCCTTCGGGAAAGAACCCCGTCGGGATCACTGCGCGCCCACTCGGGCCCAGTTTCCGCGGAGGAATCGGAGCGTGGTCGTCGCCAAGCGGAACAAGAAGAAGGTGATAAGGCCCCACCAAACACCAACCAGTCCCCAACCTTGGCTCAGGGAAATCCAGGTGAGCGGCAGGAAGCCCACCAAGGCCGACACCAGGGTGGCGTTACGGAGGAAGATCGCGTCGCCGGCGCCGAGCAAAATCCCGTCGAGGGCGAAAACAAAACCGCCCAGGAGGACCAGAACCACGAGCTGCCACCACGGCCCCGACATCGCGTCGAGCACACTCTCCGAATGAGTGAACTGGCGGGGAATCCAGTAGTATCCCGCGGACATGCCACCGGCGAGAACCACGGCAAAGAGCGACGACCACTTAATGATGGACCGCCCCACGGCCTTCGCATTAGTCGACTGCCCCGCGCCGAGAGCAGCCCCGACAAACGCCTGCGCGGCAATAGCCAACGAATCGAGAACCATGGTTAGGAAGTTCCACAGCTGCAACAACACCTGGTGGGCTGCCAGAGATGCTGCGCCGAAACGACCAGCAACAGCGGCCGCCGAAATAAAGGACAGCTGAAAACTCAGGGAGCGTGCGATCAGGTCACGACCCATCACCAATTGGTCTTTCATAATCGACCATCGCGGCTTCCACGAATTCTCGTACTTGCTGTTCTCCCGTATTAGGCAGACGAGGAAACACAATGACGTAATAGTCTCACCGGTGACATTGGCCAGGGCGGAACCGACAATCCCCAACCGCATTACCAATATCGGCACCAGGATAAGCGCTGGGCCGACCCCCGCCAAGGTGAAATACAGGGGGTACCTGGCATTTTGGACCGCCCTCAGCCAACCGTTCCCCGCCATTGTCATGAGCGTCAGGGGCACCGCTGGCGACGCCACGCGCAGCCACCTCGTCGCCTCTTTCCCTACCCCGGGATCATCGGCTAACCAGTTCGTCAACACCGGGGCGAGAATCCAAATCACCGCCGCCAGGGCAATTCCTACGAGCACAGCGATCCATGTTGACTGCACGCCTTCTTGAATCGATTTATCGCGTCGGCCTGCACCATAAAAACGCCCCGCACGAGCAGTCGTCCCGTAGGACAAAAAGGTCAGCTGCGTGGTGACTTGGGCAAGAATGGTCGTTGCTGCAGCAAGAGCAGCCAAATCCGTCTTGCCCAGCCGCCCCACCACGGCCGTATCAAACAAGAGATAAATAGGGGTGGCCGCCAAAACACCCAGAGATGGAAGAGCGATCGATAAGATCTTCCAGACACCAACCCCGTCGCCATTCCTGCCGGTATCGACAGAATGATCGACGTTATCACTACTCATCGACCGTTTTTCTCCTCTTGGTTCACACGCTGTCGAAAAGCATCCATAAAACCGTCCCGAGTGCCTTGCCAGGTTAAACCAGCGGCCTGCGCATGGCCCCCGCCCCCTAGCTCTTCCGCTACCCGGGCAACATTAACCGCACCACGGGACCGCAACGACACCACAATCTCACCCGGCCGATATTCCTTCAGAACCATCGCAACCTCGGCCTCCGATGCCGTCCGAACCACGTCGATAACTGACTCGACATCGCATTCAACAGCCTCTTGTGCTTGGCTATCGGTGACAACACCCCACACCAACCCACGGCCATTCACTGCCGACGGCTCATATACCAGGTCGGACAACACGGCACCCAACATCCGCAGATACGGAACGGAATGGTCATCAATTAACGACGACGAAATGCTCCGTGTATCAATTCCCGTCGATGCCAGCCGGTGGGCCGTCGCGAATTGACTGGGGCCACCCCAGCGGAAGCACTCCGTATCGGTCACAAGACCGGCGTAGAGTGCCGTCGCCATGGTCCGGTCGATCGTTTCCGAATACATGTCACACAAGGACGTGAGCATGCTCGTCGTGGAATCGGCATCCGGGTGAACCCAGTTAATGCTGCCAAAATTGGTCGCGGTCTCATGGTGATCAATCACCAAGGAGCGCCCTTTCTCTGTGGCGCCCTCGACCATATCGACGGCGACTCCACACCGATCAAGGGAAGCCGTGTCAACGCACACCACCGCGATGGGATCACGAGGGATGTCCTCGAGCGGGACGTACACATCCTCTGTATTCAGAACAGAGAAAGCAGATGACGGCACTCCACCGTCGGCGTCCACGGCCACAGCGGTGCCACCCCACTGACGGATGAGATGGACAAGAGCGCAGGCCGACCCCACGGTATCCGCGTCGGGGCGCACGTGACTGATCACAACGCAGGGATGCAGAGCGCGTTCGTCGTCGGCAAGAGCATGAGACTCCCAGGCCATGGCCTGGAGGAACACCCATGCGTCCCGATCTGTCACCGGCAGCCCGCGTGGGATGAATGTTGAATCGTTACCATCCATCCGCTTCGCTCTCAGGACGTCCCTCGTGTGGCGAGGTTTTGTACGGATTAGCGTCCCCGGCTGGGGTTGCTCCTTCGGCTTGACGCGCAACTTCCTGGTCCCGCTGCCGAGCCTGAGCCAAAAGCTCCTCGAGACGAGCACTTGTTTCAGGGACAGTGTCCAGAGTGAATGTCAAGGTCGGAGTAAACCGAACGCCCAGCTGGTCCCCCACGGCTTTCCGCAGTTGACCGCGTGCCCGGTGAAGTGCTTCGGCCGCTTGTTCACGGTCGGGTTCCTCGTCGAGAGTGCGCCCACGGACCGTGTAAAAAACGGTAGCGTCGTGCAAGTCGCCGGTGAGCTGGGTATCGGTGATGGTAACGAGCTCTAAACGGCGGTCCTTCACACTATGTTCGATGGTGTTCGCCACGATAGTTTGGATGCGCTTAGCCATGCGCGCAGCGCGAGCGCGATCAGCCATTAGAAAAACTCCCTCCATTATCTACGTGGAGGGAGTTTACCTGACGATCACCCCGATCACCCGATCAGGAGATCGCCCTGGCCAACGAAGGGCTTATGGTTACTTGCTCTTCGAGGCCTTCTTGTTCTGCTTGTCCCGAGGGACCTCGACCAATTCGTAGGCCTCAATCTTGTCTCCGACGGAGATGTCGGGGTAGGACAAGACCATACCGCACTCGTAGCCGTGCTGGACTTCTTGGACATCGTCCTTACCGCGGCGCAGCGATGTGACGGTTGCTTTATCGGCAACAACATTGCCATCGCGAACCAACCGGACTGTCGCATTTCGCTTAACGACGCCTGTCTCAACCATGCAGCCGGCAATAAGACCAACTGCCGAGGCCTTGAACAGCTGACGGATCTCGGCGGTACCCAGGTCGCGCTCTTCGTAGATCGGCTTGAGCATGCCGCGAAGAGCAGCCTCGATCTCCTCGATCGCCTTGTAGATGACCGAGTAGTACCGGACATCGACGCCCTCAGCGTGGGCGGCCTCAGTGGCCTTGCCTTCGGCACGGACGTTGAACCCGATGATGATCGCATCCGAGGCAGCCGCCAAGTGGACATTTGTCTCGGTGACGGCACCGACGCCGCGGTCGATGATGTTGAGCTCAACTTCGTCTCCGACGTCGAGCTTAAGCAGAGCATCTTCCAGGGCCTCGACGGTACCGGCGTTGTCACCCTTAAGGATGAGGTTGAGGCTGCTGGTCTCCTTAAGAACCTTATCCAGATCCTCGAGGGAGACACGCTTGCGGGAACGAGCTGCCAGGGCGTTACGACGACGTGCATCACGACGGTCCGCGATCTGGCGGGCCGTGCGATCGTCCTCAACGACGAGGAGGTTGTCGCCAGCGCCGGGGACACTGGTAAGTCCCTGGACCTGCACAGGCACCGACGGACCAGCATCGGTGATGTCATTGCCACGTTCGTCGGTCATACGACGGACGCGACCATGCGCGTCACCCACGACGATCGAGTCACCGACGTGCAACGTACCGCGCTGGACGATGACGGTGGCAACCGGTCCCCGTCCACGGTCGAGGTGGGTTTCGATGGCAACACCCTGAGCATCCATGTCCGGGTTGGCCACCAGCTCGAGCGATGCATCCGCAGTCAACAGAACTGCTTCAAGCAACTTGTCGATGTTCTGGCCCTGCTTCGCAGAGATATCCACGAACATGGTGTCCCCACCCCATTCTTCTGGGGTGAGACCGTATTCGGTCATCTGGCCACGGATCTTCTCCGGGTCCGCGCCTTCTTTATCAATCTTGTTGACAGCGACGACGATCGGAACGTCGGCAGCTTTCGCGTGATTGATCGCCTCTACGGTCTGGGGCATAACACCGTCGTCGGCCGCGACCACCAGGATGGCGATGTCGGTGGACTGAGCACCACGGGCACGCATGGCGGTGAACGCCTCGTGACCCGGGGTATCCAGGAAGGTCACCAAGCGGTGCTCGCCATCCAAGTCAACCTTCACCTGGTAGGCACCGATGTGCTGGGTGATGCCGCCGGCCTCGCCCGATGCCACATTGGATTTACGGATCGTGTCCAAGAGGCGAGTCTTACCGTGGTCAACGTGACCCATGACGGTAACCACCGGAGGACGCTTAGTCAGATCCTCTGCGCCACCTTCGTTCTCACCGAACTGGAGGTCGAAGGATTCGAGGAGCTCACGGTCTTCATCTTCAGGTGAGACAACCTGGACCTTGTAGTCCATTTCGTCGCCGAGGAGCATCAGAGTCTCGTCAGAGACCGATGCCGTAGCGGTCACCATTTCACCTAAGTTGAACAGGGCCTGGACCAATGCGGCTGGATCAGCATCGATCTTGTCGGCGAAGTCAGCCAGGGAGGCACCACGCGCGAGGCGAATTGCCTTGCCATGACCGTTGGGCAGCTTGACGCCGCCGACGACGGTCGGGGCCTGCATTGCCTCGTACTCGTGCCTCTTCTGCCGCTTCGACTTACGGCCTCGACGCGGAGCGCCACCGGGACGTCCGAATGCACCTGCGGTTCCACCGCGACGGCCTCCGCGGCCACCGCGTGGACCGCCACCGTGTCCGCCACCAGGTCCGTGTCCGCCACGGCCCCGGCCGCCACCGAAGTGGTTCGAGGACTTGGATGGCATCTGACCCGGGCTCGGGTGGGATGGCATCATCGCGGGTGTTGGAGCGTGCCCACTGCCCTGCTTCGAGGAACGCTCATTGCGGTTACCACCGCGACCACGACCGCTCGGCTTGGTGTGTGCACCGGGGCGTGGTGAGTGCTGTCCGCCACCGCGCTGGCCGGGCTTACCCGACGTTCCACCGGGACGTGGCATATCTCCACCACGCGGGCGCGGGGCGGGTCGTGTTCCCGAGGAGAACGGGTTATTCGCTACACGAGGAGCTCGTTTACCACCGGGTTTTGCACCTGGCTTCGGAGCACCTTGCCCCGGCTTCGGGGTCGAACGCTGGGAACGCGCAGCTTGATCGCTCGGTTTCGGACCGGGCTTCGGAGACTTCTTCCCTGCCGCCGTCGGTTCTTCAAACCGTGGCTGACCGGGCTTCGGCGATGATTTCCCAGCCGATGGCTTGGGCGATGCCGCTGACTTGGAGGCAGACGGCTTTCCAGCACCCTGAGCGGACGACTTGCTACCGCTCTGTGCGGGGCGGGGAGCATTCGGGCTTCCCGAGGCACGGGCAGCTGTACCCGGAGTCGGACCAGATGGGCGCCGCTGCTGTCCCGGCGTCGACTGACCAGCTGCCGAGGAAGCCTTTCCACTAGCTTTGTCAGCAGATGCGGAGGCTGCAGCGGAATCCGACTGCGCACGACCAGTTGACGTACCCGACTGGGCCGCCTTAGAGGTTTCTCCGCCTTTGGCGTTCTTTCGATTGGCCATCGACGCAGGCGACGGCGATGCGGAAGGATTCCTACGATGGGCCGCTGCAGCAGCAGCTGCGGCAGCTGCGGCCGCCGGATTCGACTTCGATGACGGCGACCCGGAGGACTTGTCAGCCACCCCGTAGTATTCCTTCATCTTTTTAACGACGGGAGGCTGGACCGTCGACGACGCGGTCTTGACAAATTCTCCCTGCTCTTCGAGCGCAGCGAGCAGCTTTTTACTTGTTAATTTAAGACTGCTGTCTAGCTGGTTGAGCTGTTTAACGAGCTCGTGGACACGAAGCTTTGGCACTACTCTCCTCACTTGTGGAGTCGAGGGCCTTCATGCCGCGTCGACTCCGGGGTTAACTGTTGACATTCATCGCTGATGCTTCATCGTGTGCTCATCAGTGTTCAGGTCTTCCTTCGTTCAATGGTTCCTACTGAGTGTGCAGAGTTCGGGTTAGTTGTACTGTCCGCCATCCCGATCCGTCTCAATCCTTGTGCGGAAAAGAGAAAGCCACGGGTAAAACTAGCTTCGATTAGGTGGCAGTAACGCTCCCTGACTCCAATGACTCGATGTATTCACCGATCTGGCGGGTATCAGCCTTACCTGATACCCGGAGGGCGCGCTCGAAAGCACGCCGCTGACGAGCCCGTTCAAAGTTTTCGGCTGTGGGAATAATCCATGCCCCTCGACCTGGTAAGGACCGGGAGGGATCTGGAATAATCACAGTCTCTTTCTTCGACGAACCGTCCTGTGATGCACCGTCTTGCCTTAGGACGACACGCAACATGCGAGTGTCAGAGCACCGCGTCCGAGTAGCAATGCAAGTGCGTATGCGGACGGGGGTTGAACCCTGGCGATGCACTCTCTGCCACTCTCCTATCGCAGTAACTCTGTGTATGACTCTCTGTTGTGACTACTACGCTCTGAAGGCCATCAGAGCGTGCGTCATCGTCCCTCGTCATGGAAGGGCATACAACAGTGTAACGTCACAGACTGATTTACGCGAACTTACCAGCGTTTATTCAGTATCCGAGTGTATGTCGATACGCCATCCGGTTAGACGTGCAGCAAGGCGGGCGTTTTGCCCTTCCTTACCGATGGCCAGAGAAAGCTGATAATCCGGAACAGTCACCCGTGCGACTTGTTCCTCCGGATCAACAACCTCAACTTTAAGAACCTTCGACGGAGCCAAAGAATTCCCGACGAAGGTAGCGGGGTCCTCGTCGAAGTCGATGATGTCGATCTTTTCGCCACCGAGTTCGTCCATGATCGCTCGGACGCGCTGTCCGCGAGGGCCGATGCAGGATCCCTTAGCGTTCACGCCATCGATGGTCGATCGCACGGCAACCTTAGAGCGGTGGCCAGCTTCACGAGCAATGGAAACAACCTCGACGGAACCGTCGGCAACTTCAGGAACCTCGAGCTCGAACAGGCGATGCACGAATTCCGGGTGCGTCCTGGAGATCATGATCTGAACGCCGCGTGGCCCACGGTTGACGTTGACCACGTAGAACTTCAGGCGCTTGCCGTGAGGGTATTTCTCGCCTGGGATCTGCTCGGCGGGGAGCAGCGTTCCGTCATTCCCGTGCGCTTCCGTGCCAAGACGGGCAATAACGATCCCCTTTGCCCGCGCGAAAGAATCTGCCTCAACGATGCCTGTGACAACCTTCGAGGTCAGCGACGCATATTCCTCGTAGGTCTGGTCTGCTTCTGCTTCCTGCAGACGAGCCACCATTGCCTCGCGGACAGTACCAGCGAAGGAACGGCCGAAGTCCGACGGGGTTTCGTCGACTTCCGCGATGACGTTACCTTCGTCGTCTCGCTCGGTGACGATAACGGCCACATGCCCATCGTCGGGATCGACATCGACGCGCGCTTCTGAATCACCCCCCGAAGACTTCTCCCACGCTTCCAGCAGAGCCTTTGCGATGGTGGCTGTCATGTCTTCCACGGACACCCCGCGCTCACGTTCAATCGCGCGCAGCGTGCTCAAGTCGATGTTCACTTGTAGCCCTTCGATTTTGTACCTGCAACCTCAACTTCCCATAGGCTACTCACTGGTCGTTTGGTCGCAAAATGTGCCCCGTGGCGCAATCATGTGCAGCTATTCTTGGGCACTATCCCAACTGGTCAAAGGGCGTGTTAACGAGGTTCATTTCAGCCTCGGGCGGAGTCGAAAACTCCACTTCTAGCTTCGCTTCACGGATCTGGTCCAGTGGGTAGGTCTTCACCGACGGTTCTTTCTTCCCGGGGAGAACTACAGCCAGCTCGGTCTCGTCAGCGTTCAAGGCGCCGATTCGGGCGACGAAGCGAGCGTTGTCGGCGTTGGCCGTGGCGCCTGCATCGTCGGCCTGGTTGAGAACAAACGTGGCTACGTGCCCACGTTGACGTCGGAAATGACGAGCGGCGACCAAGGGTTCATCGAAACCTGGGGTCGAGACCTCAAGACGATAACCAGCGCCGAAGTTCAACTCCCCATCACTTTCCGCGGCGTCGAAGTTGCGGGAAATCTCGTCCGAGAGTTCCTCGATTACGTCCAGATCAGGGCGCTGGTCACCGTCGATGCGGATAATGACGGCAGACTTCGCGCCCGCTTTTTTAATATCGACCTTTTCAACATCAAATCCACGCGGACCCACGATGTGTTGCACGCGCTGTGTAATCTCTTCTGCCGTCGGGAAAGCCATAAAACCAGGATAACGAGTACCAGCCAAGCCCACTAACCGCCTGTGAGAGACTAGAACAGTGATGAGGAACGTGAAAAGCTCGAAGATGACGAGGAATAGCAGTGCTGAGCAGCTGAAACAGAATAGCTCACGTGAAACCCCCGGTGCTGCGTTTTCTCGGCGGGCTTTCTTCGGACGCTCCGCGCGGGCCATAGGTGCTGCCGTCGCCGTTACGGTGCTCTCCGGAAGTGGCCTGTTAGCCGGGTGCGAATCTACGCACACCAAGCCTGACCAGAAATTATCTGACCTCTACGCACAGGCCAACGCGGTGGCGGGCTCACTTGACGCGTCAGACCACCACGATGTCGCGGTCTTTGTTCATGCCCACGCGGATGCTCTCCGGCAAGAAATCCGACGCATATGCGGCACGGATAAAGACGGGAATTC
Organism: Corynebacterium sp.; assembly: GCF_030530965.1. GTDB lineage: Bacteria > Actinomycetota > Actinomycetes > Mycobacteriales > Mycobacteriaceae > Corynebacterium. The sequence continues at coordinate 7,156 of NZ_JAUMTY010000002.1, read as the reverse complement.
TCCGTCAACGTGCTCGGATTCCACATTGGATTCTGAGAGTAACGGCGGTAATCCACAACCTGCTGGCGGCAACAGTGACGAAGAGTTATCCCAAAAGCTGAAGGACCTACGGTCGTCGGTTGTCTCGGTGGCATCTCAAGCGGACACGAAACGCAATAACGGTTTGCTTGTTTCTATTGCGTCATCACTATCGGTGATCGCCGCGCAAACGTCGTTGGGTGACTCGGACTCGGCTAACACGGGGACGGCGCAGGACAACAATGCTGCTTCACAATCCAGCTCCACTGCAACGTCGGGTTCATCGAGCGGTAACCGTCGTCCTAATAAAGCTGATGTCACCGCAATGACCACGCTGCTGACGACGGAGTATCAAATCATCTATGGCTTCGGGTTGGCCCTGCCCTTCGCGGACTCTGCACTGAAGAAGAGCATCGAGTCTGCAGCGAATAAGCACCGCGCGACGCGGGATCGCATCATTTCATGGCTCGAGGACCAGGCTAAGGTCGCGCAGAAGAACATCCCTCTCGCGGATGCCGCATACTCGTTTGCCGCCCCGCCGACAGACTCGGACACTGCCCACCAATTCCTGATTAACCTGGAGCTCTTTGCGTGTTCCCGCACGTACGATCAAGCGCGGGCGTTGAACACGGGTAGCGCGATGGATATAGCTTCGTCGCTAATCACGCATTCAGCGGTGGACGCCGCATACTTTATCGACAAAGCCGGAGGAAATGCGATGAATGACGATCGCCTCCACCTGCCAGGCATGGGGACGTCGGCAAGTATCTAGCGTTCACGCCTGGTCAGCTCCTCCGGCGTTAGCTTTTCACAAGGTCAGCGATATGCTCTGCTGCACCGTCGACGGGGACAGTCTCCACCGAATCGGCCAACCGATCGCGCACCTCGACTTTTCCTTCCTTGAAGGCACGACCTAACACCACAACGTAGGGCATACCCAGCAGTTCCGAATCCTTGAACTTCACACCCGGGCTGACCTTCGGCCGATCGTCGAAAAGAATGTCGAGCCCACGGTTGGATAGTTCTTCCGCGAGAGTAGACGCCGCTTCCGCTGCCTCCGCATCCTTATTCGCAACCACGAGATGGACCGGGAACGGCGCAACGCTGACCGGCCATTTCAGGCCCTTGTCGTCGTGGTACTGCTCAGCAACGACGGCGACCAATCGCGAAACTCCGACCCCGTAGGATCCCATCGTGGGCCGCGAGCGCTTACCGTTCTCATCCAGCACATCGAGTTCGAAGGCGTTGGTGTACTTCCGGCCAAGCTGGAAGATGTGGCCGATCTCAATACCCTGCTTGAGGAGCAACGTGCCCGTTCCATCCGGTGCAGGATCTCCCTGTTTCACCTCGGCGGCCTCGATAGTGCCATCCGGGGTGAAGTCGCGGCCCACCGTGACATCAACGCTGTGGTGGCCGTCCACTCCGGCTCCGGTAATCCACCGCGTACCCGCTACCACGCGTGGATCAACAAGGACTTTCACATCGTGCTCTGCCATTCCCACCGGTCCGACGTAGCCCTTGGGCAGGAAGTCATGCTCGTCGAAATCTTCCTGCTCAGCCAGGACAACTTCCTTCGGCTCCAGCGACGCCTCGAGGCGTTTCATGTCCACCTCACGGTCACCGGGGATCGCAATGATGGCGTACGAGAAGTCGTCTTCCCCCGGTTCCCGCGTCTTCACTACCACGCATTTCAGGGTGTCTTGAGCAGTGATTTCACGACCGAACCGCTGGGACACAGTCTCATTCGAATTGGCCCAGTCCACCAGCGTGGCAATCGTCGTACAGTTAGGCGATTCCAGTGTGATCGCTGGCTCAATCGAATCGATCGCGTTTTCGTCGACAGTCGGCGCAGGAGTAACGACAGCCTCAACATTGGCCGCATAATCGGAGTTTGTCGACGTCACAAACGTGTCCTCGCCGACGGGCGAGACAGCGAGGAATTCCTCGGACGCGGACCCGCCCATCGCACCAGACGTCGCAGCACAGATAGCGTAATCGAGGCCTAAGCGGTTAAACATGCGCTGATAGGCGGCCCGGTGCTTCTGGTACGACTCCTCTAGCCCCTCGTCTTTCATATCAAAGGAGTAGGAATCACACATGACGAATTCCCGCCCGCGCAAAATTCCTGCGCGAGGCCGTTCTTCATCTCTGTACTTGGTTTGAATTTGATACAGGGTGACGGGGAAATCTTTATACGAGGAGTACTCGCCTTTCACCGTCTCGGTAAAAATTTCCTCATGAGTAGGGCCTAAGAGATAATCGCCTTTTTTACGGTCTTTTAACCGGAAAAGAGCGTCGCCGTACTCTGTCCATCGGCCTGTCACTTCATAGGCATCGCGAGGAAGTAAGGCAGGTAATTCAATTTCTTGAGCACCTATACCGTCCATCTCTTCCCGCACAATCCGCTCAATGTTTCGCAGAACCTTGAGCCCGAGCGGCAGCCACGAATACACACCGGGTGCGATGCGTCGGATAAAACCGGCCCGAACAAGGAGCTTGTGGCTAGGAACTTCTGCATCTGCAGGGTCTTCACGCAAGGTTCGCACAAAGAGAGAGGACATACGGGTAATCATGGCTCGATACATTACCCCACAGTTTCAGTGAGGTCGCGCTCCGGTGGATGGCAATCGCTGTGGTGGCGATGCGCGTTCACATATCAAGGCGGTGTTATCAACAAACTCACCGTCAAAGCCATCATCAGAGCCCCCGTCGAACCTGGCTCACCATGGCCGTAACCACACCTACATAGGGGTAAATTCCAACACGTAATAAAAACTATCCTTTCTTTTTTAATGTCATTTTGCAGCTGGATACACCCTCTTAATCGATCAACTACAACGATTAACAAACCAGCTCACCTGACTAAATACACGCATTTTCGACATTAAAGTGTCCGCTGTGCCTGCACACCCGTGCCGAACATCAGTAGATAACGGAAGGAGACTCTATGTCTGAACGAAAGCCCATTCGCGTGGCGATTGCGGGGGTCGGAAACTGCGCCTCATCACTCGTTCAAGGGGTGGAGTATTACAAAGACGCCGATCCGGAAGAAACAGTCCCCGGACTCATGCACGTGAAATTCGGCGACTATCACGTCGGCGATATTGAATTTGTCGCCGCATTTGACGTCGATGCAAAGAAAGTTGGCACTGATCTTTCCGACGCCATTAATGCGTCAGAAAACTGCACGATCAAGATTTGCGACGTTCCCTCGAGTGGAGTCACTGTTCAACGTGGCCCTACTTTTGACGGTTTAGGTCAGTACTACAAAGAGACAATTGATGAGTCGACCGAAAAACCTGTTGATGTCACTCAGGTGCTCCGCGATACCCAGGCGGACGTCCTCGTCTCGTATCTGCCCGTGGGATCCGAGCAGGCCGACAAGCATTATGCGCAGTGTGCGATTGACGCTGGCGTTGCGTTTGTTAATGCACTCCCCGTGTTCATTGCGTCCGACCCAGAATGGGCCAAGAAATTCGAAGACGCCGGCGTGCCGATTGTGGGCGACGATATTAAGTCACAAGTCGGCGCAACAATTAGCCACCGCGTGATGGCGAAGCTCTTTGAGGATCGTGGAGTTCGGCTTGACCGCACCATGCAGTTAAACGTCGGCGGAAATATGGACTTCAAAAATATGCTGGAGCGCCGACGGCTTGAATCAAAAAAGATTTCTAAAACTCGAGCGGTGACGTCGAATCTTGAGCACGATATGGGTGAAGGCAATGTCCATATCGGGCCGTCCGATTATGTTAGTTGGCTTGACGACCGAAAATGGGCCTATGTGCGGTTGGAGGGAACGACTTTCGGCGATGTCCCGCTCAATCTTGAATACAAATTAGAAGTTTGGGACTCCCCTAACTCGGCCGGAATAATTATCGACGCTCTCCGCGCGGCAAAAATTGCGAAAGATCGAGGAGTATCTGGCCCTGTGTATTCGGCCGCGTCCTACCTCATGAAGTCGCCGCCGAAACAGCTGCGCGATGAGGTTGCTCGGCAGCAACTCGAAGAATTTATCAGTGGCGAATAATTCCTGCCGACGCCCCTCAGCGTGGTACCAGAATGATCGCCCGATAGGCTTTCCCCATGCTGATAATCCTTCCGCCATCGGAGTCACAATCTCACCCGGCCGATACTGCGGATCGTGGCTCCTCCCCCGGTGATGGCCCTACTTTGGATTGGGACACGTTGCACTTTCCTTCTCTCAATCCGACGCGCCAGGAGATCGCTCATGAGCTCATCAACCTGTGTTGCGTCGAGACTGACGAGGGCCGGGCGCACGCTCGGGAAGTATTGGGGTTGTCTGAGCGCCTTGATGCCGAGCGTGCATCAAACGCTCAGCTTTTAACCAGTCCAGCTGCCCCCGCTTTAACGATCTACACGGGTGTCCTCTACGACGCACTCGCTCCGTCGGGACGGCAGGACCCCATCACGAAAGCCGGTCATGTCTGCCCTGCTGTGGGGCCTTTGTCCGCCGCAGCTACGCGTCGTCTAACTGTAGGTTCGGCATTATTCGGGGTTATTTCTGCTGACGACGTCATTCCTCATCACCGGCTATCCGGCACCGTGACCTTGAACGACTCCACAATGCGGGCGCGGTGGAAGCCGGCCTTAACTCAGGCTCTGGTTGAATGGCGCGACAGCACGGACGCGCAATCCAACGCGATATTCGATTTTCGCTCAGGAACGTACCGGAATTTGGGCCCCGTGCCCGGCGCGACAGAACTTCGCGTCGAAACGATTGACTCGTCCGGAAAACGGAAAGTGGTCTCTCACTTCAACAAGTTTTATAAAGGCCTGGTCGCTCGACACTTGGCCGAAGCTTCTGAGTGTAAGCAGGAAGACGCTGCCGAGCTTTTATCCAGCGTGATCGACAAGGAGTTGGGTTTCGCGACGGAAATCCAGGCGGGAGCGGTGAAAGGGACGAAAGGTGACCTCGTCACCATGCTCATTCCGCAGTAGAGCTCACGCGGCGTGAGAGCCGAGTTCGCGTGAGGGGCTTATTCCGCGTGGGGACGCGGTACCGCGACGTCACCGATAACAATCACCGCCGGCGGATTAACGTTTTCCAGCACCTGCCCTAACGAGGACAAGGTCGTCGCAATCGATTTTTCGTTGGACGTCGTTCCTTCTTGAGTGACAAAAGCTGGGGTTTCAGGATCGCGCCCTGCATCCATCAGCGCTTGTGCGATGGCGCCACCATTTTTCACGCCCATGATGATGCAAATTGTGCCCCTCATGTGGCCTAATGCGTCCCAGTTCACGAGTGACTTGGGGTGCCCGGGTGGCACGTGGCCCGACACCACGGTGAAATCATGAGTCACACCGCGTTGAGTCACAGACACACCGGCGGTTTCGGGCACAGCAATGGGGCTTGTTATCCCCGGGACAACCGTGACTGAGACATGGTGATCTTCGCAGTACTCTTGCTCTTCGAGCCCACGGCCGAAAATGAATGGGTCCCCGCCCTTCAGTCGGACGACAAACTCACCGGCTTCCGCATGCTCAACGAGCATCGAGTTGATTTTTTCCTGGGCTACCGACTTGCGGTATGGCAGCTTTGCCACATCAATAACATCACAATCAGCGGGAATAATTGACGACAGATCAGGCGCTAAGTGGTCGATCAAAATGACGTCCGCAGCCCCCACATATTGATATCCACGGTACGAGATCAAGCCTGGATCGCCTGGGCCACCACCGACTAAGGCAACTGTTCCACGAAGCTGTCCTCGGATATCGCTGATAGTCTCCGACGGCAGCGGTCGGAGGGTCACTGGTGGCAAATCGGTCATAGCCTTCAGCTTAGTCTCGGTCTCGTTGGGGGCTGACGCTGGTGGATGGGTTGGCTGTGTACGCAGGTTGTCGCCACTATCGACGAGGTGACGGCTCACGCGTAATGGTGCGACGGCTCACGCGTACCGCGGCAGCTCACTCAGAGTGCGACGGCTGATAGTGAAACTCGCGGCACGCGTCGACAAAATTGACGATAGCGCTGGGCATGGCGGCAGGATGGGTATGCAAATACGACGCGTGAATGTTGTTGCGCACCCACCCCTCGTAGACATCATGGCCGTCCCATCCCGTCCATGTCCACGCAGACTGATGTTCTGACGGATCACTCGAACCGCCCGTAGCAGCGTCGTCAATAACGAGGGATGTGTGGTGGAATTCGTGACCAATGAGCTGGTCACCCTGATGCCATAACGCTGAGGACTGTGTTGCGGTCGCCTCGCGGTAGCCGAGAGTCACCCGCTTATTCATGTGCGCGGATGCCGGGAATACCCCACACATGGGATAGCCCTCCAGGCTCTCAAGGAGCCACAAGAGCCCAGCGCACTCGGCGTGAATAGGGCGATGGCAATCCGCTGATTCACGGATGAGCCCAGCCAAGCGTCGCCTCGAGGACAGCTCCTTCACGTGCTCTTCCGGGAACCCTCCCGGGATGATAATTCCGTCGGACCGCCGGATAGCATCGCACGCGGTGTCTTCATCCCCCAGTGGATCCACATCGATGACATCAGCACCCGCTGCGTCGAGCAGTTCCCGATGCTCCGCGTATGAGAAGCTAAATGCTGGCCCACCAACCATGGCAATCAATGGTCGCTCTGATCGACGAGGACTGGTACCAGTGTGGCACTGCTTGATCTCCTCAGCAGGATTCCACACCAGGCCTGGCACGGGCGGTGTGGCTAGGTCGCGCACAGCGTCCAGATCGACGGAGTCTTCCACCATGTCCGCCATATGGCTGACGGCTTCCTGCGCTTCGGCACTCCACTCGGATGTCGTGATGAGCCCCAAATGCCGGCTGGGCACCTCGACGTCGACGGCGCGCGGAACTGCACCAATGACCGGAACGCCCTGCTCTTCGACGGCTTTCGTTGCGACAGCCGTGTGTCTGGTGGAGCCCACTCGGTTCAAGATCACGCCAGCGATGGTCACGTCCGGGTCCAGGGTCATAAAACCTTTCACGACGGCTCCGACCGACTGGCTCATTCCGCGGACATCAATGACGAGAACCACGGGGAGGCCGACGAGGCGGGCGACTTCAGCCGTGGAGCCGCTGGCCACTGAACCGCTGGCACTGTGGGCGGCAACACCTTTCTCGTTACCGACATGCGAGGACAAGGCCGGAATGCGA
>NZ_JAUMTY010000056.1 GCF_030530965.1 Corynebacterium sp. | reverse complement strand
CGACGAGGTTAGGCATGGTCAGCTGGTTACCGCGGGAGACCTGAAGCTCGATCGTCGCTCCCTTGGGCATCTGGTTGCCTTCGTTGGCGGTGCGGAGCACTGTGCCTTCGGGGCGGGTGGAATCGACTTCGGTGACCGTCACTTTGAACCCGGCCCCTTCGAGGTTGCCGCGGGCGTCGTCGATGGATTGACCAGTAACGACGGGCACTCGGACGCGTTCTGGCCCGGTGGACACCGTGATGGTCACACTACTTCCCTTGGCGACATGGGAGCCTGACGCCGGCGTTTGCTCAATGATGCGGCCGGAGGCCACGCTGTCCGATGGCGCCTCTTTCACCGTTTGGTCAAGCACAAGCCCGGCTTCTTGGAGCAGCCGTGAAGCCTCTTGCGTGTCCTTCCCCGTGAGGTTCGGGACGTCGGTTTGCTCTTTTCCGGTGGAAATCGTGAGCGTGACCTGGGTGCCCTTGGGCACTTGCGATCCCGCTGCTGGGCTCGTGTCAATGACATGGCCCTTTTCGACGTCGGCATTAGACGCTTCCCGCGTTTTCACCTTGAACCCAGCGTCTTCGAGTTTGGCGATCGCGTCATCCTCGGTGAGATTCCGAACGTCGGGGATGCTGATCTTCTTGTTGTCGTTAGTGTCGACGTGGGGGAGGCTGCTGCTCGTTGTGTTGTCGTGGTAGTAGGACCATGCGATGGCGCCACCGATCCCGAGAATGGCGAGGATAACGAGCGTCCAGATGATCCGTATCCATGTGGATAGCGCGCTGCGTTTCTTCTCTCCCTGCTCGGAGTGCTTGCTGGCGTGTTTGCCGCCGGAGTTTCGTGTGGCGGTGTCGCTCCCTGCCGGTGCGACGGCCGCGTGTGCTCCTTGCGCTTGGCCGGGGGCGTCTGACGGGACAGGTTGGGCTGCGTGAGCACCTTGGGCGGCCGCACTGTGCGCGCCGCTTCCAGCTGCGATCCCGGCAGCTCCAGCTGCTCCGGCGGTCCCTGCAGCGGGCATGACCGTCGTCGCGACGTCGCTGGGATCGTTCTGGTGGGGCATCGGGCTGTAAGGATTCGTCCGATGCTGCGCGGCCAGCGGTGTGCGGTGGCTAGCCAGGCGTCGAAGGTCGTCGGCGAAATCGGCCGCATCGTCATAGCGGTCGGCCGGATCCTTCGCCATCGCTGTCATGATGACGGCGTCGACGTTGGTGGCAGTGGTCGGATTGAGCCTGATGCCTTCTACGTGTGATGGCGGCACCGGTGTGCTTTGCACGTGTTGGTACGCGACGGAGAAGGGCGATTCGCCCTGGAAGGGCGGCTGTCCCGTGATGAGTTCGTAGAGCACGCACCCGCTGGCGTAGATGTCGGATCGTGGGTCGGCGGAGTGTCCGCGCGCCTGCTCGGGCGAAAGGTATTGCGCTGTTCCGATGACGGCCGCAGTCTGCGTCATGGAGGACGTCGCGTCGCCAAGCGCTCGCGCGATGCCAAAGTCCATGACTTTGACGGACCCGGTGGCCGTAATCATGATGTTGGCGGGCTTGATGTCGCGGTGGACGATGCCCGCTTCGTGGGAGAAGTGGAGTGCGTCGGCGACGTCGGCCATGACGGTGGCGGCGTACTCGGGATCCAGGGGTCCGTCTTCGCGGATGATGTCCCGCAGGGTGCGTCCGCGGACGCGTTCCATGACGATGTAGGGCACGGAGCCGTCGGCTTCGCTTGTTTGCCCGGTGTCGTAGACAGCGACGATGGCGTGGTGGTTGAGCTTGGCGGCATTGAGCGCTTCACGACGGAATCGTTCGAGGAACGTGGTGTCGCGTGCGAGGTCGGGCCGCATCATTTTCACGGCGACGTCGCGTCCGAGGAGGGTGTCGGTGCCGGCGTAAACGTCGGACATTCCTCCTGTGCCGATGATTTCGGAAAGTGTGTATCGGCCCCCTAGTAGGGTGTTTGAATCCATCGTTTAGACCCCGCTCCGAGCGCTATTTCCGTTACTGGTTCCGTTGTGGGAGCTGTGGCCTTGCCCGGTGGTTCCTCCTGTCCCGGTTCCTCCGTTGATGGCGGAGTTCTGTTGGTTGGTGTTGCCGGATCCGCTGTTGCCGCCGTTGCTGTTTCCGCGGCTGCCGTTGTTTCCTGCGTTCCCGGACCCGTTGTTGGTGCCCCCGTTGGAGTTATTCCCGCCGGTGTTGGTGTTACCGGAGTTGCCGTCGGTGGTCCCGTTGTTTCCGTTTCCGCCTGTGGTGTCGTTGTCAGTACCGGGGGTGTTGTTCGTCCCCTGGTCTCCTGTCTCGGTCGGCTGAACAGGCCGGGTCTCGGTGCCGGGGTTGGTTTGTTGTTCCGTGTTGGTCCGCTGCGGAGGCTGGTAGGTCTCCGCCGGCGCGGTGTCATTGTCGTTGTTCTCACCAGGGACGACGGTGGTGATGACGCTGGTGACAGTTTCGCCAGTTTCGTCGCGTCCCCCATCGCGGTGAACGCCGAAAGCCATCCATGCACCAATAGCGACGACGATGAGGACGAGGAGCCCGATGAGCGTCCAGAGCCACCGTGTGGCCTTGGAGTTGTTGTTCTTGTTGGACGCTGCGCCTTTGTTGGTGTTCCGGGCAGGGCTTTGTCCACGATTGGGCGTGCCGCCAGCACCGCGGTGGGCAGCGGCCGCTGCCGCGCCGGGAGCTGCAGCATTCTGCTGTGCTACGGGGCTGACACGTGTGCTATCGGAGGGGCCACGGTTAGTTGCCGCTCCGCCGAGTGATGGGTGGACGGTGCCACCGGGTTGCGGCGCTGGCCCCTGGACCTTGGGCGCAGGGGTTTGAGGTTGTTCGGTGACCTGCGCAATGGATTCACCAGGCGCTGTGGGCGAGACGAATTGCGCAGTCGGCTGGGGCTCACCATTGGTGGCGAACATGGCCGTGGGGGCGTCGGGCCCGCCGGGGGTCACCATGCCGTCTTGGTTGATCTGTTGATGAAGCGTTTCAGGTAGTGGCGGCATGTCGCCGTTGCGAACATGGGCGACGGCCATGGTGAGCTCGGCACCATTGGCGTAGCGTGCGCGGGGATCCTTGCGCAGCGCCGTCGCAATCAGTTCGCGAGTATTCCGCCCGATGCTTTCCGGCAGAGCAGGCGGCGTCGTGTTGATATGCGCGATGGCGACGGACACGGTGGAGTCGCCCCGGAATGGCCGCTGGCCGGTCAGCATTTCGTAGCCGACAACACCGAGCGAGTAAATGTCGCTGGCAGGCCCCACTTTCATCCCCTGGGCTTGTTCAGGGGAGACATATTGCGCGGTACCAACCACCATGCCGGTCCGCGTGAGCGGCACCGCTTCGGCGGCCTTGGCGATGCCGAAGTCCGCGACCTTGACCGTGCCGTCGGGTGTGATCAGCAGGTTGCCGGGCTTGATATCGCGGTGAACCATGCCGGCAGCGTGAATGGCCTGCAACCCGAGCGCGCTTTGCTGCAGCACGTCGAGTGCGAGCTTTTCGGGAAGTTTCTTTTCGCGCGCGAGGACGTCGGCAAGCGATTCGCCCCGCACGTATTCCATGATGATGAAGCAGAAGGTCAGCCCGGCATCGAGAACTTCGCGGTAAGCGTGGGTGTGAACGACATTGGGGCTGTCGATGAGCGATGACGCGTTGGCTTCGTTCCGGAAGCGTTCGCGGAACTCGGTGTTGTCGGTGTACTCGGGTTTGAGAACTTTGATGGCGACGGGGTCGCCGGTGTCGTTGTCGGTGGCGAGCCACACGGTGGACATGCCGCCTCGGCCGATGATCCAGTTGAGGCGGTAGTGGGTTCCTACGAGGCGTTGAACGCGCTCAATGTCTGATCGATCCGGTTGGAGATCGTTGTCATTGGTCATGTTTTACACCCCGTCCTTGAGTGCCTGGGCGATGACGGCGCGGCCGATGGGGGCTGCGACGGATCCACCCGTTGCTGCTTGTCCTCGGTCACCACCATTTTCGACGACGACGGCCACGGCGACGTCGGCGTTCTGGGAGGGCCCGAAGGCGACGTACCAGGCGTGTGGTTTGGAGGACCGTGAGTTTTCGCCGTGTTCGGCGGTACCGGTCTTGGATGCGATGTCGGCGCCGGCGTACCCGCTGGTGCCTTTTTCGGATCCGATCATGAGCTGCGTGATGCGGTTCGCGATGTCTTCGTTGACCGCGGTATTGACTTGTTCAGGTTTCGTGGTCTTGATGGGCTTGAGGCTGGAGTCCGTGATCTGTTTGATCACGTAGGGCTTCATCCTCTTGCCTTTGTTCGCGATTGTGGCGGCGATGATGGCGTCCTGCAACGGTGTGATGGACACGTCGCGCTGTCCGATGGAAGACTGCGCCAGTGACGGTTGGTCAGCAATTTCGCCGACGGTGGACGTCTGGACGGGCAGTCCGAAGTCATCCACGCTCTCACCCACGCCGAATGCCTTGGCGGTCTTCTTGAACTGCTCGGTCCCCGCAGCCATCCCGAGCTGGGCAAATGCCGTGTTGCAGGAGAGTGTGAACGCGGTGGACAGCGTCGTCACGGAACCACTCCCGCAGCGCTCGCCGTCGTAGTTCTCCATGGTCGTGTAGCTATCCGGCAGCGTGATCTGCGGTTCCGCGGTGACCGTGGTGTTGGCGTTGACGTTGTTTTTCTCCATGGCAGCAGCCGTGGTGATCAGCTTGAACGTCGATCCGGGCGGAAGCGTCTGCTGCGTCGCGTGGTTGAGCAGCGGCGATTCCGGGTTGTTGTTGAGTGCTGCCCAGTTTTGCTGTGCTTCCTCAGCATTCGTGGTCACGATGCTGCGCGGGTCGTAACCAGGTGTGGAGGCCATCGCGAGTACTTCCCCAGTGGACGGCCGAAGCGCGACGACAGCACCGGTGTATCCGCGGCTGGTCATGGCGTCATAGGCGACGCGCTGCGTCTTGGGGTCGATGGTGAGCTCGACATTGGCACCCTGGGTTTCCTTGCCCGTGAGGGTGTCGGTGAACCGTTTGGTGAACAGCGAGTCATCGGTGCCGTTAAGGATGTTGTTCTGGCTGGCCTCGATACCTGCTGTCCCGTAGCGGTCAGAGAGGTAGCCCTCGATGGGCCCGAATGCGTCGGGGTCGCTGACGTATTCGCGGTTGTACATGTCATTGGCGCCCTTGACGGAGTGTGCGAGGATTTCTCCCCCGGCGCTGATCTGTCCGCGTTGGCGTGACTTCATGTCGTAGTACTGGCGACGGTCAAGCGAGTTCTTGGCCAGGTGGTCGGTCTGGAACCCCTGGATCCAGGTGAGGTTGGCGACCATGGCAACAACGAGGAGGAGGCAGAAGATGGTGACTGCGCGGATGGACCGGTTCACTGTTGTGCCTCCTTCTGGTTGGTGCTGGCTTGCTGGTTGGTTTTACGGTTCGGTGTCGCGGCTGACCCGCTAACGCTAGCTGGTTGCCGCGCGGAATTGGAAATGCGCAGGATGATGGCCAGCAGCATGTAGTTGGCAAGGAGCGACGAGCCTCCGTGGGCGACGAATGGCGTCGTCAGTCCGGTCATCGGTAGGAGTCTTGAAATCCCTCCGACGACGACGAATACCTGGATCGCGATGGTGAGCGAGAGCCCAGAGGCGACGAGTTTGCCGTAGGTGTCGCGTGTCTTGAGCGCTGTCTTCATGCCTCTGGCGACGAAGACGGCGTAGAGGACGATGAGCGCGGAGAGCCCCACGAGGCCAAGTTCCTCACCGATAGCGGCGAGGATGAAGTCGGAGTGCGCGACGGGCACCTCTTCGGGGTATCCACGTCCAAGTCCGGTGCCGGTGATCCCACCCCACGACAGGCCGAAGAGCGCTTGCGAGAGCTGGTATCCGCCTTCGTTGTAGTGGCTGATGGGGTCGATGAAGTTGTCGACGCGTGTCTGGATCTTGGCGGAGATGTTGTAAATCCCGACGGCACCGATGGCGGCAAGACCGAGTCCGATAATGATCCACGACGGCCGCGACGTGGCGATATAGAGCATGCCAAGCACGGTCCCGAAGAGCAGGAGTGCCGGGCCGAAGTCGTTTTCACCGGCCATGATGACGAGGGCGATTCCCCACACGACGAGGATGGGTCCGAGGTCACGCAGCCGCGGGAATCTCATTCCCAGGAATTTGGTGCCGGCGACGTTGAACAGTGCTCGCTTGGTGGTGAGGAGTGAGGCGAAGAACAGCAGGAGCAGGATCTTCGAGAACTCACCGGGCTGGATGGAGAACGGCCCGATCTGCACCCACACGTTGGCGTCCGCGTTGAGGCTGGTGGGCCACACCATGGGGACAGCCATGAAAACCAGACCAGCGATACCGAGCAGGAACGAGTAGTCCTGGAGGGATCGGTGGTCGCGAAGTCCGACGATGACGGCGACCATCATGGCCACACCGATCACCGTCCACATGATCTGTGAGCGGACAAGGTTATTCCCCGTGGCCAGGTCCAGCCGGTAAATCATGACGAGGCCGATGGCGTTGAGCAACGCCGCGACGGGAAGCATGATTTGGTCGGAGTAGGGCGCTTTCCACAGGATTACGAGGTGGGCGACGGTGAAGATGATGATGAACCCGCCGAGGAGGTAGGCAACATCCGTGGTCAGCGGGTGGTTAGCCGCGATTTCGACGGCGATCACCGCCAAAGCGAGGATCGCGGTGACAGCCAGCAGCAGCCCGAGTTCGATCCAGCGCCGTGGCCGTTTGGGCCGCGCAATGGGTCCCGTGTTGTCGGTTGCTTGTCCGGTTGTCGTCGCCGGGTATGCGACGGCGTTTCCCGCTGTCGATGGGTGTGAATAGGTCATTTATTTCACCTCCCGGCATGTGTCACCAGGTGTGGTGAGGTCTCCGGGTTGCCCGTTGGCGGTGTCTCCCGAGGCATTGTTGGCTGCGGATTCGCCAGCACTGGGTGCGCTCGGTGCAGGTTCGCCACTGGTTGCCGCGTCAGAGGGCGCGTGTGGCTCACCACTGCGGTTGTCGCGGGCGGCGTCGGGATTATCGGCGTTGCCGTGCGACGATTCGCGGGTGACGCACACAGGGAGCGCTTGCTTAGCTAGCCGCTCCATTTGTGTTTGGACGTCGTTGTAGTCCCCCGATGGCAAATTATCGACGTTGGTCCGCGTCGATGGCGGAAGATCGGTCAGCTGGAAGCGGTGGCATTTCTTAGTGGAGTTCGCGTCCAGCAGCGTGAGGTTGCCCTTGGCATCCAAACATGCGCGTTGGTACGTGCTGTGGAGTGTTTTCCCAAGGATTGTTTCGTCGGCACCTTTATAGACGACGAGTTCGTTGTTGTCGGTGGCGATGTAATAGCGGTTATCTAGCGTTTTCTTCGCCCACCACCCGCCGGCACCGATGACGACGGCGAGGACAAGAACAATGACGCCCACCGTGAGACCGATGCGACGTCCTTTTTTCTTATTGTGTTTTTCGTGGTTATGGCCGTGCCCTCCGGCGACGGCTGAACCGTGGGCGGAGTCAGCGCGATCCCCCGCGCCACTCACAGGATCAGCGAGGTCACCCCGCGACGCCTGTGCTCCTCCGTTGCTGGAGGCCCCACCGTTGTCGGGCGACGCCGGCTGCGATCCGGACCGCCCCCCAGGATTCCGTTGCGCCTGGGCCTCTTTGTTCTGTTGTATGAGCTTCATGCCGACGGCACGGCCGGCGGCGGTATCGGGCCGGGCGACGTCGGTCTGTTCCGGATCGAGCGCGCCGACGAGGAGAGGCGCGGCCGGGGCGTAGTCGTCGTCGCTGGTGTCGACGATTTCTCCGAGGACGACGGTGACGTTATCGGGCCCGCCGCTGCGTAGAGCGAGGTCGATAAGGCGCTCGGCAGCTTGGTCGAGCGTGCCGCGGGAGACGATATCCGCGATGGTGTCGTGGCTGACGGGGTCAGAGAGGCCGTCGGAGCACAGGAGATAGCGGTCACCAGGGCGGACGTCGCGAAGCATCAGGGTGGGCTCCACGGGCCGGCCTGTCAGCGCTTTCAGGATGAGGGAGCGCTGCGGGTGGTTAGAGACGTCCTCGGGTGCCAGCTGGCCTTCGTCGACAAGGGATTGGACGTAGGTGTCGTCTTTGGTGATTTGCTCTAGTTGTCCGTCGCGGTAGAGGTATCCGCGTGAGTCGCCAACGTGGCAGATGGCGAGGGTGTCGTCGTTGAAGAAGAAGGCGTCGAGGGTGCACCCCATGCCTTCGGTGGCGGGGTTGATGTCGATCTGGTTGGCGATAGCAGCGTTACCTTCGGCCATCGCGTCGGCCAGCTGCCCGCACATGTCGTCGCCGGGTCCCACATCGTCGACGTGGGCGATGTGGGAGATCATGAGCTGGGAGGCTATTTCTCCCGCCGCATGTCCGCCCATGCCGTCGGCTAGTGCCAGCAGGTGGGGGCCTGCGTAGGCAGAGTCTTCGTTGTTTCCGCGGATCAGTCCTACGTGCGATGCGGCCGCGTAGGTCAGGGCATATGTCATCTAATGATCCCTTCCTACTGCACGTGCAGTGTGGTTCGGCCGACGCGGATGGCATCTCCGCGGGTAAGGGTTTCTAGCTGGTCGATGCGTTGTTCGTTGAGGTATGTCCCGTTGCGCGATTCTAGGTCTTCCACGAACCAGTCGTTTCCGTTGCGGATGAACCGTGCGTGACGGGATGAAGCGTAGTCGTCGCTGAGGACAAGTGTGCACGACGACGCTCGTCCGACGAACACTTCGGATTGTGCCGTCAGGTCGATCGTTTGTCCTCTCTGGGGCCCGTTGGTCACGACGAGTTCCGAGAGTGGGGCCTTATTTCGCTGGTTCCGTCTGCCGTCGGCATTGGGGGCGACGGTGGGGTCAGGCCCGCCTTGGGGCGCTGCTACGGCGGGTGCCGCGAGCACGGCGGCTGAGGGTGTAGCCGAATCCCGTTTGAGAGCGCGCAGGGTGAGCGCGATAAAGAGCCAGAGCAGGATGAGGATGGCTAGTTTAACGAGAAACAACACCGTGCTTTGCATGGTGGGCATCCTCCTTGGTTGTGCAGCAGCATCGGTTGTGGCTCCATGTGCGCCAGCTGGATAGTGAGCTTACAGGCACACCTGGACACCCCACCGATTCAAGTCGTGCCCTACTTTACCTTCTTTGGTGTACCCGCGCGCCAACCCCGCAGCATAAAGCCCGTGTTCGTAGAGGTGCGGTAAAGCTTTTCGACGGTGTCAGCGTCGGTATTGAGGCCGGTATTCACACCACTATCGACGACGGCACCGCCACGGAGTTTGGTCTGCGTCGAGCTAATTTTCACGCCGCGGACTTTTGAGTTCGCACTCCGGTTTTACATCCGCGGTCCTACCTCTGAGGCGTGTTGATTCGCACCTCTATATAAGAGTGTCCGACGGTGATGACGTCTCCGTCGGCCAGCAGCCAGTTGTCGATCGGGGTGTCGTTGACGGTGGTGCCGTTCGTGGAATGCAGATCCACCAGGACGGCCTCTTTTCCGTCCCACACGAGTTCGGCGTGTCGCCGCGATACGCCGGTATCGGGGAGGCGGAAATCCACCTGGTTACCACGCCCGATGATATTTGTTCCTTCGTGTACGTGGTATGTCCGGGAGGACCCGTCTTGAAGTAAGAGGGTGACGGCCGCTTGTTCGCTTGCCTGTCCGCTTACCGACGCCTGTCCTGGGGCATACCCGCCGTTGTCCTGCGCGTTCGGCGCTGCTGCGGCACCGGCGGGGGAGACGTGCCCTGTTCCCGGGGCGGGGTTAGCAGTGTCGGCGGCGTCGGCAACTTCGGACCACGCTTGCGCATGGCGGTAGCTGTCATAGTCGACGCTGTGAGGGTAGCCGGATTGTCCCTCTGGCTGTCCGGCCTGCCCCGGCTGCTTCTGGTTGGCAGAGTTGTTGTGTTGTGAGGCGTAGACCTCGGTCGGCGGGCTCACTGGCCGCGCATCCTGGTGCTCTGACACGGAGGAGTGGCACTTGAGCTGGCCGGTGTGCAGGCCTTTGTCGCTCTTGAGGTCCACAGTGACGGCTTCGTACGTGCGCCATCCTTCGTTGCGGATGAAGCGTCCAAGCAGGTCAGAGAGGTCGAAGTTCAGGTCCGGATCGGCGTCGTTAATCTTGTCTAAGTCTTTTGCTGCTAGGTAGACGACGTACCGGTCGGGGGCATATAGAGTGCCGTGGGGTCCATAAACCAAGGAATCCTCGGCCTCTTGCTTCAAGAGTTCCTCAATTTCGGCAGGGACGACGGATCCGCCGAAGACGCGCGCGAATCCATTATCCATGCCGCGTTGCAGGGAGCTATCGAGCTTTCGGAAACGCCCGAGCATATCCATATGAACTGGGACACCTTTCTTGGCATCGCGCGAAAATCCAGGGCTGCACTCATGTGCGGCTGATGGCAAAAGTGTGCGGTCAGCCGCGGTTCTTCCCTGATCTGCGATCGTTCTTGATGTGACCGTGTTGTTCTCTACGCTATGCCATTTGAGAGAAGTTCAGGTCATTATACGAATTTCTTTCGTAAATACATAGGAGAGCAGCGTACTACGTCCAGGTTTTTCGTCGAGTTCGATCACTATCGACGGGATTGTGCGCGATATGAATAAGAAATGTATGAGATATGAAGCCGACATATTAAGAGGTATAGAGGTGTTTTCGGCGAGTCTGCGGACTAGTTTGTGAACTTTTGCAAGCCTGTGACCTGCTCTTTTGTTTTCGACGTGGGACGTCGTGCTAAGCTGACGTGCGTTGTTTCGGGCGAGTGGCGGAATGGCAGACGCGCTGGCTTCAGGTGCCAGTGTCCTTTACGGACGTGGGGGTTCAAGTCCCCCTTCGCCCACAACTTCATTGTGAGTGTTAGTCCCCGTTGGTTGTGATCCTGCAAGGGTTTCAGCCGACGGGGACTTTCGCATTCTTCCAGTTTCCCCTCACCGTTGTTGATTCCTTAGATACAGTGTTCCCTAAAGAAACCTAACTTCATGCTGGAGGACGGAGTAGGGCTTGATCGACGTGGGTTGATGATCTGTGAGGGAGTCGGGATATGAGCGCGATGAACGGTACGGTGCGACGACTTTATGACGGTGTAGCGCTTTCGTACGGAATGACGATGGTCGTGCTCGGGTCGACGATTCCGTCGGGGCTGTATTCGATATATCAGCGGGATTGGGGTCTGGGTTCCAGCTCAACTGTCGTCTTCTTTTCTTTTTATGTCGTTGGTGTGGTTATTGCCTTATTGTTTGGCCACATTTCTGACACTGTGGGAAGAAAACCAGTTATTTTGACGTGCATTGCGCTCTCGCTGGCCTCGAGTGCAACCTTTGCGCTGACAACTAATTTCCCTGGTTTGTGTATTGCCCGCACGCTATCCGGGTTATCGGTGGGGTTATGCACTGGTGCGTTTACGGCAGCTCTGCAAGAGGCGATATCTCCTGCCTTAGGTGCCCTTTTGAGCACGATTTACACATCTTTGAGTTTGGCACTCGGCCCATTATTTGGTGCGTTCATTGCCTTACATTCGGGGTTACCCCTAAGAATTCCTTTCACCATTTACGGAATTCTGACGCTTGTAGCAGGCGCATTGGTGTTATTAATCACCGAGACTCTCGAGAATCGAGGACGGCTGAAGCTAAAAGTTCAGATCGGTGTTCTGAAGAATCTCGTGTCTGCTTTCATTCCGTTCGCCGTTGCCATTGGTGTTGCCTACGGTACAAACGGGCTTTTCCAGTCCGTCGTCCCACTCAGCATGAAAGGCTTAGGAGTATCCAGCCAACTGGGCATGGCCTTTACGACGTTTCTCATGCTTGCGGTCTCCGCGGCAACTCAAATTGGGATGGCATTTCTTCCCCGCGAGCCAAGTTTGGCGGCTGGAATGATTATTTTGGTGGTGGGCCTGGGATCCACCGCGGTGTCCCTCATTATTGGCGCGCCCATCGTGGCCTGGTTCGGCATCTGTATTTCAGGTATTGGACAGGGAATCAGTTTTCGCACTTCGTTGGCTGGCACAGCCGAACTATCGCCACGATCCGATAAAGCCAAGACAGTATCGACGTACTACGTGGTCGGTTACGTGGCCACGGCTGTCCCTGCTCTCGCGGCAGGAATTGTGGGCGGTCAACCTTATGTTGTTGCCATCGTGTGTGCCATCGTCGCCGCTTTTGCTATCAGCAATGTGTTTTTACTACGCAGTGGTAAGCGTCGGTAATGGTGGGGAGATAACGGCGGCTAGAAATGACAATGGCGATAGTCCCCCGTTATAAGAAAGCCGATGGCAAAAGATGAGAACACTAGATGAGAAGACTAGGTCTCG
>NZ_JAUMTY010000055.1 GCF_030530965.1 Corynebacterium sp. | reverse complement strand
TGCTCCCTGCTAGTCGGGGTCTGATTTCTCAGTCCAACTAATGGGGAGCAGTTCATTTCTCTCAGGAACGCCCGATATACCCCAGCACTTTTCCTATAACGAAGGTATCTGGGCTCGAGAATGGCCCGATGGAGCCACCTTAACCACAATCACTTTCACAATTTCGAGAAATCATGCACTTCGGCCTCGCCTAAAGGACATCGATTCGTATTTCCGGCGCTGACCCACCATTAGTGGCGATCAATCATCGGATGCAACCCCCATACGTAAGGTCAACCTACAGCGCCAAACCGCTACCATAGGTGCCATGACAGCCAATTCGATGCGCCCCTTTCTGCATGTCACCCCTCTCCAGGGCAGGTTGAACGACCCGAATGGTTTGTGCATCGTCGGCAACACACTCCACATCTTTTATCAGCACGACCCGGTTTTTCCTCGTACTCCTAAACGCACCGGCTGGGGCCATGCGTCCGTACCTATTGCTGGGAAGAATGCATGGCGGATTACTCACCATCCCGATTCTCTGTATCCGGGTCATTCCTATGATATGCAGGGGTGTTATTCCGGAAATGCTGTCGTCGTTAATGAAAATGGGGGAAACCGCAAAGGCAATAAGGATTCGTTAGCGATTTTTTACACGGGAAATGTCAAGATTCCGGTGGACAATGGAAAAATCTGTCGCCGTACAAGTCAAAACTTGGTTCGCGCGACACATGATCCGGTTGTTGGTATGGAGTTTCGACATTATCCAGAAAATCCGGTGATCGATGGTCCTGCCCCGGGGTTTACCGAGCATTTCCGTGACCCGATGGTGACACGAGATTATGGGGGAAAACGACGCTGGCGAATGGTCATTGGTGCGCAGCGAAATGATCTCACCGGTGGGATTGCTTTGTATCGTTCCGACGATTTAGTTCACTGGGCTTACGAAGGTGAGCTTATTTTCGACGTAAAATCTGCGCAGCCCGGTTCCGCGCCAGACATTCTTCCGCGTGGCTATATGTGGGAGTGTCCAAACCTCTTCCGGATGCATGACCGTAGCACAGGAGAGGATTTGGACGTTCTAGTCATGTGCCCGCAGGGGCTTTCTGAGCGTCGGATCAATGGGGTTCGTCATTACGCGAGTAGTGATCAGTGCGGTTACATCGTCGGCAAGCTTGAAGGAACGACGTTTTCTGTAATTCGGGGATTTTCGGAGCTCGATTATGGTCACACTTTTTATGCTCCGCAGTTCACGGATGGATCGTGTATTGCTGACCTTCAGAAAGGTAATAAGAAAACTGATGTAGTTACGGAAGATTCTCTCAACGATCAGAGTGGTCCGGTTGATAATTCCCGCTCGGCAGAGAGTGCTTATTACCGACGCCGGCCACGGCAGGATTCTGGCGCGTGGGATTCTGCCGTCATGCTGGGGTGGATGGGGCTTCCCGATGCCGATGATGCGCCCACGGTGTCAGCCGCGGGATGGGTTCATTCGCTAACGATGCCGCGTCGTGTAGTGCTGCGGGATCATCGGCTGGTTCAGTCGTTCCTGCCGGACGCCGGGACAATACGTTCATGTGCAGCCGAGGCTGCGACGGTAAATAATTACGGACCGTTTTGGGTGCAACATCGTGAGGTCGCTGCGCCGAGCGATAGTGACGCGGTGCATTCCGTGTTCCTTACCGACACGGGCGGCAACCAAGCAGCACGGATTGACGTTGGACGTAGCAGGGTATCGGTCGAGATTAATGGTGATGTGCGGGTGGCTGATGTTGATACGGAATACACGCAAGGCGCGACGTCGATAGTCGTCGACGGCTGCACGTTAGAGGTTTTAGCTGGTGGAGGGCAAATAGCGCTGTCGTCGGTGGTCTATCCTTCGGAAGGGGAGACCTGGTGCGAATTGCGCGAAGAGACGAGCCCGATGTGATCGGTTGCGTGGTCCGATTCCTTCGTTCTTTCATGCATTAGACGAAGCTATTTTGTGATCGACGTTACTGCGCCTTGTTTTACTCCATTAAAAATGACTGAGCTGTGTTTTTAGATAGCACTTCGAGTGCGGCTGATGTCTGAGTGTTTTTCGGGGTATATCTCAGAGGTGTTTGATTTTTACAAGGGTCCCCGATTCATTCCGGATGCATCATTTATCTCAGAAATTCGTGATATATCCCCGTTATGCGTGACGTATCCCACGGCCGTGCGAAACTCTCCTAGAGATCTTTGTCTTACCAAGATCTGTCTGTGCAGATAAATGTCCCGTGCGTCTAAAAAACGTGCCTCATAAGCCATCAATATTTCGTCTGCAGCATCTGTTACTGTTAACGAGTGTTAGTGACTTCTTAACAGGAGCACTTTGTTCCTGTGTATAGGTCATATTTTTAAATTCAGAATAATAATAAGTAAACGCTTTAGAGCAAAGGATGGCTCGGCACGTTTCAGCAAAACAAGTAGATATCTTTTTAGCAGTAATACCAGGTAGTGATCGTCACTAGCTTTGGCAGGGATGAATAGGAGAAATAGTGGATCACAAGGCGGTTGCCGATAGGGTTCTCAACGCTATCGGTGGCGAATCCAACATAGTGGCTGCAGCTCACTGCGCTACTCGGCTAAGAATGGTTCTCAACGATACCGAGGCGGTGGATTCCCAAGCCCTCGATAATGACCCCGACTTAAAAGGGACCTTTGAGACCGGGGGAATGTTCCAGATTATTGTCGGCCCCGGGGACGTAAATGAAGTATTCAGCGAACTGGATAAGCTTACCTCCAAGAATATTTCCGTGACGACAGAGGAACTGAAAAACTTTGCGGCTGAGAAAAGCAACTGGTTCACACGGGGAGTAAAAGTTCTCGCCGACATATTTGTTCCTCTCATCCCGATCCTGGTCGGCGGGGGTCTGCTCATGGCCCTCAACAATGTATTGACTGCCGAAGGGCTTTTCGGATCGCGCTCGTTAGTCGCGATGTATCCACAAATTAGCGGAGTCTCGGAGATGATAAATCTCCTTGCATCCGCTCCTTTCGCATTTTTGCCTGTCTTGGTGGGCTTCACGGCGACTAAACGCTTCGGCGGTAACGAGTTTTTGGGCGCCGGCATTGGTATGGCCATGGTCATGCCAACTCTCGTGAACGGTTATGACGTCGCCGAGGCCATTGATAAGGGGTCCATGCAATATTGGGATCTCTTCGGATTGCACGTTGCTCAGGCGGGCTATCAGGGAACCGTACTTCCTGTGCTTGCGGTGTCTTGGATTTTGGCAACCATCGAGAAGGCGTTCCACAAGCGACTTAAAGGCACCGTCGACTTTATGGTCACGCCCCTTCTTACCCTGTTGATCACCGGTTTTGTGACCTTTATTGCCGTCGGCCCCGCGTTGCGGTGGGTCGGTGATGAGCTCGCCATCGGACTACAAAATATTTACGACGCTGGTGGCCCGATCGGTGGCTTCATCTTCGGCCTGATTTACTCTCCGATTGTTATCACGGGTCTCCACCAGAGCTTCCCACCCGTCGAGACGATGTTATGGAACCAAGGCGGATCGTTTATTTTTGCTATCGCATCGATGGCAAACATTGCTCAAGGTGCGGGCGCGCTAGCTGTTTTCTTCCTCGCGAAGAACGAAAAATTAAAAGGTCTCGCAGGTGCGTCGGGAGTTTCGGCTGTATTCGGTATTACCGAGCCAGCTATTTTCGGTGTTAACTTACGTTTGCGCTGGCCGTTCTATATCGGGATGGGTGCCGGAGCTATCGGTGGCGCGCTCATCGCCCTGTTTAATGTGAAGGCCATGGCTTTAGGTGCTGCCGGTTTCGTCGGTGTGGTTTCGATGCGCGCCGGTGACTGGGGCAACTTCTTGATCTGCGCAGTTATTACCTTCGTACTTTCCTTCATTGCGGCTTTCAGCTATGGGAAGTTTTCCCTCGTCCGAAAAGGAACGATCGACCCCGATGTTCCCGATGGAGTTGATGTCGGAGCCGGCAACAATGCAGCCATCCCGACGGGTTCGATGGCCTCCGAGGCTGCCGACGACGATGCTGCGGATACGCCTTCGGAAAATGCAACAACGGTTTATGCTCCGCTTTCCGGAGAAGTATCTCCACTTTCATCCATTAGCGAGCCGATGTTTGCCCAAGGAAAACTTGGCCCGGGCGTGGCAATTAAGCCGTCGATAGGAAAACTCGTGGCTCCGATCAGCGGGAAAATTATTGTGGCATTTCCGACTGGGCACGCTTTCGCCGTTCGGGGTAAAGGCGAAGATGGAAAACCATTGGATATTTTGATGCACATTGGCTTCGATACTGTGAATCTAAAAGGTAAGTACTTCACACCTCACAAGAAACAAGGTGATGTTGTCGAAGCCGGTGAAGTTTTGGGCGAATTCGATATTGACGGGATTACTGGAGCCGGGTACGAAGTTACGACCCCGGTCGTTGTCAGTAACTATCGACGTGTAGGCCCTCTGCATCGGTTGGTCCACTCGTTGCCCAGCGAGGTTACGTCAGGTGACGAGCTTTATGCTGTGGACCCGAAGCCGTCAGCGTCAGACGGCCAGGAAGCTTCGCATTCTGGTAGCTATGTGGCAGCTTCAAAAGGAGACGCTTAGTGTGCCGGCCTGATGGGTCCCGGGCCAACATGTAAGGACCTAAATCCTGTAGGTGGAATTGGGAATTGCTGAAGTTGGCCCGGGGCTGGCGGGGGATATGTCATGTCGGAGTTTTGTGGCGGAGACGTTTCCGTCTGAATGTGAGTCGGGGATCGGAACTTTGGACCGATATCCCTATTACTGGGATCAACCCCGAAGTATTGACACTGCGGCATTGATGTCGGGGTATTGGGGATGTAGAGGACACCAAAGTTAAGGCCGGCCGCCAGGTTAAGGATTAGGGACAGGGCCGTGCTCCGACTCTTAGTTGCGCTCGCACGTCCGTACATCCAGGTCAATCAACCGGGGGGACACTGTGTCGCGGAAATGTTGACGTCGTGAACGGGGAGGGGTAGGTTCGCTTTCAATACCTAGACCGCTCGGTCTATTTTAGGCTGACGGTACTTAGACAACGTAGTGCGAAGGCGAACCCATGGAAGCGATAATTATTTTTCTCCTGATCGGCGTTGGTGCGCAGCTGGTCAAGGGGAGCATGGGGATGGCCTACGGGGTTACCTCAACAACACTGCTGGTGTTTACTGGCGTGCAGGCCGCGACGGCGTCGGCAATTGTTCACCTCGTCGAGGTGGGCACCACCCTTGCGCTGGGGCTTAGCCACTGGAAAATGGGAAATGTCGACTGGAAATTGGCTCTATCGCTGGGTGCTCCGGGCGCGTTCGGAGCGTTTGTTGGAGCGCGTGTTCTTGGCCAGGCGAGCGCGTCAGCAGCGCGTCCGGTGACCGCCGCGATTCTTGTCGCTTTGGGAACGTTCATCGTTTTGCGATTCATCGGGCTCGTCACGATTCAAGCGAAGACAGTGTGGGGCCCGAAGCGTCTCGGCATTCTTGGTTTGGTGGTCGGCGGTCTGGATGCCACGGGCGGCGGCGGCTGGGGAACGATGACCACATCGACGCTGATGGCGGCCGGAAAACGCGAGCCGAGGCGGATAGTTGGGACGGTCCTGGCCGCGCAGTTTCTCGTCGCCACCGCGGCAACGCTGGGCTTCATACCGGTGTTGAGCAGGGAAGTTGAGCACCACGCTGCGCCGGCATTAGGCCTGTTCATTGGCGGGATTGTTACCGCTCCGTTTGCCGCGTGGCTCGCCGGAAAAGTCAATGCGTCGGTCCTCGGTGGCGCGGTCGGCGTGCTGCTCGTTGGGCTGAATGTCAAGGTTTTGCTCGATGCTCTCGGTGTCGGTCACGCATCCCAGTGGGAAGCGGTCGTCTTAGCTGCTGGTTTTGGGATGATCGCAGGCAATTGGGCTCGGCAATACGCACAGTCTCGAGAGGAAAAGCGCAGTTCAAACCGGTTAACGACGTTTAACGACGCTGGCTCACGTAGCGAGTCCTCTTCACGTTATCCCTGGTCGGGCAAGCGCGCGAATGTGCACGGGGCAGAAGTGATCAAGACGAGTGGTCCCGAGGTCGCAGCTGAGCAGGCATCTAGTTCAGTGTCAGGGGCACGATGTCTCTAAAGTTGAAGAAATAGACAGAGCGGTCTAGAATTTGAGCACAATCAAAAACAACTTGGTCTATCACTAGGGGATCGATCGGAACTCTGAAGTCAGGCAGTGTGCTGGTTGGATAAAAGCCCGTTTATCAGGCGAAACAGGCTCCTGTGAGGCACATAATAACTGCTTCGTAAGCGAAGAGTTGTGGTCGTCCTTTCACGGGGAAGCTGAAACAATCACCCTGCCGCGGACGGTGGAGTACATAATCCACCATTCCGACCGACGAGGAAGCGACGACGAACCGATGCTCACCTGACTTCCTCGCCGACGGTCCCGCGAATTGTCGCCACATGAAGGCCAGACATTCCTGGTCAGGCGGAAAACTCTCGCTCAACCGGGACGGCAGTCAACGGCACTCGATCAGATAGCCCTGCGATGTGAAACCCCGAGTTCTCAACGTAACCCAATTAATCCGGCTTCTTGCCACAACGAAACGAAGGACAAAGCTATGACAACCCCCACCCGTAACGAAGCAGCTCAGCACGACGCCTCCGCTACCGGCGTTGACGATTCCGCCCAGTCCCGCACGAGAGACGCGACTCCCACCCGGGAAAAAGGCGCATCTGCAGCTCGGTCGACTGATTCGCCTCGCGCTCAGAGGGCTGGCGGACGCACTGCAGGTGGACGCGCTGCCGGCGGGCGCTCTCGCCCTCGTCGAAAGCCGAAACCTCAAGGGCAGTGGGCTGTAGATGGTCACGAGGCCCTCAATGACGACGAAAAGATCAAGGCCGAAGACGCCGGTGTCGCCGTCGCCCAGCGCGTCCGAGATATTTACGCGCTCCAGGGGTTCGATTCCATTCCGGCGAATGACCTCGCCCCGCGTTTTAAATGGATCGGCCTTTATACCCAGCGCCGCCAGGATATGGATGGAGAGCAAACAAGCATCAAAAGCAATGCTGAACTCCAGGACCATTACTTCATGATGAGGATCCGTTTAGACGGCGGCGTCGTTAATTCGGAGCAACTAGCGGTCATCGGTGAAATTTCCCGCGACTTTGCTCGCGGAACCGCCGACTTTACGGACCGTCAGAATGTGCAGCTCCACTGGATCCGAATCGAAGATGTTCCGGAGATTTGGGATCGCCTAAACAGTGTGGGCCTGTCCACGAATTTTGGTTGCGGCGATGTTCCGCGCGTCATTCTGGGATCGCCGGTGGCCGGCGTCGCTGCTGATGAAATTATTGATGCAACACCGGCGATCGAGGAGATTAAAAACAATCGACTTCCTAAGCCGGAGTATTCAAATCTCCCGAGGAAGTTTAAGACTGCAATTTCGGGAAACTCTCGGCAAGATGTCACACACGAAATTCAGGATCTTTCGTTTATCGGTGTTAGGCATCCTGAGCATGGGCCCGGTTTCGACGTATGGGTAGGCGGGGGCTTATCGACGAACCCCATGCTTGCTCAGCGTTTGGGCGTGTTTGTTTCTCTCGACGAGGTTCCTGATGTGTGGGAGGGCATCGTCTCCATTTTCCGCGATTACGGATATCGACGTTTGCGTAACCGCGCGCGCCTGAAGTTCCTCGTCGCCGATTGGGGCGTCGAAAAGCTGCGTTCAGTTTTGGAAAACGACTACCTCGGTCATCCGCTCCGTGACGGTGTGGAGCCGCCGGTTGCCCCAGGTTATCGGGATCATATCGGTGTTCACGACCAGCAGGATGGGCTGAAGTATGTGGGCGTCAAACCTACGGTTGGGCACACTGAAGGGCGTCAGCTGATTCGCTTGGCTGAGCTCGCCGATAAATTCGGATCGGGTCGAATTCGAACCACCCCGAATAAAGAACTCCTATTTCTCGACGTCAAACCGGGTCGTGTGCCCCATCTGCTTCATGCTCTTGATAATGAGGGACTATCGGCGAAGCCGTCGAGTTTTCGACGTGACATCATTTCATGCACGGGTTTGGAGTTCTGCAAACTTGCGCTCGTTGTGACAAAACAACGCGCAATTCGGTTAGCCGATGAACTCGAAGAACGTTTAGGCGATCTCGATGTTCCCTTAAAAATCAGCCTTAATGGCTGCCCCAACTCGTGCGCCCGAACGCAATTGGCGGATATCGGCCTCAAAGGGCAAATCGTCACCGATCAAGATGGCAATCGCGTTGAAGGATTCCAAGTTCACCTAGGAGGGGCCCTCGGATTCCACCCCGATTTTGGACGAAAACTTCGTGGTCACAAAGTCACGAGTGCAGGACTCGCTGATTACGTCGAAAGGCTTGTCACCAGATATAAAGCTGATCGCAACAAAGGTGAACAGTTTCGTGAATGGGTCCTTCGCGCCCCAGACGAGGATTTGCAATGAGTGCAGCAGTAATCAAAAACGACGTCGGCAACCATTCTGATATGAACTCGCCTACGAATTCGTATACCGACAACACGGATATTCCGGAGGAGGATAAGGCGCCGAAACTTCATCGTGATGTTCCTGGAAAGAAAGGCCATTCGAATCCGAATCGGGCCGTCGTTAATAACTGTCCCTATTGTGGTTCGGAATTGCTTTTCCCTGATACGCAAACCGAATACGCCTGGGAATGTCGGGAATGTTGCCATGTTTTCAGCGTGAAATTCCATGGATACCTACCCAGAAACGTAAACAAACAAAACCAGCAGTAACCACCACACATCGGCAGCGTTCATAAGTTTCATAAGGAAGCTACTCGAGATGAGCCCTGTCGCGGTGAATACCGGTGAATACTAAGGAGTGACTCTCCATGCCCACCCCGACAACGGATCACGGCGAACATTTATCGACGGCGGATGCGCCTGAGTCCAGCAGCGCGGAGCACGCCGCACCCCACACCCGGAGGCCAGAGAAGGCCGCGCAGACCTCGATCATCCGGCACACCCGTGGCATCGAAGACCCCATCGTCGATGCGCGGGACGGAAATACGTCTGATGGAAACGCATCTGGCGGCGGTGACGTCGATAATGATTATCGGGCCGAGATGCTGAATCTGGCTCTCGATTACTCTGCGGAACTGGAAAAAGCCAGCGCGGCAGAGATTATGCAGTGGGCGCATGACCATATCCCGAAGCTGGCAGTCACGCTATCCATGCAGGACACTGTCTTGGCTGATCTCGCGGAGAAGTACGCGCCTGCCGCCGACCTTGTCTTCTTAGATACCGGCTACCACTTTGCCGAGACGCTGGATGTCGCGGATGCCGTGGAGAGGCGGTATTCGAACCGGCTTCTTCGGGTTGTTCCTCATCTCACCCGCCGTGAGCAGGACCAACGCTATGGCAAGGATCTCTACGCAACCGACCCCACCCTCTGCTGCCACATGCGGAAAGTCGTGCCGCTCCAGGAAACGCTGGCGGGCTACCCCGCGTGGGTGACGGGGCTCAAGCGTGTCGACGCGCCGTCCCGCGCGCACACTCCCGTCCTGGAAATCGACAAGGCCGGGCGGCTGAAAATCAACCCCATCATCACCTGGACCGACGACGACGTCGAGAACTACATCGTTGAGCACGACTTGATCCGGCATCCCTTAACGACACAAGGGTACCCGTCCATCGGGTGCGCAACGTGCACGGCCCGGGTGCAAGCGGGAGAGGATCCGCGGTCCGGGCGCTGGCAAGGGAAGGAGAAGACCGAGTGCGGCCTGCATGTTTAGCCCGCGCCGGCGTCCGCCCCCAAAACCCACGCTCGTCATCACCCCACAAACCCACCCAACCCCACAGTTAGGAAAACCCCATGACAACAGCCGCCCCGACGCGCGTCGCGTCCTCTTTACCTGCACATTTAGCGCTACTCGAAGCAGAAGGCATCGACATTATCCGGCAGGCCGCCGGCCAGGCAGACCGCGGCGCCATTTTGTTCTCTGGCGGCAAAGACTCCGTCGTCGTCCTCGAGCTCGCCCGCCGCGCATTCGCCCCCGCGTCGATCCCCTTCGAACTCCTCCACGTCGACACCGGCCACAACTTTCCCGAGGTCCTCGCGTTTCGTGACGCGATCGCCGCCCGCCCCGGCGTCACCCTTCGCGTCGCTAAGGTTCAAGATTGGATCGACCGCGGCGAACTCCACGAGCGTCCCGACGGCACACGCAACCCGCTCCAAACCGTCCCCCTCGTCGAGACGATTGAAAACCAGGGTTACGACGTCGTTCTCGGCGGGGCACGTCGAGACGAGGAAAAAGCTCGCGCGAAGGAACGCGTGTTTTCCGTCCGCGATTCGTTCGGCGGGTGGGACCCGCGCCGGCAGCGCCCCGAACTGTGGGGCATTTACAACGCAAAAGTGCAGCCCGGTGAGAATGTCCGCGTTTTCCCCATCTCCAACTGGACCGAGGCCGACGTTTGGGACTACATCGACGCGCGCCACCTCGAACTCGCCCCCATTTACTACGCCCACCAGCGCAAAGTGTTCAACCGCAACGGGATGTGGCTCTCCCCCGGAGAGTGGGGTGGCCCGCGCGACGGCGAAGAAATCGTCACCAAAACCGTCCGCTACCGCACCGTCGGTGACATGTCATGTACGGGAGCGGTCGAGTCGGAAGCCCGCACCAACGCCGACATTATCGACGAAATCCGCCGCTCAACCACGACCGAACGCGGCGCCACCCGCGCAGATGACAAATTGTCCGAATCCTCCATGGAGGACAGGAAGAAAGATGGGTACTTCTGATGTCTCACAGCACAACCGCCACGCTCGACACCGTTGCCGAAACCGCCGTCGCCGACGCCACCCCCACCTCAACCAATAACGAGCTCCCCACCGTCCGGCTCTGCACGGCGGGGTCCGTCGACGATGGCAAGTCCACATTCGTCGGCCGCCTGCTTCATGACACGAAATCGATCCTCAGCGACCAATACGAAGCAGTCCAACGCTCGTCGGAAGCCCGGGGACTGGCCGAAGCGGACCTCTCGCTCTTGGTCGACGGCCTCCGCGCCGAGCGCGAGCAAGGCATCACCATCGACGTCGCCTACCGCTATTTCGCCACTGACCAGCGCAAATTCATCCTGGCGGACTGCCCCGGCCACGAGCAGTACACGCGCAACACCGTCACCGGGATGTCCACCGCGGATGTCGTCATTTTGCTTATCGACGTGCGCAACGGGGTGGTCCGCCAAACTAACCGACACGCGACAGTCGCGGGGCTGCTCGGCGTTCCGCACGTCGTCGTCGCCGTCAACAAAATCGACCTGGTGGATTACGACGAAGCCACCTTCCGCACGATCGAGGATCAGGTCGCGGCGCTGGCCGACCGCGCCCACCTCAACGACGTCCGCGTCGTCCCGATCTCCTCGCTCAAAGGCGACAATGTGGTGGAACGGTCCGCCCGAACGCCGTGGTACACCGGCCCCAGCATCGTCGAAATATTAGAAAACATTGACGACGCAGCTACAGTCGACGACGCCGCTGAGCAGGCTCTTCGCCTGCCGGTGGACTACGTGATCCGCGACCACGACTCCGAATACCGAGGCTTCGCCGGCCGGATCGCGGCAGGTTCCGTCGGCGTTGGTGATGAAGTGACGGTCACCGGCGGCCGCACCGCCCGAATCACAACGCTCAGCATTGCTGGTGATCCGGTCGAGGCGCCGGCTCGCGCGGTCACCGGCAGCTCCGTGAGCGTCGAACTGGACACGGACATCGACTTGTCGCGCGGCGCGCTGATCGCCGGAACACCGCACCCCGACACCACCAACACCGTCCAGGCCACCATCGTCCACACCAGCCAGCGTCCGCTCGTCGTCCGTCGTCGGTTATTACTCCGCTACGGCGCGCACACCACCAAAGCCCAATTGTCAGATAT
Organism: Corynebacterium sp.; assembly: GCF_030530965.1. GTDB lineage: Bacteria > Actinomycetota > Actinomycetes > Mycobacteriales > Mycobacteriaceae > Corynebacterium. The sequence goes on along the minus strand of NZ_JAUMTY010000055.1, from coordinate 1,666 downwards.
TCAAGGCATTATCGACGTCGATTCCGGCAAATTGCTCCCCACGCGCCCCAGCGAATTCAACGACGAACCCGTGACGACGCTGGAATCCAACGAACTCGCGCGCGTCACGATCAAAACGCGGGACGCCATCCCATTCGAGCCCTACCAACCTGGCGGCAAGATCGGGTCTTTCCTGCTTATCGACGATCAAACGGGCGATACCGTGGCCGCCGGCTTGGTCCTCCCGCGGGAAGCACAGCAGACGAATCGCGCGACGGTCTGAGCTACATGAAAGTCATGTGAGTTATGAATGTGCTGGTAGAGGCGCTAATCAGCCACGATCGTTAGGAAAGGGAGCACAGTGAACCACTCTGCATCGAAGCGCTCGGAATCGGCGTGCCCGGGTTCAACGCGCTCCGCATTGATTTTGCTCGCCCACGGCAGCCGGCATAACCACGTGACGCACGCACTTCGCGACATTACCGACGCCGTGGCCCGCGAATCCCGCATCGCCGGCCGCTTCGGGGTTCACATGGCGTTTTTGGACCACGCCGAGCCCGACCTCGTGCAAGTGAGCGCCCGATTGGCCGAGCTCGGTTACGGTCGCGCTGTTGTCGTGCCACTTCTGTTTACCGACGCTTTCCACTCGCGTGTCGACGTTCCCGCGCAGGTGAAGGAAGCGCAGGAAGTTTCCGGGCTGTCGATGTCGATTGCGCGAGGTCTGGGGACGGGCGACGATCTTGCTGCAGTGTTAGAACAGCGTTTCAGTCGATTGGTCCCTGAGACGTCGAGCTCGGGGAGTAGCAACAATGCTGATAGAGGGGCTGATGGTGAGGCTTCTGTGCTGGTCGATGGCTCCTCAGCGCGGGCGCCCGAGACCACGCTTGGTCCAGGGAACACACCTGCCCCGGTGATCCGCGTTCTTTACTCTGTGGGCAGTTCCGATCCTGCGGCCAACGATGCTGTCAGCCGTCTAGCTGCGAGTATCGGTGCAACGTCCGTTGCCGCAACGGGTGAGCATCCGAAAGGTGTCGCCGCTATTGACCACATCGTTGCCCACCACGGGAACGCCAACCACGGTGGCCTAGACCAGGGAAAACGAAAGAAAGATCGGGTCGCCACGGAATCAGGTGAGCCGTCCGCTGATCCTCTGGTCGTTGTCCAGCCTTTGTTCGTGGCGCCTGGAAAGTTGTGGGCTATGGCAACCAAGGAACTAGCCCACAGACAGAGTCAATCCCAGTCGGTCGAAACACAACCCTTGCGCGAGCGCCTCACCTCCAGACGAGGTGATAGTCCTAAGACGCTTGGCTATTCATATGAGACACCCGACGTTCCCGATGTCAGGTTTCGATGCGGATCCCCACTTGGAGTCGATTTAGCGCCCATGATCGCAGCTCGGGCGTGCTCAGCGTAATAGATCCCCCGATACCCCGCCCCGGGCAATACGACAGAAGGCGGTGCGGACAGAATCCGGGGGCGCAACGCACCGACGCCCGAAAACGCGAGCCGCTACACAGAAAACTGCGGGGAAGCTACACCTGGAGCCCGCGTGGAACCCGAAAAGTGCGGGGGAATACGCGCCCCAAAATAAAAGTGCGCGGGAATATGGCCAATTTTCGGCCATTTTTGGCCCATATTCTCCCGCAGTTTTCACAACCGACCCTGATATACCCGCGCAGTTTTCCGG
>NZ_JAUMTY010000054.1 GCF_030530965.1 Corynebacterium sp. | reverse complement strand
GGCGGGTGGCACAATGATGTCTATGCCCATCCAGTCTTCATCCCACGCTGCATCTGGTGACCATTTATCCGCGGACGGTAGCGACGCGGCCCTGCCCGGCCTTTTGACCATGACCATCGACCGCGACGCCTTGGCGCACAATGTGCAGGTCGTGGCACGGAACGCGCAATTGGCGAATCCAGATCACCCGGCGGAGTTGATGGCTGTGGTGAAAGCGAATGGGTACAACCACGGGGCGGTGGAAGCTGCTCGGGTGTTCTTGGCTAATGGCGCCACTCAGCTGGGTGTGGCGACGGTTACCGAGGCGGTGGAGCTTCGCCAGGCCGGGATTTCAGCACCCATTCTGGCCTGGATCTGGAACGCCGACGACCGCGTCTCTGTTAAAGCAGCCCTGGATTATGGGATCGACCTGGGCGTTCCGACGCTGGCGCATATCAGAGCCATTGTTGACGAAGCGACCGAGCGCAAGCGATCCCAAGAAGACTGGGAATTTGTCCCCCCTCGCGTGACGGTGATGGTGGATTCGGGCCTGAGCCGTTCGGGGATCTCTCCCGATCAATGGGATGAAGCGCTGAAGGAACTGAGCGCAGCAAGTAGTGATTCCATTATCGACGTCACCGGCGCATTTACCCACCTGGCCAGCGCGGATGCCGCGGATAACCCGTCGAATAATCGGCAAAAGGCTCAGTTCGATGCCGCGATTGAAGAGCTGCAGGCGGCTGGAATTCCTGTTCGCATCAACCACATGTGTAATTCACCTGCCTCGGTAACCAGGCCGGACATGTTCTACCAGATGGTGCGTCCGGGTGTTGCGTTGTACGGGATGGATCCGTTGGAGGAGCCGGCGGATCGTACGTCGTCCACCGGTTCTTCGTTGGTCTCGCAATTGAAGCCGGCCATGACTTTATCTGCGCCGATTGTCGCGAAGCGGTTGGTCAAGGCTGGGGAATCGGTGAGTTATGGGGGGACGTGGACAGCGGACGTCGATACGGTGACGGGCGTTGTTCCCGCTGGTTATGCAGACGGGATCCCACGGGCGCTGTCCGGCCGTATGGAGGTCGCGATCAACGGCCGTCGATATCCGCAAATCGGACGGGTGTGCATGGACCAGATTGTTGTGGCCTTGGGTCCGGCGGGCTCAGAGCAGGCCAGCGCAGTTCACCAGGGCGATGAGGCAGTTATTTTTGGTCCACCCGGCGAGTGCACCGGTTCAGACGGCAAGCCTGCCTCATTGCCGACGGCCACGGAATTGGCCGAAACCCTCGGCACCATTCATTACGAGATCCTGACCAGCCCGCATACGCGCGTCCATCGACGGTATGTCGGCCGCGGTCTTGTCGACGGCCGTGTTCGCGTCCGTAATGCGGAGGCAACGCAAACTCTGGCAGAATCGATTGCCCACGCTCTGCGGCCGGGCGACGTCGTCGTGTTGGACGGGCCACTGGGTGCGGGGAAAACCACGTTTACTCAGGGGCTGGCCAGAGGTTTGCATGTATCAGGCCGAGTAACATCGCCGACGTTTACCATCGCCCGCGAACATCCCGGCCCGGTGCCGCTCATCCACGTTGACGCGTATCGCCTGCTGGGCGATACCACGACCGATCCGATCGGCGCCCTCGATTCGCTGGATTTGGATACGCGCATTCCCGATAGCATCGTCGTGGCGGAATGGGCGGCCGATATGGCTGATGCATTGGAGCAGGATTATCTGTTGATCCGCCTTGAGCGCGCGACGGGCGGCAGCGAGAAGTCCGCTGGCAACGACGCATCAGCACCAGCAGATCCCGTCGATTTTGATGAGGACGAACCACGAGTCATTTCGTGGACGTGGGTCCGGCGGTAATCTATCCATCATGCTCGTGCTGGTTATTGATACTGCGACACCGTATGTCACCGCTGGGCTTGTCGACGTCACCTCGCGGGACGCGATCCGCGCGCGCTCTTACAGGAGCGTTCGAGATTCCCGCGCACACAACGAAGTGCTGACGCCCTTCATTATGGAGTGCTGCGACGAAGTTGGGGTCACTCCGCGCGACCTCGACGCGGTTGTTGTGGGCGTGGGGCCCGGGCCGTTCACGGGATTGCGAGTCGGCATGGCGACTGCTGCGGCGTTCGGGGACGCGTTAGATATTCCCGTCATCGGTGTGTGCTCACTGGATGGTCTGGCGTGGAATGCCGTCGCGGATGCCCCACAGCATGAGGGTGAGACGATTATCGTTGCGACGGATGCTCGCCGTCGAGAGGTGTATTGGGCCACGTACCGCATATCCGACGGCCACCCCGCGCGCGTCACGGAACCTGAGGTCACGCGCCCAACGGATGTCGATGTGTCCGAAGCTGCGGACGTTCCTGCACAACAGCCGAGTTTTGCAGTTGTGTCTGATTCCGTGGCCGACGCCCTTCTGTCCAGCGTGAACAGCGTTAACCAGTCGGTGGATGCCCAACCGGACATCGTGAACTTCGTTCGCGCAGCCCTCGACCACCCCATGAACCTCGGCCGTGCGAATCTCGACCGCACGAAGAACGTCGACGATCCTGCCGACACTGAATCTGACCGTGACCGTACCGCGCTCTTCCCGCGACAGTCAGATCTTCAACCCCTCCGCCCTCTTTATTTACGACGGCCCGACGCCGTGCCACCGAAAGCAAAGCCTGTGAGCCCTGCTATCAGTGAGGAATCGATTACTCGCGCACGCCAGCTCCGTGAACAGATGACGGCGGAGCGCGATGAGTGACGGCCAGCACGCGAGTGCTCCGCCCGAGAATCTCCCCGACGGAATGAGGCTCGTCCAGTTGGACGCCACCGCCGCCGCTGCCTGCGCAGAACTGGAAGCAGAAATTTTTCCAGACGACTCGCCATGGCCCTATGAAGGGTTCCTCGCGGAGCTTCGCGACCCGAGGTCGGTGTACGTCGGCCTTGTCATGTCAGCAGCCGCCCGCGCCGGACACAGCGATGAAAAAGGGGAGAACCCGCGTCGTAAAACTCAAGGATCGCCTGACGCGATGATCCTCGTCGGCTATGCCGGACTAGGAGTCTTAGGCCCGGACGATGACCCAGAGTTTGAAGTCCGAACCATCGGGCTAGATCCCGCATGGCGTGGTCACGGCCTGGGACGAGTGCTGTTAGAAACAATCCTCTATGTTGCCGACAATGCGCCCGGTCCTGTGTTCCTCGAGGTGCGTACCGACAATAAGCCAGCCATCGGGTTGTACGAATCAGAAGGCTTCACGGTGTTAGGCACCCGAAAGAACTATTACCAGCCGTCTGGTGCAGACGCGTTCACCATGAAAAGGGATCCCAGGCCGAAATAGACCCACACAAGCCCTTCCATCACGTGTTTTCAGTCATCCCGGCCAGGTGTCTACTCTTGTCATCATGCGCGCAATCGTGATGGGTGTGGAGAGTTCATGTGACGAAACCGCCGTGGGCATTGTCGAAGTCACCACGCACGACGACGCCGACCCCACCGTGACCGTCCTGGCCAACCGCGTCGCCAGTTCGATGGAACAGCACGCCCGCTTCGGTGGCGTCGTCCCGGAGGTCGCCTCCCGCGCCCACCTGGAGGCCATGGGGCCGGTCATGCGGGCAGCCCTCGCCGACCTGAAAGCCGCGCGCCCCGACGTCGATAAGCCAGATTATGTGGCCGCGACGGTTGGCCCAGGTTTGGCTGGTGCGCTCCTCGTCGGTTCATCGGCGGCGAAGGCGTACGCCGCTGCCTGGGGTGTTCCGTTCTATGGGATGAACCACCTGGCCGGGCACATCGCGGTGGGGGCTCTGGCCGACGCGGACCTGGACCTCGACCACGCCATCGCGCTTCTCGTATCCGGCGGCCACACTCAGATTCTGAAGGTTAACGGCCTGGGCAAACCCATGCAGGAGCTGGGATCAACCCTCGACGACGCTGCTGGCGAGGCCTATGACAAGGTGTCGCGTCTTCTGGGTTTGGGGTACCCGGGTGGCCCGATTATCGACAAGCTGGCTGCTGAGGGGAACCCGAAGGCCATTCGTTTCCCGCGGGGTGTGATGCGCCCGCAGGATCTCCGCGGCCCGCACCGCTACGATTTTTCGTTCTCCGGCCTAAAGACCTCCGTCGCCCGTTATATTGAGGCCTCCGAGCGGAACCACCAGACGGTCTCGTTGCCCGATGTGTGCGCCTCGTTCCAAGCAGCAGTGGCGGACGTGCTGACCAAGAAGGCGTTATTGGCTTGCACCGATACAGAAGCGACGACGCTCCTGCTCGGCGGCGGGGTCGCGGCGAACTCGGGTTTGCGTCGCCTAGCCACAGCGCGGTGCCAGAGCGCGGGGATCAACTTATGCGTCCCAGAGATGAAGTTGTGCACGGACAATGGCCTCATGATTGCAGCGGCCGCAGCCTATTCGATAGCACGCGGTGTGGGACCATCGGGGCTCGGCGCTGCCACAAATCCAGGTCTTGACGTCGCTATTCCCGTTGTATAAACGCTCTCAAAAGTCCTTGCCCACGCGCACATACATAGGCCTGCACGACCGCGTTTGGATATTTAGCACTCCCGGTGGTTGAGAGCTGGCACTCACACGGGTAGAGTGCCAATCAGGTTGTGAATCACAGTTGTTCACCCGCGACGACGGCTGTGGAAAAACCTGTCAAGAGCACAATTTTCCATTCACTTTCCATTCACTGGAGGAAGTAATCGTGGCTAAGGTCAACATCAAGCCTCTTGAGGATAAGCTCCTCGTTCAGATCGTCGAAGCTGAGACCACCACCGCATCCGGACTGGTTATCCCGGATACCGCTAAAGAAAAGCCGCAGGAAGCTACCGTCGTCGCTGTTGGGCCCGGCCGTACCGATGAAAACGGCAAGCGCGTGCCCATGGACGTTGCCGAGGGCGACGTCGTCATCTTCTCCAAGTACGGCGGAACTGAGATTAAGTACGCTGGCGAGGAATACTTGATTCTCTCGCAGCGCGATGTGCTCGCTGTCGTCGAAAAGTAATCGTTCAGGAGAGGTAGAGGCACAGTATGTCGAAGCTTATTGCATTCGACGAGGAAGCCCGCCGTGGCCTGCAATCTGGCGTTGACACTCTTGCCGACGCCGTCAAAGTCACCCTCGGCCCACGCGGTCGCAATGTGGTGCTTGACAAGGCTTTTGGTAGCCCCCTCGTCACGAACGACGGTGTGACGATCGCCCGCGATATCGACGTTGAGGATCCTTTCGAGAACCTCGGCGCCCAGCTGGTGAAGTCCGTCGCCGTTAAAACTAACGATATCGCCGGTGACGGCACCACAACCGCAACGTTGCTGGCTCAGGCTCTTGTCGACGCCGGTCTGCGCAATGTCGCCGCTGGCGCCAACCCGCTCGCACTCAACGTTGGTATTAAGGCCGCCGCGGAGAAGGCCGTTGAGCTGCTCCGCGCCCGCGCCACTGAGGTATCCAGCACCGACGAGATCGCCAACGTCGGTACGGTGTCCTCCCGCGATGCCGAAATCGGCGCGATGGTTGCGTCGGCTATGGAAAAGGTCGGCAAAGACGGCGTTGTGTCCGTTGAGGAATCACAATCGCTCAACGATGAGTTGGCTGTTACCGAAGGTGTGTCCTTCGATAAGGGCTACTTGTCGCCGTACTTCGTCACCGACACGGAGACCGGGGAAGCGGTTCTGAACGACGCCCTGGTTCTGTTGGTTCGTGAGAAGATCTCGTCACTGCCGGATTTCCTCCCGGTGCTGGAGAAAATCGCTAAGTCCGGCAAGCAAGTTCTGATCGTTGCCGAGGACGTTGAGGGCGAACCGCTCTCGATGCTGGTTGTGAACTCGATCCGCAAGAGCCTGAACGTGTGCGCCGTGAAGTCGCCATACTTCGGTGACCGCCGCAAGGCCTTCATGGATGACCTTGCTGTGGTGACGGGTGCGACTGTCATCGATAAGGAAGTTGGCCTCAGCTTGAGCGAGGCTGACGAGTCCTACTTCGGTTCCGCACGTCGCATCACCGTGACCAAGGATGAGACCATCATTGTCGACGGTGGCGGCACCAAGGAAGATCTTCAGTCCCGACGTGACCTGCTCCGTCGCCAGATTGACGAGACGGATTCCACGTGGGATCGCGAGAAGTTGGAAGAGCGCTTGGCTAAGCTCTCCGGCGGTGTGGCCGTGGTGAAGGCCGGCGGCGCCACTGAAACTGAGGTTTCGGAGCGCAAGCTGCGCATCGAGGACGCGATCAACTCCGCCCGTGCTGCTGCGCAAGAAGGCGTTGTTGCAGGCGGTGGCTCCGTGCTGGTTCAGATTTCTCGCGAGCTCGAGGAATTTGCGGATCAATTCGAAGGCGACGAAAAAGTCGGCGTGAAGGCTATGGCTGACGCGTTGACCAAGCCGGCGTTCTGGATTGCTCACAACGCTGGTCTTGACGGTGCTGTTGTGGTTAACCGGATCAAGGATCTGCCGAACGGTGAAGGCCTCAATGCTGACACCTTGGAGTACGGCAACCTGATCGAGCAGGGAATTATCGACCCTGTGAAGGTCACGCACTCCGCTGTGGACAATGCGACATCGGTGGCTCGGATGGTTCTGACCACCGAGACCGCTGTGGTGGACAAGCCACAGGAAGAAAAGCCTGAGGCGGAAGGCCATCACCACCACCACTAAAAGTGGCGACGAGCATGCGTGAGGTCGATGCCGAGCGTGCGGCCGCGCACTAAGCGTGTCCGTGATGTAGCTGCGTAGACGCGGTCGCGCACAGCGCCACCCTCTGTGTGCTAAATAACAGGTGAAACGACGGGGCCCACTCTTATCGGAGTGGGCCCCGTTTTGTGATCCGTAATTAAGGGCGAACAACCTGCATATCGCGCAGGTGCCGGTAAAACGTCACACGAGTCAGCGGGCGCGGGTGGGCGACGCCATCGCGATACACCATAAATGGCTCTCCACCAGCTTGAACGGCGCGCCCAGTGAGCACTGCACTATCAACAGCGCCGGCCTCGGGGCCACGGTGAAAGAATCGCCCCAACAATCCGTTCCGCTTATGGGGCGAGCCGGATCGTGTGGATTTCGTTCGGTCACCGCTGTAGGCAGACGGCCCAGTCATGGCAACGGCAGCAATTCCCGGCGCGTCCAACGTGGACACCAACCGCGTGCCATAAAAACCGCTCCCCTCAGGAGCTCCGACGGTGGTGTCGTCAATAATGATTTCGCCAACAAACGGCGAGCCGTCCGTTGAACAGATTTCGGCGACGCCCAGAGTTACTCGGCCAGAATCGTCGCGGATAAGGGGTACCGGGCGGACCGAGCCCGACAAAGCGATTGACCAGGGCTTATCTGCCACACCCCAGCTTGTCCCAATCACCGACTGCGCTTCGACGCTCGACTCGCCCGGCGAAACACGGATGCCCGATGAACCACGGGCGCCTGGCTCAGCACCGCCCCCGGCGGTAGCGGGGACATAGGCGAGCTCGATCCACGTAGCGTCGATACGCATTAACCGCGTGGCCACGGCATCAAGGTCGGCATCGGTGCCGACAACAACCAGCCGAACGGTGTCGATGGGCGTGCGTGGATCCGGCCCGGGTGCCCCAAGATGGTCAACGTCGGGCTGGGCGGCGATTTCGTCGAGGCTCGGCGTCGGATCGTGCGGAAGAAAGCGTGCCACCAGCTCATCGATAAAATGCAGATCCTTACGGCCCGGGCAGGTGGGAACGGTGTGCACGGGCAGGGGGAGGTCCTGGGGAAGCGGTGCGTCACCGCAACGGACGATGTGAATGGGCATGGGGGTACGGTGATCCTTCGACAATGAACGCTGCAAAAACCGTTGGTGGCGGCATGTCGTCGAACCCAAAACGCAAAGGGTCCCGCAAAACTATGCCACCAACCAGCGGTGTACGGTGTCACGACCATCGTAGCCGGGCAGGTTTTCGCCGTCGGTGCGCGGGGTTTTGCCTATTTACCTAGCTGTTTGGCCCTTCTGCACGCGCGCGTACTCTCACCCGTTACACTTGACGTGGTTTGTGCCCCGATTGGCACTCCGACGTTAGGCTTGTGGTCCCGGCTCGTCGGCAATCCATGGGACCGTGGGAGTTTTCGTGACTGCTGCTGCGATCGTTGTCGTGGGTGCTCAGTGGGGCGATGAAGGCAAAGGTAAAGCTACCGACATTTTGGGCGGCAAAGTTGACTACGTCGTCAAGCCCAATGGCGGTAACAACGCTGGTCACACGGTGGTTGTGGGTGGCGAGAAGTACGAACTCAAGCTGCTCCCTGCGGGAGTGCTGTCCCCGAACGCCACTCCGGTGCTGGGCAATGGCGTGGTGATCAACCTGGAGGCACTGTTCTCTGAGATTGACGGCCTTGAGGCCCGCGGTGCCGACGCGTCACGGCTGCGGATTTCGGCAAACGCGCACCTCGTTGCCCCTTATCACCAGACTCTCGACCGCGTCGGCGAGCGGTTCTTGGGTAAGCGCGCCATCGGCACGACGGGCCGCGGTATCGGCCCCACCTACTCCGACAAGGTCGCCCGCGTGGGGATCCGCGCCCAGGATGTTCTCGATCCGTCGATCCTCCGCCAAAAGATCGAGTCTGCCTTGGACTTTAAGAACCAGGTACTGGTCAAGATCTACAACCGGAAAGCGATCGATCCGGACGAGGTCTTCGATTACTTCATGTCGTACGCGGACCGCCTGAAGCCCATGCTGATCGACACGGCGACGGTGCTGAATAAGGGCCTTGATGAGGGCAAATCGGTCCTCATGGAGGGTGGCCAGGCCACGATGCTCGACGTCGACCACGGCACCTATCCCTTCGTGACTAGCTCGAATCCGACGGCCGGTGGTGCATCTGTGGGTTCGGGCATCGGCCCTGCACGGATCACCTCGGTCCTGGGTATTTCGAAGGCCTACACGACGCGCGTCGGTGCGGGCCCCTTCCCCACGGAGCTTTTCGATAAATGGGGCGACTATCTGCGCGATACGGGCCACGAATTCGGCGTGAACACGGGCCGTCCGCGTCGGTGTGGGTGGTATGACTCGGTCGTCGCGCGGTATGCAGCCCGCGTCAACGGCTTCACTGATCTGTTCATCACCAAGTTGGATGTCCTTGGTGGCATTGGCGAGATTCCGATCTGCGTTGGTTACGACGTCGACGGCGTCCGCCACGATGAAATGCCCCTGACGCAATCCGACTTCCACCACGCCGTCCCGATCTACGAGACCATGCCCGCGTGGGAAGAAGACATCAGCGGTGCGCGGTCAGTGTCCGATTTGCCGCAGAAGGCCCAGGATTACTTGGAGCGGCTGGAAGAATTGTCTGGTTGCCGAATCTCCTACATCGGTGTTGGCCCCGGCCGCGACGAAACCATCGTTATTAACGACGTTCTGAAGCCCGAGAATTAATGCGGGGGATGCTCTGAGTCGTGGCGCGGTGACGTGCTGCGCGGAGTGATAGGCGCTCGTGGAACATGACGTTCCGCGGGCGCTTTTCGTATGCGTGGAGTGTGCGTGGAGTGCGTGCGTGCCGTGTGCGTAGCGTATGTGCGGGGGTAGTGACGTACGCGAAGCCACCGATAGTTATGAGACAGCCCACAAAGCACACCCTTTAGGGGTTGAGATTCGTCCAAAACGTGCGTTTATCAGAAGTGAAGCCAATATTTTTTCTGCGCATAGGGGCAGAACCGCACTAGTCTCGCACGTAGAGATAGATCATATTCACCCTATGAATGTGATCTAGAACATAGAGGAAGTTCGTTGCGTGGAACGAAGGAAACCGCTTCCTTCACGACGTCATCACGTGGTGATCCAAGCGGCAGCGGTTACTGCTTTGACACGGCGCTCCGACCCGTCCAGACAGGGCATCACGGAGCACCGTCGATGCGTAGCAGCATCGTCGAGTGTCGGCGTCCATACCAGCATCGGCACCACCGTCGACACGCAGGACTCGTCGGTACGACAAGCGTCGACAAGCGCGACCTTCCCGCACACGACCGTCGTGACAAGTCAATACAGAGCAATACGTGGTGTGGCATGAGGAATCATGCCAGCCGGCCAAGAGGAGGGCGTTATGAAAAGATCGACCGCAGAGTGGATCTATAACAAGATGAACGACATCCGCAACTTCGAGGATCGCGTTCACGGACTTTTCGCAAAAGGGGAGATCCCTGGCTTCGTTCACCTTTATGCAGGTGAGGAAGCTGTCGCGGTGGGTGTGTGCGCACACCTGACGGAGGAAGATTCGATCACCTCGACGCACCGTGGGCACGGGCACTGCGTCGCCAAGGGGTGTGACCTGAACCGCATGATGGCCGAGATCTTCGGCCGCAAAGACGGCCTGTGCGGCGGCAAAGGCGGATCGATGCACATCGCCGACATCGACACCGGCATGCTCGGCGCGAACGGCATGGTCGGTGGTGGGTTCGCGCTCGCCACCGGCGCGGCCCTACGGAACCAATATTTGGGTACCGATGCGGTTGCCGTGTGCTTCTTCGGTGACGGGGCGTCGAACGAAGGCGTTTTCCACGAAGCACTAAACATGGCCGGAATTTGGAAACTCCCGGTGGTGTTCGTCTGTGAAAACAACATGTTCGGCGAGGCCACCCCGCAAAATTACGCCTGCGCCAGCGAAACGATTGCGCAGCGGGCGGCCGCCTACGACATGCCCGGCAAAGTCATCGACGGTAAGAACGTCATCGAGGTATATGACGAGCTCGGAGACGCTATCAAGCGTGCCCGCAAGGGAGAAGGCCCCAGCCTGATCGAATGCCGCACCTACCGCAAGTACGGCCACTTCGAAGGCGACGAGCAAGCGTATAAAGCCACGGAAGGCGCTGAAAAGGAGTTCGCCGATCTGGATCCGATCCCGCGTTTCCGTGAGGACGCGATCGAGAAGGGATGGCTCAGCAAGAAGAAGGCCGACGAGATTGAAAAGGCCAGCGAAAAGCGCATCGACGATGCGATCGAATTCGCAGAGCAGAGCCCCATTCCTGACCCTGAAGACCTGTTAAGCAACGTCTTCGCCTAACTCACTAGAGCCGATTAACTAAGAGAGGAGTACATAGTCATGGCACGTGAAATTAGCTTCATGAAGGCCATTAATGAAGCGCTCGCTCAGGCAATGCGCGCAGACGATCGTGTGATGCTGTTAGGCGAAGACCTTGCAGGTGGTCACGGTGTGGAACATTTGAATGGTGATGGTGCGTGGGGTGGCGTGATGGGCGTCACCAAAGGACTCATTGAGGAGTTCGGTGAAAAACGCGTCAAGGACACGCCTATCTCAGAGATGGGATATATGGGTATCGCGGTCGGTGCGGCGGCCACAGGGCTTCGCCCCGTCCCCGAGCTCATGTTCAATGACTTCCTAGGTTTCTGCTTCGACACGCTGCTGGGGCAGGCGTCGAAAATGCGGTACATGTTCGGCGGTAAAGCAAAGTTGCCTCTGACGGTCCGCACGATGCACGGTGCGGGCGCCTCCGCCGCGGCCCAGCACTCGGGTTCGTACTACGGCCTGTTGGGCGCTATCCCCGGTATCAAGGTCGTTGTCCCGTCGACGCCGTACAACGCCAAAGGCCTGTTGCTGTCGAGTATCGAGGAAGACAACGTTGTGGTGTTTTCCGAGGACAAGACGCTGTATGCGCAGAAAGGCGAGGTTCCGGAGGACTACTACACGATCCCGTTGGGCAAGGCCGACGTTGTTCGCGAAGGCGACGACCTCACCATTGTCACCATCGGGAAGATGTTGTACCAGGGCATCGAGGTTGCCGACCAGCTGGCGTCGTCGGGAATAAGTGTTGAGCTTATCGACCTGCTGACGGTGGCACCGTGGGACCAAGAAACTGTGCTGGAATCCGTCCGGAAGACGGGGCGCTTGATCGTCGTCGACGAGGCGAACCCGCATAACAACACGGCAACTGACATCGCCGCGGTCGTGTCCGACGAGGCCTACGACTACTTGGACGGCCCCGTCAAGCGAGTGACCGCGCCCAATACTCCGGTGCCGTTTGCCTCCAATTTGGAACAGCTCTACATCCCCGATGCTGCGCGCATCACGGAGGAAGCCGACGAGCTGATCTTCGACCTCAAGAAGTAAGGAAACGATCATGGCAACAGAAGTATTGATGCCTAAGCTCGGCCTTACCATGACGGAAGGCCTAGTTGACGAGTGGTATAAAAACGAAGGTGACGCCGTCAAGAAGGGCGAAGCTCTGTGCTCGATTAGCTCGGAGAAGCTGTCCGGAGATGTTGAAGCCGACGACGACGGAACGCTGCTGAAAATTGTCGTGGCTGCAGGGGATTCGACGGCGGTGAAAACGCCTATTGCCTATGTGGGCGACGCTGGTGAAACCGTTTCTGCAGCAGCGACGGGACCTGCGGGTGCGGACGATGCCTCGGGTGCTTCGTCGGGTGCTGCTGGTGCGGGCGCTTCCGGCGCCGATGCTGACGCCGCCGATGAGGATGACTCCGAGGCCGGTGCCCGGCGCGCGAACCGCGACACGAGTGGCGATGGCAAGCGCATCTTTATCTCTAAAGTCGCAGAGAAGATGGCCAAGAAACATGGCATCGACTACTCGAAAGTCAAGGGCACGGGTGGTCATGGGCGGATCACGAAGCGTGACATGAAGGCCTATATCGAGTCCCACCCGTCGGGCGATGCGGATTCGCAGGATGCGTCGTCTGATGAGGCGTCGACAAGTGGAGCAGTTGCCCCGGTGACGGCTGGTGAAGGCCTGACCGGTATGCGCAAGATCATCGCGCAGAATATGATGCATAGTTTGCATTCCACAGCGCAGTTGACATTGCACCGGAAGGTGAATGTTACTGACCTGCTGGCTACGGTGTCTGAGATCAAGGGCAACATCGGCCCTGGTGATGAGGCCAAGGCGCTCAGCATGAACGTGCTGCTGATCAAGGCGGTGGCTATCGCCCTGCAGGAGCATCCGTCGCTGAATGCACATTACGACGGCCACGAGTACGAGCAGTGCGACGACGTCAACATCGGTGTGGCCGTGGCCCTGGACGATGGTTTGGCCGTGCCGACGGTTCCGAACGTCGTTGGCCAATCGTTATCGCAGTTGAGGACCGTGTTCCACGATCGTGTTGATCGCGCGCGGACTGGCGATATCGACACCCTTGCCCCCGGAACGTTCACCATTACGAACCTCGGGACCGATGGGATCGAGTATTTCACCCCGGTGCTCAACGTGCCGGAGGTCGCGATCCTGGGAGTTGGCGCGCAGAGCACGCGCTTGACCTTAAACGGTGAGGGCGAGATTGAGGAAGTGGTTGAGCTGCCGTTGAGCTTGACTATCGACCATCAAACTGTCGACGGCCGTACGGGTGCGGAATTCCTCAGCACCTTGGCCGACGTGCTGGCCGAGCCGTACCGGGTTCTGCTGTAAACGACGCGTTATGGCTGGCCCTTATCGGGGCCTAGGGGCCCTTTATCGGGGGCCAGCCATGAGGCGTGGACTGTAACGCTTGCCGACGATGTTGGCGACGGTGCTGTCCGTGATTATTCCGTGGCGGATATCCGCGCTGATGGCGCCATTGCGGTAGCTGAAATGCGGTGTCCGCCCGTAATTCCATTCCCAGCTGCGTTGCGTGTCAATGTGGGGGCGTAGTTGGTGCGCGTAATCGTCGGCATGGGCGGTTCGGTACATGACAACGCCCTCGCGCTTCATGTGTGCGGCAAAGTGCTCGTGAACCGTTGCCTGCACGGCGTCGATAGTCACATTGGGCAGGTTAGTGACGGGGGAGGGGACCGACGGTATTCCATTGACGTGTATGTTCGGGTCGTGGGCTCGGAGAGCTTCATGAAGCATGGCGAGGTCGGCGTCGACAAGGATTGTTCCGTGGAGAAGTCCGTGGGTGAGAGTTTCACGGATAGCGGAGCCCGTGATTTTGAAGGCGCTGCCGTTGCGCTGGAGGAAGATTGATCGACGGGGGTCGGCATAGACTTTGAAGCCGAGTGACTGTAGGGCGTCCCGCGCGATTGTGATGGGGAGGTCCCGCGAGAAGTACGGTTTGGATGCCATGAACGTGAAGTTCAGGTTTCCTAGGTCGTGGTAGACGGTTCCGCCGCC
>NZ_JAUMTY010000053.1 GCF_030530965.1 Corynebacterium sp. | reverse complement strand
CGGTTCACCAGCAGGTCGACCATCTGGATGATCTGATCCTGGGTGAGCTGGTGGAACACGACGATGTCGTCGATACGGTTGAGGAACTCAGGGCGGAAGTGCTTCTTCAGCTCGTCGTTGACCTTCGACTTCATCCGCTCGTAACGGCCCTCTTCGTCGGTCTCGCCGACCCCAGAGAAGCCCATTCCTACGGCCTTCGAAATGTCGCCGGTACCCAGGTTCGAGGTGAAGATCAGAACGGTGTTCTTGAAGTCGACCACGCGGCCCTGACCGTCGGTGAGCCGGCCATCTTCCAAGACCTGCAACAGCGTGTTGTAAATCTCGTTATTGGCCTTCTCAATCTCGTCGAAGAGCACCACGGAGAACGGCTTGCGGCGGACCTTCTCGGTCAGCTGGCCGCCCTCTTCGTAGCCGACGTACCCCGGAGGCGCACCGAAGAGGCGCGACGCGGTGAACTTGTCGTGGAACTCGGACATGTCGATCTGGATGAGGGCATCGTCTTCCCCGAAGAGGAATTCCGCCAATGCCTTCGACAGCTCGGTCTTGCCGACGCCGGACGGGCCGGCGAAGATGAACGATCCGGACGGGCGACGCGGGTCCTTCAGGCCGGCACGGGTGCGTCGGATAGCACGGGAGACGGACTTGACTGCATCTTCCTGGCCGATAATGCGCTTGTGGAGCTCTTCCTCCATGTGCAGCAGCCGGTCGGATTCTTCCTCGGTGAGCTTGAACACGGGGATGCCGGTCCAGTTCGCCAGGACCTCCGCGATCTGCTCCTCACCGACTTCGGCGACGTCTTCCAGTTCACCGGAACGCCACTGGCGTTCTTTCTCCTCGCGCTCTTCGCCGAGCTTCCGCTCCTGATCACGCAGGCCAGCGGCCTTTTCGAAGTCCTGATCGTCAATAGCCGCTTCTTTTTGCTTACGGATCTTCGCGATCTTCTCGTCGACCTTGCGGAGGGACTCCGGCGCGGTCATCCGCTTGATGCGCATCCGCGCGCCAGCCTCGTCGATAAGGTCAACGGCCTTATCCGGCAAGAAGCGATCGTTGATGTAACGGTCAGACAGCGACGCAGCTGCAACGAGGGCAGCGTCGGTAATGGACACATGGTGGTGTGCCTCATACTTCGGGCGCAGGCCCTTCAAGATCTCGACCGACAGCTCGACGGACGGTTCCGGAACCTGAACAGGCTGGAAACGACGCTCCAAGGCGGCATCTTTTTCGATGTGCTTCCGGTACTCATCCAGCGTCGTCGCACCAATGGTCTGGAGCTCGCCGCGAGCCAGCTTCGGCTTCAACAGCGACGCGGCGTCGATGGCACCTTCGGCGGCACCCGCACCAACAATGGTGTGGATCTCGTCGATAAAGAGGATGATGTCGCCGCGCTGGTTAATTTCCTTAAGAACCTTCTTCAGGCGCTCCTCAAAGTCACCGCGGTAACGAGAACCAGCAACAAGTGACCCCATATCCAGGGAATACAGCTGCTTGTCCTTCAAAATCTCCGGGACCTTGCCATTGACAATGTCCAGAGCAAGGCCCTCGACGACGGCGGTTTTACCAACGCCAGGCTCACCGATCAGGACCGGGTTGTTCTTGGTCCGGCGGCTGAGGACCTGCATAATGCGCTCGATCTCTTTTTCACGGCCGACGACCGGGTCGAGCTTGCCATCCTTCGCTGCCTGGGTGAGGTTGCGGCCGAACTGGTCAAGGACCAGCGAGTTGGACTTGCGCCCCGACTCGTTGTTGGACGAACGCCCTAACGTGGCCGAACCGACGCCAGCGCCGGCAGGCTCGCTTGTTCCCGGCTCCTGGGACTCGTCGCCCTGGCCTTCGTAGCCCGACAGCAGCTGGATAACTTGCTGGCGGACGCGCGGAAGGTCTGCCCCTAATTTGACGAGCACCTGGGCGGCGACGCCTTCACCCTCGCGGATGAGGCCAAGCAAAATGTGCTCCGTGCCGATGTACTTGTGGCCTAACTGCAGTGCCTCACGCAGGGAAAGCTCCAGGACTTTCTTCGCGCGCGGGGTAAAGGGAATGTAACCGCTGGGTGGCTGTGATCCCTTACCAATGATGTCTTCTACTTCGCTGCGGACAGCCTCGCGGGAAATTCCCATCGACTCGAGAGCTTTGGCAGCGACGCCTTCACCCTCGCGGATGAGGCCGAGCAGGATGTGCTCTGTACCGATGTAATTGTGATTTAATGCCCTAGCTTCTTCCTGGGCGAGCACAACCACACGACGGGCGCGGTCGGTAAACCTCTCAAACATGTACTGTCCTTCGCGTTGAAAAATAAGCGTTGTCCGGCCGTTGGGTTCTTTTCTCCGGGACGGTGGATGCTCACCGAACTGGATTGCAGACACACCAGCGACTTATGGTTTCACACCACTGTAACGGCTGGGCCGGACATGAACTTCCCCTTGGCGGAGATTACTTGCCCGAAAACGTCGAAAAAGGGACATCAGATATACTGCTACACCTTTATTTATGCAGGTCAAACACATTGTCGACGGCTGCTCAGACGTGCGTACGCCGGGAGCGAACATGGCGATATGAGGCCCAAAATCGCACGATCGGCGCCACCCCCCGTCCGAACTCACCGCGACGGCGGCTGCGGGGTTCCCCGGCGCTGGCTAAAGTAGCCCAACATAACGATCGCGCTTCAGCGCGCACAATTATTAATCGACATCACCACGTGGGAGACACATCATCATGATTCGGAAGAAATCGGCTTCGCCCCGTCCCGACGACTCAGAGGGCTTAGGAAACTCCGGCGGCGCTGAAGGTACGGATAGCTCAGCAGGCGCCGATAGCGCTTCTACCCCGACGTCCTCGACGAACGAGACGCAAGGATCGCATTTCGACCGCGCCGAGGCCACCGCGAACACCACCGACACCACGGGCGCGCGCCAGGATCAGAGCGTCACCGCATCATCGTTGAATGTGAAATCAAACGCCGGCCAGAGCGTCGTCGAAACGGAACCGCATGGTTTTATTTCTGTCGATTTAAGCGGACGTACCGCCGTCGTCACTGGGGGTGCCGGCGGGATTGGTGCGGCCGCGGCGCGGGCGTTGGCGGCGTCGGGCGCGCACGTCATCGTCGCTGATTTAATTGGTCAGGATACCGACGGAACGGTGGATGATATCCACGAACTCGGTGGTTCCGCGGAAGTGTGGGATGTGGATTTGCGCGACCATGAACTTCTGGCCGAGATGACTCTGGATTGCGATATTTTGGTCAACTGTGCAGGTTCGCAGGTCATTGCCCATATTGAGGATTACGAACCGGCGGACTGGGATCGGATTATCGACACCATGTTGACTGCACCGTTTTTGCTGACGCGGGCGGCGCTCCCCCACATGTACGAGGAAGAGTGGGGGCGCATTGTGAATGTGTGCAGCGTGCATGGGCTCCGCGGGTCGGAGGGGCGCGTGGCCTACACGTCCGCGATGCATGGCCTGGAGGGGTTGACGAAGGTCACGGCGATTGAGGGTGGGCCTCACGGTGTGACCGCGAATTGTGTGAACCCCGGTTTTACGAGGACTGCGCAGGTTCAGAAGCAGATCCGGCAGCAGGCTGCGCTGCATTGGCTCCCCGAAGATGAAGTGGTAGAAAAAGTGCTGCTGAACCGTAATTCGATTAAGGAAATGGCGACGGTGGATGAGGTCGCAGCACAGATTATTTGGTTGTGCTCCGACTATGCCCGCCTGATTACCGGCTCTAGCTTGTCTATCGACGGTGGTGCTACGGCTAGCTAAGCGGCAGTGAGCACGTTAGCGAGTTAGGCTCAGTGGCAGCGGGAATCGGCGGGTCGAGGGTGAGTACGGTAATCCATGATGAGTGAAGCTGATGTGAATTCGGTGCGCGATCTTAATTCGGTGCACGATCGGGCCCATGGGATAGCGCGTGCGCTGGGCGAGGACACGATCCGCAACCCTAACCCTCCTCTTCATGTTGTATTTGACCAGCCGGTGATACCTCCGAACACTGGCAATGCGATCCGCATGTGTGCAGGTGTGGGGGCGCATCTGCATTTGTGCGAACCGCTGGGGTTCAATTTGGAGGAAAAGAATTTACGACGGGCCGGGCTGGACTATCACGACTTGGTAGACGTGACTATTCACCCCAGCTTGGACGAGTGTTTGACGACGCTGGGCGCGGGGGCGCCGGATGGGCCGAAGGTGTATGCGTTTACGTCGCATACCTCGGTGCGTGTGGACACTGTGCCCTACCAGTGGGGCGATGTGCTGCTTTTCGGTTGTGAACCCACCGGCCTGAGCGCTGAAGCGTTGGCTGATCCTCGGATTACGAGCCACGTGCGGATCCCTATGCTTCCCGGGCGCCGGTCGATGAATTTGTCGAACGCGGCGGCGGTGGGCGCTTATGAAGCGTGGCGCCAGCTCGGCTACCAGGGCGTATAGGTGGGCGTAATAGTGCTTGCCCGGGGCGTATAGGCGGTCACCGGAAATCTCGTGATGGTCCGGCAAGGGCCGCTCCTCCCAGTGAGGTGTCCAGAGAGTCGATGCGGTCTGCCACGACGGCGACGGCCCCGGCTGCGTTGTGGACGATTCCCCGTATAGCGACCATCCGTGATGTTTGGGCTACCGTTCTGTAGCGCGTCCAGCACCCGGGGGACACTGTGATGTTCGCAAGGCCTGTTTCATCTTCCAGGCCGAGGAAAACTACGCCTCCTGCGGTTCCTGGCCGCTGACGGTGTGTGACTGTCCCCGCGACGGTCACACGGGTGGAGTCTTCGCACGACGCCAACTGGGTGATGGATACGATCCCCGCATTGTCCAGGTGTTTTCTCAGTAGTTCGACGGGGTGGATATCGGCTGTGATGCCCGTCGACGCTATGTCCGCCGCGGCGAGTTCAAACGCGCTCATCCCCGGTAGGGACGGTATCGAGATTTCACTCATCCCAGGGAGCATGCCGGGTCGTTCATGAGCCGCAATTCCCGCAGCCCACAGGCCTTCGCGCCGGTCAATCCCCATGCTGCGAAGCGCACCGGCGGTGGCAAGCGCCTCCACCTGGGACACACTGATTCCCGCCCGGCGCGACAGATCCGCAATTCGCGTAAAGGGGCCGCCATCGTGACGGGCCTGAACGACAGCCTGTGCCCCACGGGCACCGAGCCCCTTCACAGCGCCGAGTCCCAGCCTCAGACTGTTGGCGGCGCCGGGTTCCAGGTCAGGGTTGTCAATGGCGTTGGCCTCCACGTCGGAGTGGTTGACGTCGATGGGGAGAATCTCGACGCCGTGGCGTCGGGCGTCGGCAATGAGCGACTGTGGGGAGTAAAACCCCATGGGCTGGGCTCGGAGGAGGGCGACGCAGAATTCCGCCGGGTAGTAGCGCTTGAACCACGCGGAGAAGTAGACGATCGACGCGAAGGATTGTGCGTGGGATTCGGGGAAACCGTAGGCGGCGAAGGCGATGATTTTCTTCCACAGCGTGGTGATGGTGGCCTCATCCATGCCGTGTTTCTCGCGGCAGCCGCGGGCGAAGCGTTCGTGGAGCTGTTCCATTTTCTTGGCGGAGCGCTTCGACCCCATGGCGCGCCGGAGGGCGTCGGCCTCGACGGGTGTGAACCCTGCGGCGTCGACGGCGACCCTCATGACCTGTTCCTGAAACAGCGGGACACCCAGCGTTTTTGCTAGCGCGTCCTTGAGGCAGGGGTGGTCAAAAGTGACTTCTTCCTCACCGTTTCGACGTCGAATGTAGGGGTGGACCGAACCGCCTTGGATGGGACCTGGGCGAATGAGGGCAACCTGGACGACGAGGTCGTAGAACTCGCGTGGCTTGAGCCGGGGCAGGGCGGACATTTGAGCACGGGATTCCACTTGAAACACGCCCACAGCGTCGGCCCGGGCGAGCATGGCGTACACCTCGGGGTCATCGAGCCCGAGTTGCCACAGGTTCACTGTTCGTCCGCGGTGGTCGCGAACTTGGTCGATGGCGTGATGGATGGCTTCCAACATGCCGAGCCCGAGGAGGTCGAATTTGACGAGACCTCCGCTGGCTGCGTCGTCTTTGTCCCACTGGATGATGGAGCGGTTCTCCATTCGTGCCCATTCGACGGGGACGACGTCGGCAATGGGGCGGTCACAGATCACCATTCCGCCCGAGTGGATCCCCAGGTGGCGGGGCTGCCCGCGGAGTTGATCGGCAAGGGTTGCCACATCCTTGGGAGCATCATCGAGACCACGCACCCATGCGTCGATGCGGCCGGGTGAATACCCCAGGGCGCGGGCTGCATCGCGGAGGGCTCCTCGTCGTCGATATGTAATGACATTAGCCACCTGAGCAGCGTTTTCTCTGCCGTACTTGTTATAGCAATACTGGATAACTTCTTCCCGACGGCCCGACTCAATGTCCAGGTCAATGTCCGGGGGGCCTTCCCTTTCCGGGCTGAGGAAGCGTTCGAAGAGAAGATCGGCAGCAACGGGATCAACATTGGTAATTCCAAGAGCAAAGCACACCGCCGAGTTGGCCGACGAACCTCTCCCCTGCGCCAGAATATTGGCCTGGCGGCAAAAGTCGACCAAGTCCGTCACAATGAGGAAGTACCCCGGGAAATTCAGGCTCCCAATCACGTTGAGTTCGTGGTCAATTTGTGCCCACGCTGCGGGGTTATCCTCCCGCGAGCCGTAACGCACAGAGCCACGCTCCTCCACCATGTGCTCGAGCCAGGTGATTTCGGTATGCCCCTCCGGAACCGGCCAATCGGGAAGCTCCGGCGCAATGGTGGTCAGCGTGAAGGCACACTCACGGGCTACGGCAAGCGTGTTCGCCGTGAGCTCCGGATAGTCAGCGTCGAACATTTCCGCCCCACTGCGCAAGTATGTCCCACCGATGGGGTGCGTGTACGGCTCCGCATCCTCAACATCTTTCCGATACCTCAGCGCTGTTTTCGCCCCAGCTAGACGCCCACTTTTGGGCCGCGCCGCGGTGGCAGCAGAGGAATACACCGCCGCTAGACCCAGCTGTTCAGCGGCCTCCAATTGTTCTTCATGACGGTCGGCATCATCAGGGGTGAGCAGCCGGTCGAGCTCCACAACAACCCGAGGAAAATGCTCCACGAGCTCATCAAGGTGGGGCGTCCATGAATAGTCCGCCAGAATAATCCAGTGGTCACCACCGCGCCGAGCCAGCTCCTCAATAGGCGGATAGCACACCTCATTCTTCTCGCCCGTACACATGTGAGCGTCGGAAATCACGCGCGAGAGGCGTCGATACCCCTCCGCACCACGGCAGAGCACCGTTAAAATTCTTTCGTTTTTCGACGACGTAGGCTGAGGTGAATAAACCGAGCTTTGCGACGAGGGCGACGCCGACGCAGCCTGGGGTGAGGAAACAGACGGCGTCAATGTCAGCTCCGCGCCGAAAATCGTGGCGATCCCGGAATCGGCGGCAGCCTCCGCGAATTGAACAGCGCCGTACACCCCGTCACGATCCACCAACGCGAGCGCTTCGAGGCCTAATTCGGCAGCTGAATCCACCATTTCGGCGGGCGAGGATGCGCCACGGAGAAATGAATATGCCGAACATGCGTGCAGTTCAGCAAAAGGAATATGATCGCGGTGGTTAACTCCAGCACGAGGGCTCTCGTCCTGATGAGAGACCATCGTCGCCGTACCCGACCGCGCCGGAGAAACACCAGATGAAGTGGCATTTTGTGAGGGATCCGAGGAAGAAATGGGCTCGGTATCTGTTCCTGATAAGATACGCTCCAGCCGCGACCACGACAGTGGCCTGCCATTCATCGAACCTCGAGCCGTCACCCAATCCATAGCGATAGATTAGTACGCGTGTTCGATTATCGCTAGTGCGATTCCCCACACCCAAGACATCGCCTGGCAGCGCCCTATTTTTCGCACACTACCCCACCCTTCACCCCGCCAATTTCCCGTCGGCTATTGCGTCACTGCCCCATCACTCCCCCGTCGTAAATCGGTCATAATTCCGTCGCGACATGGCTTGTTACCTCGCTCATTAGGCTCAAATTTTTATATCTCTTCACAAGAAGGCAGAATGAGTCTCGACAATTAGACAGCTTGGTCTATGATTTTGGCCGTTGGGGTATCGGTTCACGTGAGCTCATCTCCACCGTCCGAGCATGGCCAGCCTTGTCTGGCCTCAACGCTGTGGCCACGAGTTAGACGCAGCGCTTTAGAGACTCGACTGACAATCGCATCATTACGACAACCACATGAATGAAGGGACACAACGATCATGGTCACATCATTACGGCGTCTCAGCGCGCTCATCCTGGCGTCCGGGCTCACATTGACCGGCGTCACCGCGTGCCATCCGCCGGGAGAAAGCGGCGGCGGATCTAACACCGTGACCATTGGTACGACCGATTCGTCGAAAACGGCATGGACCGCTTTCCGTCAAGAAGCTGAGAAAGAAGGCGTCCACTTGGATGTCCAGGACTTCTCGGATTACAACACGCCGAATACCGCGCTCAGCGAGGGCGTCTTGGACGTGAATTTATTCCAGCACATTAAATTCTTGGCGTCGTATAACGTCGAATCTAATTCGGATCTCGTTCCCGTTGGTTCGACAGAAATTGTTCCGCTCGCTTTGTTCTATAAGGGTCATACAGACATTAATGACCTTAAAGACGGAACGTCGATCGCTATTCCCAATGACAGCACTAACCAGGGTCGCGCTATTAACCTTCTCGAAGCACAACACTTGGTGACGCTGAAGAAAACAGGCCTTTTGAACCCCACCCCAGCGGACATCGATCAATCGCAATCGAAGGTCAGCGTAACACCTGTCGATGCTGCTCAAACGGCTACTGCATGGGGCGAAGGAACGCCCGCCGTCGTCAATAACACGTATCTCCTTCGTGCGGGAATTGATCCGAAGACGGCAATCGCCGCTGATGATCCCAAAGCTGAAAATGCAAAGCCATATATCAATGTTCTCGCCACTCGACCCGAAAAGAAGAATGACGAAAACATCAAGAAATTGGTGAAAGCGTGGCACAGCGACGCCGTACAAAAGGCGAATGCGGAGGATACCAAGGGTACGTCCGTATCTGTTGATCTCCCCGCTAATCAACTAGAGGATATTTTGAAAGATACTGAAAAGAAAACACGGGAGGAATCCTAATGGCATCGATTCCAACAGAGAATTCCACCCAACCAACTTCTACCGGGTCAACGTCTACCCAGCCGACGTCCGGCAGCTCCACACTCACTTTTGATGACCGCCCGACGGATCACGGCACCCGCGTGGAGTTCCGCGATGTCACCAAGACGTTCAAGCAGGGCAAACGCGATACTCACGCGCTCAATGGCATTTCTCTCACCGTCGAGCCGGGCGAGATCCTGGGCGTTATCGGGTATTCCGGCGCGGGTAAATCCACGCTGGTTCGCATGATTAACGGTTTGGATCGGCCCACCTCGGGGTCGGTCACGCTGGGTAGCACCACGATCACCGATCTGCCGGAGCGCAAACTCCGTGGCCTGCGCAAGAACATCGGCATGATTTTCCAGCAGTTCAACCTGATGAATTCCCGCACGGCCGCTGCGAATGTGGCGTACCCCCTAGCGCTGGCCAAGGTTCCGCGCTCTCAGCGCTCGAAGCGTGTGAAGGAATTGCTCGACTTCGTCGGTTTGGGCGATAAGGGCAAAAACTACCCTGACCAGCTCTCGGGCGGGCAGAAGCAGCGTGTGGGAATTGCCCGTTCGTTGGCAACCGATCCTTCGCTTCTTCTTGCCGACGAGGCAACGTCGGCACTGGATCCGGAAACCACTCAGGATGTTCTGGATTTGCTGCACAAGGTGAACCGGGAGCTCGGGATCACCATTGTTGTGATTACTCACGAAATGGAAGTTGTTCGTTCCATCGCGGACCGCGTCGCGGTGATGGAAAAGGGCAAGGTCGTCGAATATGGGCCGGTGCACGAGATTTTCTCGCATCCTCGTGAGGAAGTGACCAAGCGGTTCGTCGCGACTGCTCTTCGCGATACTCCCGAGGGCCGCGAGCGTGATTCGCTGCTCACGGAGGTTGCTGATAATCCGCGTGAGCGGCTGATCACGGTTCGTGTCGACGATGCGCGCGATCTGAGTTCGGCGTTTGCCCTGGCTACCGAGCGGAATGTGACCGTCGGATTCGTGCATGGGGCTGTGAATAATATCCAGGAGCATTCGTTTGGACGGTTGACGGTGAAGCTGACCGGGCCAGAGGACGGCGTCAAGGATGTTGTTGCTCGTCTTGCCGAGTTAACCGAGTGTGAGGAGATCAACTAATGGTCAGCGTAGCGTTACATACTGCCGACGCCCTGGCTGGCGTGGGCTCATCAATTCACAATGCTGTGGCTCACAGCGCCGTGGCGCGCGATCTCGTTCTCGCGGCGGGAACGACGGACTGGGACAATCTGAAGCCCACGATGATCACAGCGTTTTGGACGACGCTGTGGATGGTAGGGTGGACGATCCTTCTGGGTGGTCTGTTTGGCCTGATCATCGGCGTGTTGTTGTATGCGTCGAGGTCGTCGGGTGTGTTGGCTAATAAGCCTTTGTATTGGACGCTGAATATTTTGGTGAACATTATCCGCCCGATACCGTTCATCATTTTGATTGCGGCGGCTGGTCCTCTGACGAAGGCTGTGATGGGGACGACGATCGGCACGGAAGCGGCCACGTTCGTCATGGTGATTGCTGCAACGTTTGCGGTGGCCCGCATTGTGGAGCAGAACCTGGTGAGTGTTGATCCGGGCGTTGTTGAGGCCGCCCGTGCGATGGGCGCGTCGCCGCTGAAGATTTTGTGGAGCGTTGTGATCCGTGAGGCTTTGGGCCCGTTGATCTTGGGTTACACGTTCATCTTTATCGCGATTGTCGATATGTCCGCAATGGCCGGCTACATCGGCGGTGGCGGTTTGGGTGACTTCGCCATCACCTATGGTTACCGTGCGTTCGACTGGAACGTCACTTTGGTGGCGACGGTGATTATCATCGTGCTGGTGCAGTTCGCCCAGTTGATTGGTAACACACTGGCGCGGCTGGTCATGCGCCGATAGCGCAGTTGGCGCAGTTAACGCCGACGGTGCTGGTTGCGCTTAACGCGAGGGTCTAGACCTGGGTGACACGATGTGCCACCCAGGTTTTTCCATGTTTCGGGGGTTTGCCGCACGAAGCCATGACGTCCCCAGCGGACACCTGCTCGAGGTGAACAACCCACGTGTCTCCACGTGATGTCTCGACGGTTCGCCACGCGGTTTTTGGGTGGTGTTCGTCTTTTGAACTGTGAGCGTCGGGGCTGTGGTCGTCGGCCGCTATTCCTTTTTCTGCTCTTTCTTGTTCCTGATCTGTCGTTTCTCTGACGACGAGACTGCCGACGGGAACTGTGTGCGCTCCGAGTTGTTGTGCGACGGCGATTTCGGCGGTCTGCCCCGGCGCATCCCAGCAGCCGCGACCGCGCAAACCCGTGAGGTACATGTGTCCTTGCGCACTGGTTTTCACGGCGTCGATGGCCTGACCTGTGGGGATCCGCCCGTACGAGTATCCCCAAGGCAGCAGGATCATGGTCGGCGCAAAGCGGTGTCCTTTGGAGTGCGAGGTCTCCCACACTTCGTCACCGGAGAAGCACGTTTGCATTCCCGCGGCGAGGGGTCGTCCTTTGATTGCGCAGCAGCGGTCTCGTTTCCCGTGCGTGCAGACAAGCATGATCGGGTGGTTGACGCGTTCAACGGGCCGGGAGGGAAGTTCACTTCTCCCCCATGTGCCGTCGGCAAGAGCTTGGATGTCGAGGTGGAGGAGGTCTTCGACGCCGGAGATGCGCGTGGTAAAGCAGGTGCCTTGGTCTGTTCTGGCTATATAGAGTTTTCTTTCGTCGCGGAATTGCCCAGCTCTGCCGGGTTTTCTGATGAACTGCATTGATGCGCCATTGTCTTTAAGGACTTTCTTGAGGGGCGCGGTGAGGTCCCCCAAGACATCGTCATCCATAATGTCCCGGCCCCACCCTTTGAGATATTCGACCGCCAGGAAAAGCCTCATGGATTTGGCCGTGCCGGGGAGAGCTTCGTTGCCAAAGTCTGAGCATCGCATAGTTTTCCACGCTTCGTCGGCCTGGTTGGTCTCAGCACCCTGACGGGCTGAACTCGCGCGCTGTGCACTTATTTGCTCCGCTGCCTTGTCTTGCGTGGCTTGTTCCTCCATGTGCCCTTCCTTGGTGGTCATAGAGCATGAGGGTACCCGCGTACTGCGTGGTTCACCGATATACGCCTTCAATTCGCCACTTCTTTCCTCGGCAGATGAGTAGTAAACCGCTGGGTTGGTTTGTGGTCACTTGTAGTCGTGCGAAGCGACGTCCTTGTGCCCACCATTGTTCATCGACGGGCCAGGGTCCGGACCATCCTGTGATGTCATAGCGTTTAGTTCCCCATGCCACACAAGCTGGCTGGGCACTGAGTAGTGAGCGTCCTGTCACGATAATGTCGTGGCCGTCTTCGTCGAGAAGAGAGACTCCGCTCGCAGGGTGTGCAGCACTAGGCCCACGTTCGACGCGTTTGGTGACTGGAATGGGGGCCGGGAATTGACCTGGCCACGCATACGCGCTACTCGGGAGATCGGGGGCGGATTCACCCACGGGGACAAGCGCGATGCGGTCCTCAGGGCCGCGCCCACCTTTCAGCACAGGAGTGCATACTCTGTCTGGTCCCAGCATTGTTTGCACCCGAGCTAATGCGGCATGGGCAGCATGATCTTCCTTGGCACCCCATAAACCACGCATGGAGCTGCTTGTCGTTTCAATGGGGTCAAGGGTGAGTTCGCATACGCCCACACCGACTGGGGTTGCATCGACCTCGATGTCAGTAGGTGTTGCGGCGCTATTCGACGCACCCGATTCATGTTCGGATTCCCCGGCTGTGGCAGCAGCACGCGACACAAAACGGTGAAGCCATCCTTCCAGTTGCCACCGCACTCGCTGGGCAATGGCGTGCTCGGTGAGCTGGTCAGTGCACCGCCATACTCGTTCCAATTCCTGATCCCCATCGGGGGTGCGAACAAGTGCTCGTATAGCAACACGCAAGCATATTTGTCCTCTATCGGAGAGTTGATCGTGAAGATCTGCCGCTAGACGACGACCAATAAACGCGACCGTATCGGAGCGGGACTCGGGCGAATCGCAATGATGCGTAACGGCCAGGTCACTGCTGTTTTCTTGGGGAGCTAGCCGCCGCGATGGAGTGCCACGGGCGATAGACCACCACCACAAGCCCTCTGCTCCAAAACGAGACGACACATCTCGCCGTGATAGGTCCGCCCAGTCCTTCATGCGTGTTATGCCCATTTTCTCTAGGGTGTCCACGAGTTCTTGGGGTTGGCCTAATGCTTTGTCCTCGCACAATGTTCGTACAGGTAGCCCGGCCAAGAAATCTGCATCGTGCCCCTCAGGGATAGTCATCCCCCGCCGAGCAGCGAACACCGCAGTCGGCAGTGTTCCTGCAGCTCCTGCGATAACGTCCACTCCCGGCCGAGCGACAGCATCAAGAACCATGGTGATCGCACGTTCTTCCGAACCGTAATATTTCACCAGCGGTGCCGACTTCACAGCAATGAGCCCGGGACGTAAAAGCTCGATACCAGCGGAAATGGAATCAACGTCGGCAACAAAGTCTTCAAAATATCTGGCATCACGGTCGTCGTCGGCGGGCATAATGTGCATCGTCGGGCACAACGACTGAGCCTGTCTGCGTTTCATGCCGCGTCGGACTCCTACATGCCGCGCCTGGCGGTCACAAACATACACACCATGCTGGTCCACCAATGCCAGTGGCCCCTCCGGAACCTCATTGTCACAGCGAGCAGCATAGAGAGGGAAATCTGGAACCCAGAGGACTATTGTTCGCTCATCCACGGGCACGCCTGACTGGTCGCGATGGGGAACATCTGCGTGCTGGCCTGCGTCAATAGAGTTATCCGGTGTCATCCTGCGGCCTCCACTGCGTTCAGATCAAGAGCTTTCACGCTCTTGCGCCAATGGTGGGTCTGCGCCGGACGGTGGTGGCGTATCGGCTGGGCGAAGGACCCCACGCCCATGTGCCATTGCCCTCGCTGGGGAGGTTGATGCCGATCCTCCACACGCATATCCACGCTCATTCCGCGAATGCGCCCGCGTCCACGGCCTAAACCACGAAAAGCGCTCACGGTTGCGTCGATACGCAAAGAAACACCAGGCCACCGCACACCGCAGACAAGAAGGGCACATCGAGACGAACGCACACGGCTCATCACTGGCCGAGCCAAGGATGGCGGCACATCTGCTTGCACCTGGCCGCAATAAATAACAAGGTCCATCCCCTCGCACAGCACACCTAGCACGCTGAGGGGATCGGGGGCGTTGATGTCCGCGTCGCCAGTAGCGTCGGGACAATCGACCACGGCGATTAACGATAGATCCCCGCCCGCATCTGAGACCGCGGCCCACAAAAGGTCGCTCAATCCGATAACAGCAACGTGTTTTCCTGCGGCGGTCACCTGGGCAATGATGTGCACCAGCGCGGTCGGACAATCCGCAATCGATGTTGCCGCGCCACGAGGAAGACCACCCAACGATGTCAGCTCCCCCAGTGGCCCCTGCAGAGAGAGAACATCCAGCATCGAACGTTCGAACGATTCTCTTTCCTCAGTATACGAACGTCGTTCAGCAGAATGCGGCAAAGAGCCGGATTCCTTGGCGTGAGGATAGTCTGGGACCGACACCAGATGCGCCATGCGCGAGCGCAGGATTTCCACCTTTTCATCATTCGAAAGTGCAGTAAGGTCCGTAGCTACTGCACCAGCTCCCGCCTGCGTCATCTTTGATCAGTCCCCACACTCAGGGAAGGATAAAAATGACCTTTTACCTGCCCATACATAAATCCACAGGATGATACAAGGAGAGATAAGCACTCCATCCACATTGCTCGCAGAGTGGACGATATACGATTTTTAGAACGTACGTACCCATAAAAATAAGCCACTATCGTCCACCTTCTTTTTCGTTGAGCGTCGGCTATACTTCATACTCATCGCACCTTCGAACCGAAGGAGCTATGAACAGTTGTACCGGTCCGCCCGGACATAAAAATCGAAAACTCGTGGAATTATCGTACACATGTTCGATATAAAAAGTCTAGGGGTGCCGCGCATGATCTTCCGCCCGACCCCACACACAAAGAAAACGCCTGGTCAATCCACCAGACCTAGGCGCAC
The DNA here is from genome assembly GCF_030530965.1 of Corynebacterium sp. Lineage (GTDB taxonomy): Bacteria > Actinomycetota > Actinomycetes > Mycobacteriales > Mycobacteriaceae > Corynebacterium. The sequence continues at coordinate 490 of NZ_JAUMTY010000053.1, read as the reverse complement.
TAGCCGCTACTGATGGCCAAACAACTACCCTGAAACATATGACTAACGACGACACTCACCGCGACAACAACCGTGAAACATCCGACCACGAACTCACTGAATCCGAGTACATCACCACGGTCTCGACGCCGAATCTGGTACGCACTATCGCGTCGCTTCTCCTCGGTGGCGCCGTGGGCGTCATGGGGTTCGCTATCGCGCCGCTGCTTAAAGTCATCCTGCTCATCGTCCTCGCAGGAGCTGGGCTACTTTTCATCACTATTCACCCGTACCGACGCGACGTGAGCGCCGCCTACATGAACCGATACGGGGAATACCGGACCACAGTCCGACGGCTCATCCCCCTCTTCCCCGACTGGCTAGCCCTCATGATCCTCCCCGTTATCCCCATGCAGGGAACGTTCCTGGGCATCATCGCCTTCGTCGTAGCCAGCGTCTATAACTACCTCGTTTTCCCCTGGATCGACGGCACCGCGTACACCCAAGAACC
>NZ_JAUMTY010000052.1:6129-15886 GCF_030530965.1 Corynebacterium sp. | reverse complement strand
CGGTCTTGGTGTTATTAATCCCTATTTTTTAGGTTGTGACCTGCTGTTTTATGGGGTGTTCGGACACACTTCATGCTACTTACCCCTCTGTACCTGGCTGGTTAACCGTGCCTCTCACGCTGCGTAGAAACCGGGTGAAGCAATAGCGGTATTCCCCCGATCGTTTGCTATCATCCTCACGGGGCTATAGCTCAGTAGGTTAGAGCCACGGACTCATAATCCGTTGGTCGCGGGTTCGAGCCCCGCTGGCCCCACATCATCCCTTGTCTATTCTCGTAGGCAAGGGATTTTTAGCTTCACATGGTTCAGATTGGTGAATAACCATGGACATTATCTCCGTCTATCGCATTATCGACTTAACCGGTGTCTTCATCAACGGCATCCTGGGAGGCGCTATCGCGCGTCGTCGAAAATTCGACGCTATCGGATTTGGCCTCCTTGCTATTTTGTCTGGCCTCGGCGGCGGTTTACTCCGAGATACGCTCCTCCAAAACGGTCTCCCCGCCGCATTAAAAGAGCCCATCTACCTCGGCGTCGCATTATCCGGCGGTCTCGTCGCCATGACAGTGTCGCTAGAGCGAGAACAATGGAACAAGCTTCTCAAAATCGGTGACGGCATCGTCCTCGGAGTCTGGGCAGTAACCGGAACGATAAAAGCCCTCAATGCCGGTTTACTATGGCCCTCCGCGATGCTCCTCGGCATGATCACCGCGGTCGGCGGCGGAATGATCCGCGATATCACCATCGGCGTTGTCCCCGCGATTTTCGGTGGCAACACCTTGTATGCGACGTCGGCACTTCTTGGTAGCGGGATGATGGTGCTCTTCAACAGCTTCCAGCTTCAAACCGTAGGCATGGTGGTGTCAGCGTCGTTTGCCTCCATCTTGTCTATCGTCGCCTATTTCAAAGGGTGGGGACTGCCTAATAACCCCGATTGGGCACCAGTCACTATGACTGCAGGTCAACTCCGGCGGCTCATGCTCACGCGCGCTATGGTTGAACACGATGAACGATTGGCCCGTAAACAACGCCGCAAGCTCCGTCGACGGAAAGATGACGGGGGATCCCACTCGAGTATTTGAGCTCGCTAGTGTCACCAAACTCCTGACCTCCCGCGCTGTGTTGGTCGCCGTGGAAGAGGGGGTCTGCGACCTGACAACACCCGTCGGACCAGCGACGGTAGCGCATTTGCTTGCCCACGCTAGCGGCGTCGGGTTTGCCTCGGCCGAGCCTGAAAAGGCGCCGGAAACGCGACGCATCTATTCCTCAGCCGGGTACGAGATCCTCGCGGACTACATCGAAAAAGAAACCGAGATCCCGTTCTCGGAGTATCTGCAAGAAGCGGTATGTCAGCCTCTGGGAATGACTGACACTGAACTCTATGGATCAGCTGGCCACGGTGCGCGATCCACACTGCACGACATGGATTTGTTCGCCCAGGAAATGATGAATCCGGAATTGGTGGCGGACCCCCACTATGAAGTGTGGTACCCGGATCTGGCCGGCGTCGTCCCTGGCTACGGGATGTTCAAACCATGCCCGTGGGCTCTGGGGCCTGAAGTGAAAGGGAAGAAGGGGCTCCCGCGCGAACGCGGAGGATCGGGCCGCGAACACTGGACCGGCACAGTATTGCCTCCGCACACCGTCGGGCATTTTGGGCAAAGCGGAACGTTCTTGTGGACCGTTCCGGGGGAGCACTACGCCGTGGTTCTCACCGACCGGGACTTTGGCGACTGGGCCAAGCCATTGTGGAGCGCATGGAATGATGCGCGGGCTCGAGAATTGGGATACAGCGCGTAATTCATGGGCCATGAGCGGGTCTTTAGCGGGGGAGAGGGACACAAACGAGAGGCTCGCCGCCTAATACCACCAGTCACACTAATTAACTTGCGCAACATGCGTTATGACCTGCACTTATGTTGCAAACCCACACGGGGGATAAAGCGCTACTTGAGGTTGCGGCGTCGGGAATGTGTTCCGGAATATGGGAGAAAGCAAGCCGTCGGAGCTGGAGGGGAAGCCAGCTCACCGCGCTTCTTGGTGACAACCTAAGGAGAACGGTGATGATTTACGTCGACAACGGTGGGGCCGAATTGGTGCGCCAACTTTTGCGTACCGGCGAACCCTTTTGCGTTATTGAATACGGGAAAAGCATGTGGAGGTTTACGCCAAGCCTAGGGCTGCATGTTGCAGATATTGATGATTTAGGAAATGTCGTCCTGACGGAGCACCGGCTTCGCGCGATTCTCGCCGAGGCAACAACTCGTCAGGAGATCGACGCTGCCGTTCGCAGCGCATTAGGTGAAGCCTGGGATTACGCTCCAGAACTCGTGCCCGCTGCCGACGATGACGCGGCGAACGTGGATTTGGACCGCGACTACGACGCGACGCTCGTGCGTCAAACCTGAGCACCCTGTGATGCTGCGGCGCTTAGCAGGCGTAATACCGCGGCGTTTAGGAATCTTGCTCCATGAAGTTGACCATGTCCCTAATCGACGTGAACGAATCGATCTGTTCCTGGTCCACGCGGCGCCCCGAATGTTCCTCGATGCCCACGCCGATATCGATCACAGACAGTGAATCCAGGCCAAGGCTATCCACGGTGGAGTCAAGGGTGATGTCGTCCGGGTCAACGTGCCCATATTTCGCCACAATGCTTTTGACCTCATGAAAAACGTCCACGGGGCCAGGCTACCAGGCGTGAAGCCCGATGCCGTGCCCCGTGGACTGTCGACAACGCGTGTCGCGGACCAGCCCCGTGGACCAGCCCTCTAATCAGAGCCGACCCAGGTTGTTAAGCCTTAGTGGGGTCGTCGATGTGGAAATCCTTCGCGGCTTGATCAGCCACTGAGACGTCGATCTTCCCTTCCCGGGCTAACCCAGCTAAGACAGCGACGACGATAGATTCCGCGTCGGTGTTGAAGTACCGGCGGGCAGCGGCACGAGTGTCAGAGAACCCGAAGCCATCGCAGCCGAGCACGGTGTAATCACCGGGCACCCACTTGCGGATTGTTTCACCAATCGTCGTATCAAAATCGGACGCAGCAACAAACGGACCGTGTGCCCCGCTCAGCTGCTTCTCCAGGAATGCCGTTCCCACATCCTTCGACGGGTGACGCAACTGCTCGCGATCATGGCGGACGCCATCGCGAGCCAATTCCGTCCACGACGTCACCGAGTAGATAGCCGCATCGACGTCGAACTTGTCGGCAAGGATATCGCGGGCCTTCAGAGCAGCCTGCATACCGATGCCCGACGCCATAATGGTCGCATCCTTACCATTCTGGTACTGGTAAATGCCCTTGTGAACGCCCTCGACGTCGAGGTTCTCCGGCTCAGCGGGCTGGTGGATGGGCTCGTTGTAGCAGGTGAGGTAGTAGATGACGTTTTCACCAGGGCAATCCCCGTACATGCGTTCAATTCCGCGAGGAATAATGTGCGCCAACTCGTAAGAGAACGCGCAGTCGTAGGAGACGACGGACGGGTTGGTTGTGGCCAGCGTCAAGCTGTTGCCGTCCATGTGCTGGAGGCCCTCACCGGTCAAGGTGGTCCGTCCGGCTGTGGCTCCGATGAGGAATCCACGTGCCATTTGGTCACCGGCTGCCCAGATCGAGTCACCAGTGCGCTGGAACCCGAACATGGAGTAGAAGATGTACAGCGGAATCATCGGCTCGCCATGAGTGGCATACGACGTACCAGCCGCTTGGAACTCCGCCACCGATCCGGCCTCGTCAATGCCCTCATGCATCATCTGTCCGTCGGTCGCCTCGGTGTAAGACAGCATCAGGTCATGATCCACAGCCGTGTACCGCTGACCGTGCGGGTTGTAAATCTTGTTCGTCGGGAACCAGGAATCCAACCCGAACGTACGAGCCTCATCCGGAACAATCGGCACCACGCGACGCTTGATTTCCTTGTCACGCATCAGCGCTTTCATGATGCGGACAATGGCCATTGTGGTAGCCACTTCCTGCTTGCCGGAATCCTTACGCATCTGTTTGAGCTTGTCCACACCAGGAACCGAGAGAGGCGTGAACGTGTTGCGTCGCTCCGGCAGGAACCCGCCCAGCTCTTTCCTGCGCTCCAGCATGTACTTGATTTCGGGAGCGTCGGGGCCGGGGTTGTAGTACGGAGGCAGCTTCGGATCCTTCTCTAATTCCTCATCAGAGATCGGAATATCCTGCTTCGTCCGGAAGAGCTTGAGGTCGTCGAGGGTCAGCTTCTTCATCTGGTGGGTGGCGTTGCGGCCCTCGAAGTTGTGGCCCAGACCGTAGCCCTTAATCGTGTGGGCCAGAATGACGGTCGGCCGGTCCTTCGTCGCCAAAGCGCGCTGGTAGGCGGCGAAAATCTTGCGGTAGTCGTGGCCACCGCGGCGAAGATGCCAAATGTCCTCATCCGACATATTTTCGACGAGTTTCGCGGTGCGGGGATCGCGGCCGAAGAAGTGCTCGCGGATGTACGCCCCGTCGTTGGCCTTGAACGTCTGGAAATCGCCGTCATGGGTGTTATTCATGAGGTCGACCAGGGCGCCTTCTTTGTCGGCGGCGAAGAGCTTGTCCCACTCACGCCCCCACACGACCTTGATGACGGACCAGCCGGCACCGCGGAAGAAGGATTCCAATTCCTGGATGATCTTCGTGTTACCGCGGACAGGGCCGTCGAGACGCTGCAGGTTACAGTTCACGACGAAGGTGAGGTTATCCAGGTTGTTGAGCGACGCGATCTGCAGGAGGCCACGCGATTCTGGCTCATCCATCTCACCATCGCCGAGGAACGCCCACACGTGCTGCTGGGATGTGTCTTTAATGCCACGGTTAAGGAGGTAGCGGTTGAACCGCGCCTGGAAAATCGCTTCCATGGGGCCGAGGCCCATCGACACTGTCGGGAATTCCCAGAAGTTGGGCATCCCATGCGGGTGAGGATAGGAGGGGAGGCCCCGGTGTTCGCGGGAAACTTCCTGGCGGAACCCATCCATGTCCTCTTCGCTTAGTCGGCCCTCAAGGAATGCGCGGGCGTACATCCCGGGTGAGGCATGTCCCTGGAAAAACACTTGGTCCCCGCCGCCCGGGTGATCCTTGCCTTTGAAGAAGTGGTTAAACCCAACTTCGTAGAGAGGGGCCGCGCCGGCATAGGTGGAAATGTGTCCCCCGACTCCAATACCTGGGCGCTGCGCACGGTGAACCATGATCGCCGCATTCCACCGAATCCACCGACGGTAGCGCTTCTCGATGTCCTCGTCGCCGGGGAACTCGGGCTCCATCGTCGTCGGAATAGTGTTGACATAGTCGGTCGATGTGAGGGACGGGAGGGAAACGCGTTTCGCCGTTGCACGCTCGATCATGCGCAACATGATGTAGCGCGCACGATCACTATCTGCGTTCTCCAGCATCCCGTCCAGGGACTCAAGCCACTCACGAGTTTCTTCGGGGTCGCTGTCATTGAGGTAGGACGCGACGCCATCACGAATGAGGGCGAAATTGCTGTCTCGCGACGAATCGGGCGAGGTATCAGTCATCGACGTGTACTCCTGAACTTGTGGAATGTGGCCAAAACTCTTGGACAATGGCCAATATCTTTATCTGAATCGATTCTACGCAGCGGCACTCTTTCCAGCAGAAACCAATCAATTTGGGTGGGGGTGACAGCATTATTGACGCCAGGGGTGTCATTGTGGGGGAATCTGGGGGACGTCGTGGGAGAGTCGATGAGATAATTTCACGTAAAAACGGTAACCTCGCTAATAATTCAATCCATATTGTCAAGGAGGCACCAAACCGTGGGCGAGGCGGCCACGCGCGACAAAGACTTTGCTGATCGCATGGGCGTGACAAAAGGAAATATCATCCTGGAACTCGGGTGGGATGACGACTGCGATTCAGCGGTGAGCGAATCGCTTGAAGATGTCATAGGCGAACCTCTCTTGGATGACCCCGACACCGACGAAATTGTCGACGTCGTCTTGTTATGGTGGCGAGACGACGACGGAGACCTCGTTGATGGACTCGTGGATGCCACACGAGCACTAGCGGAAGACGGCCAAATCTGGTTGGTGACCCCAGGGGCAGGACAAGCAGGCACCGTTCCGCCGGGGGATATCGCTGAGAACGCTCAACTGGCCGGGCTGGTGCAGACCTCCGCATTGCGGTTGGGGGACTGGCAAGGTTCCTGCCTGGTTCAGCGTGGGGCGCGTCGGAACTAAAGCCGGACTTAACGCGGGTATTAAAGCTACAGCGGGCGCTGGCCTTAGGTGATTGGGCCGGTGGCGGTTTCCTGTGCTCGATTCCCGTTTTCGCAGGTGTGGAAAGCCCGGTTTTCAGCGGTTTTCTCTTTCCAACGTGGCATATGCTAGCTTTGTCTACGGCCTGAGAGCAGCACAGCCTTGAGCCATGAACAATTAAGCGCCTTTAGCTCAGCTGGAAGAGCAGCTGGTTTACACCCAGCAGGTCGGCGGTTCGAACCCGTCAGGGCGCACATCACAATCACAACCTCTATTCGCACAGCGGATGGAGGTTTTTGTCATATAGACCCCCATTTTCACCCTCAGGCTGGGGTAGGGGACGCGACTGATACATGTACCGGACTCTATGTCGCTGTGGTCATCTGGGTACACTGCTTGTGGCCAACTGCCGTCCATTGCTCACGCGCTGACTGTTTATAAAGGGGTATTCTCCATGAATCAAGAGCCCGGTCGACGTTTGGAGAATTCGACTTCAGGAAACGATGGCGAATGGGGATCCTTTTATCCCCCACAAAATAACGAGCCTAAGCCTCCGAAAAAACGGAACCTGATGCCCATTGGCATAACAGTCGTCATAACCGTGGCCCTCGTCATTGGGGCTTCCATCATTTGGGTTGCGTTGAAGAATGCCGACAAGAACAGCGGACAAGACGAATCCGTCGCAGTGGCCAGCAGTGGGACGCTAGAAAGTCAGTCAGAGTCACCGCAGCACGGGACCGCTAACCCCTCAACGCCGTCCGCGTCTGATGGAGACAAAAAAGCCTCGACCGATCGTTGTGATGAATCCTACCTGCGGAAAAATGTTCCGCAGTTGACGGGCGACAGAGAAGTGATGTATTGCTCGGGTGATTGGCTGCTGTTCGGCACGCCCCAAAGTGACGACGTGAACCACTACCACTGGGCTAATGGCCGCTGGTCCAAATATGAACGAGACGGAGAGTCCAAAATCAGCGGGTCTGACTGTTATCTCGGTTCGCGGCTAGACGCTGATCATGTGCCATCGGAGATACGATCGAAATTCACCGAATGTTATCCCGATGACACCACGAAGAGCAATGAGTCATCGTCGTCTAGCAACACGGATTCCAATGGCTATATTTCGTCGGTCACTGTTTCTGGCCGGACCGTGCGTGCCTCGTCGCCGGCATGTGACGGAAGAAATATTGTTATCAAGGATTCAATCGTCGATACGAACAAAGACGCTACAGCCGGAGACATTTCACGAGCACTCGCGGCCAACCCGGGTTCGGAATTTATGACGCCGGGACATTGCTCGTCATTACGTGGACAGCTCAACGGCGACGACATTTATCCCGTCTATGAAGATTTCGGCTCCGACAGAAGCGCCATGTGTGAAGAAGCGGGGTCGAGAAGTAATTGGTATCCACGAACACTCAATGATCGTGGTGACTTTAGCTCCCCGTGCTAATCACACAGTGACAGCCCACCAAGGATGAAACGATGAGTGGAAACAATCAATGGAATGGCGGAAACGATCAATGGGGTTTTGATGGTGGTGCTTCGAACCAGCAAGCCCCTCAACAGGTTCCCCAGCAGCCGAAAAAACGCTCACGTGCCATCCCCATTTTGTGGACCATTCTGGCACTGGTTGTGATCGCGGCAGTTGTCGTTATTGCGGTGCAAGTCATCAATAACCGTGCCAGCAACAACACTTCTGCCGACGGTGGTGCGGCGTCGTCAGATGCCACGACCTCACCGGCTGAAGATAGCCAAGAAACTAGCTCTACAGCAGAGGCTAACGATAGCGACAATAAGAGCGGCCCCTCTGTGAGCGAGCGGTGCACCATTGATTACATGCACAAAACCGGTGCGATCTACGACGATCTTAATGATGTTGATAAGTGTGACGGCACATGGGCGATAGCATTTCAGCACGGTACAGATTGGAGTTTTCCGCTTCATTGGACGGGGTCCAAATGGGAGCCGTATATGCCGGACAGAGATAACCCCAATTCGCATTTAGGTGGCCGATGCTACAGCGATGACAGAATGGAGCGCGATGGTGTTCCCAAAAACCTTCAGACCCAGTTTGGTCGGTGCGTGCCTGAATGGACAGAAGAAAAGCATTCCAACAATAACAACAGCGACGGAACTATCACCTCGGTGTCGGTTAACGGAAGCACTCGCTCTATCCGCAATGTCACCTGTGACGGTGATTATGTCTTGATTGTGCAATCCGTCATCGACCAACCGGGTGGGGATACGAAAGGTAAGTTGCGGTCAGCGTTGGCCAGCAACTCTGACGCCTATTACACCTACCCCGGTGCTTGTCCGTCGTTGCGGAAGAAGGATTCCAACGGCAACCTGGTCTATCCCGTGTTAGTCGATTATGGGAACGATCTCGATGCTGTGTGCGAGGCAGCTTCCAGGACAAGCGGTGCTTTCCCCCGTCGGCTCAACAATGACGATAGTTACTCGTCGCCATGCTAGGCCGTAGTGCGCATCGGTTCCTCCGCCTCACTCCGGAACAATATGGGCTAGCCGGGGGCTTTCTTGCCGACGCTATCGTCGGGGACCCGGCGTCCTATCACCCCGTGGCATTATTTGGGCGCGCAGCCCAAGCCTTGGAAAAGTGGATTTATGCCGATTCGCGGTCCCGTGGTGTTGCGTTCGAAGCGTTGTCAGTTGGTATCCCCGTACTTGTCACCACAGCGCTCGCTGGCCCTCGTCGCACTACACGGCACGCGGTTGTGCTTGGCGTCGTCACATTCTTTAGCCTCGGCGGGACAAGCCTTGCCCGGACAGGTGGCCGAGTTGCCTCGGCATTAGAGCAGTACCAATCCGGCATGACTACTATCGACGAGCCACGCCAGTGGGTTCCGTGGCTGTGTTCGCGCGATCCGAACTCGCTCGATGCCGATGGCATTGCTCGCGCTGCGGTCGAGTCCCTGGCCGAAAACACGTCCGATGCCAGCGTCGGAACCCTGATCTGGGGAGCGCTGGCGGGAGCTCCCGGAGTCGTGGCGCACCGCTGCATTAACACCCTCGACGCGATGGTGGGCTACAAGAGCGACCGATACATGAATTTCGGGTGGGCCGCTGCCAAGCTGGATGACCTGGCAAATTGGCCGGTTGCGCGGGTGACAGCGCTCATTCACTCCGCCGTTGGTGGGCGACGATCGATCACGGCGTGGCGGAAGCAAAACCATCCCAGCCCTAATGCGGGAGTTGTGGAATCCACCGCCGCGGGTGCTTTAGGCGTGCAATTGGGCGGCGCCACGCAGTATTCCTATGGAGTTGAGATGCGCCCAGTCATGGGGGAGGGGCCTGCACCAACTATTGCCGACGTCAGACGCGCGGTGACGCTGTCACGCGGTGTTCAATACGCGGCCTTGGGGATCGCACTTGTTCTTCAGCGGTGCATGGATCGGCGTTAACTAGAACCAGTCTCCAACTAGAACCGCTCTTCGTCCTTCTTAAAACGCTGAGCGAAAGCGTTACGGCGTTTAGTTCCCCCGTAGCGGTTGTCGTACAAATCCTGCTGATACGTCGGCTCCG
>NZ_JAUMTY010000052.1:0-6029 GCF_030530965.1 Corynebacterium sp. | reverse complement strand
GGAGCTAAAATCCCGAACGTAATCCACTGGATGCCGTACGACAGGTAGGGGCCAGAATCCAGCTGCGGAAGCGGAATAGCGTTGAGCGTCCCCGGCTGATTGTCCTCGAGCTGGACATACCCTTTAACAAAATTTTCCTGGGGGATCTCTTTCTTGTACCAGGATGACGATAGGTTCGTGATCTCGGTGTAACCATCGTCATGGGTCGTTTTCGGCTCTTCGGGGGCGGGCTCGTCCAACCGAACATAGCCTTGGATCGTCACTTTTCCGCTGGGTGGCGGAGCAAAGGACGGGATCCTGCTTCCAGATTCAGGCCTCACATAGCCGCGGTTCACCATGATGACCGTGCCATCGTCAGCACGAAAAGGAGTCAGAATCTGGTACGCGGCATCGGAATTGACCGGGCGGTTACGCAGCACCAGTTCCTCGTCGGCAAGAAAAGAACCTTGGAGTTTGACGCGCTTCCACTCGTTGGATTCTTCGATGGTCCCGGTTGGTGCCGACGCCGTCTTCGTGATGACCTTCGACAGAGGTACGGGGTCCGCATGGAACGATTTTTCCAACCTGTGATTGGTCGCCTGCGTCCTTGAATTTTTCCCGAGTTGCCACGGCGCCAGGACTGTGAACGCCACATAGGCGAACGCGATCACCAGGATTGCGGTAATTACCCATCCTGGTTTGAGGAATGTTCGCCAACCCCGTTGAGCCATTCTTATCGGTCCGATCGATCCTCTAATTCACGTGTCACCCACGACACTAGCCCCGGCAGCGCAGCCTCGATGGAATAGTAGACGTCAGTGAAATCCTCTTTCGTCCCGTAGTAGGGATCCTGCAGTGGTTCATGGCGTCCACCAGCGGGATCGAAGGAGCGAAGGAAACGGATCTTGTGCGACGGGACACCATCGTTCCGGAGGGCACGTCGGTGGCCGTCGTCCATGACGATGAACAGGTTCGCGTCGGCAAATTGGGGACCATATTGTTTTGCGCGATGCTCAGTCCCATCGAGTCCGTGCTCACGGAGGGTTTCGACGGCACGATGGTCGGCGCCTTGTCCCACATGCCAGCCGCCAAGGCCGCACGATTCCACGCGCACTTGGCTGAGGAGTCCTTCGCGCTCGAGGGCATCACGCGCCATCACGTCAGCCATTGCCGAACGGCAAATGTTACCCGTGCATACGAAGACAATTTTTAAGGTTTCGGTACCTGTCACAGGTGATCCTTTCGTGGTGGTGTTGACGCCAACAATGAGGATATCCACGGTGCAGGCAGAGCCTATTGCCGACGCGACTATCTATCGTAGTGGTGGCGTGGGACTCGCTGAAGTGCGGCATGGAATGAGCAGCGATTGGATGGGCTGCGGTTGGGATAAGCCGCGATTGGGATGGGGGCCGTGGCCCGTGGGTACTGTATTCACTGTGAATGACGTGATGAAGATTCATGGGGATCAAGCCGCGCGGGGAGCGGACCTTGATTTCGCAGTGAATGTTCGGCACCCAGCGCCCCCGACGTGGCTGCAGGAGGCGCTGGCGCATCGCTTGAGCGATCTCGGTGCGTATCCGTGGGAAGAGCAGGAAACGCGCGAGGTCATCGCCGATTTTCATGGGTGTGATCCGTCAGAAATCATGCTTCTTAACGGTGTGGCTGAGGGCTTTTCCTTGCTTCCCCAGATCTTTGGTGGGAGGCGAGCTACGGCCGCGGGAGGTTCTGCTTGCCGACGGGGGGATGGCGTTCGAGCGGCTGTTCTGCATCCTTCCTTCACCGAGCCCGATCTTGCGTTGACCAGCGCTAATATTCCGGTCACGCGTGTTATTCGGTGGTCTCTTGCCGACGAAGACTGGCCGGGCGTGATTCCTGACGACGCGAATCTCGTGGTGATTGGTAATCCGACGAATCCGACAGGAGTTCTTCACCGCCGGGAGGATATTGAGCGGGCGCTTTGCCCCGGACGGATCGTTCTGGTGGATGAGGCGTTTATCGATATGGCCACGTCAGAGCCTATTGATAACACTGATGGCACTGATGGTGTGCGTTATGAGCGCCAGTCTGAGAACCAGAATGAGTGCCCCGAGTCGCTTGTACCACATCGGCCGGCCGGGGTAGTGGTGGCCCGATCGTTGACGAAGACATTTTCGGTGGCGGGGCTTCGGTGCGGGTATTTCGTCGGTGACGCAGACGTGATTGAGAGACTTAGCCACGGACGTCCGCCCTGGTCTGTGGGAACGTTGGCATTGGAAGCGATGCGTCAAGCAGTGAGTCCCCTGGGCATCGAGTGGTCCCGACTCGATAAAGAAGAGATGGTGCGCAATCGGACCGCGATGGTGGAGGCCTTGACCACATCGGGCTGGAAGGTTTATCCCTCCGCAGCCCCATTTATGCTGGTCATTCCACCGGAACGGTATGGCCCGGCATCGCCGGAATCGACGCGTCGTCTGACCCAGGAACTCGCAGCACGCAGCATTGCGGTTCGGCGTACGGACACGTTCCCCGGACTTGATGGCACCGCACTCCGGCTAGCTGTGAGGCCTCCGCGTGACGTGGAACAGCTCATTGACGCTGTTCAGCACATTCAAAGTGGTCGTCGAGCATAGCCATGATGCCTTATTGCCCCAGTCGTGTCCTAGCCTCATGCCACAATAGGGCTATGACTACAGTCGCTGATATTCGTCAGACCATGGATGCCGCATTTCCCCCGGTCCTGGCAGAAGAGTGGGATCGCGTGGGCCTCATCTGCGGAGATCCGTCCGCGAGTGTTTCCCGAGTCGCCGTCGCGTTAGAGGCCACGGACGCCGTCGTCGATCACGCCATTGACCAGGGTGCGGACATGCTCATTGTCCACCACCCTTTGTTGTTGAGGGGCACTCATTCCGTGGCGACGGACGATCCGAAGGGCCGGTTACTCCACCGGTTGATTAAAAACGACTGCGCGTTATTTGCCGCCCATACCAATGCCGACGCTGCTCGGGGCGGCGTCAACGATATCTTGGCAGACCTCCTGGGCGTGACACAGACGAAGCCGCTCAACCCCATTAAGTCGACGCTGCATAAGTGGGGCGTAATGGTCCCTGTCGACCATGTTGACAAGGTGAAAGACGCGGTATTCGCCGTGGGGGCGGGCAAGATCGGCCAGTACTCCCACTGCAGCTTCGAGACCGAGGGCACAGGCCAGTTTTTGCCGGAGGACGGTTCCCACCCGGCTTTAGGTAGCGTCGGCAAGATAGAGCATGCCACCGAGGTAAGAGTGGAATTTGTTGCTCGTCCAAACCTCGACGACGCCATTATCGACGCTATTGCCCGCGCCCATCCATATGAAGAACCCGCTTTTGATTGCGTCACCATGAGCGGTGGTGTGATCGGCGGGATTGGTCGCGTCGGGAAACTCGCTAGCCCAACGACGCTCAAGGAGTTCACTCAGCGGGTTGCGGATGCGTTACCGGAAACCGTGGAGGGCATCAGAGCAGCTGGCGATCCCGATACGCGCATTGAAACAGTGGCGTTGTGCTCGGGAGCGGGTGACAGTTTCTTGGACCAAGCGCGGGTGGTGGGTGCCGATGTGTATGTGACTTCGGACCTCCGCCACCATCCTGCCGACGAGCACCTCCGCCGCGGAAAGCCTGTTTTGGTGGATACAGCACATTGGGCCAGCGAGTTTCCGTGGTGTGCATCCGTCGCCACCATGATGCGTGAGCAGTTGGGTCTGCCCGCCGAGGTGATTGAGGTGAGGACAGATCCCTGGACAGTCCACGCCACCAAGAAGCGGTAGGACGAGTCCGAATGACCCAACGGCCTGCCGAGACGTGTGGCATTGAGCGCCACACGGACGGCCGGTTTGCTGGTTTACTAGAGATCAGTGTTCTAGAGATATAACTGCTAGTGCTGGCGCACCAGGCGCTTCAACCGTCACGATGGAGGAGGACAGCATGAAATGCTCAGTGCGGGATCAAAAAAGGCTTCTTGATATGTCCCGGCTCCACAACGACATTGAGGTGCTGGAAGCGCGGGCCGTCAACCTGCCAGAAAAACAGCGGCTTGACGAAGTTTTGAGGCAGAAAGCCCTCGCTCGTTCTCGCACTGTTGCTGCATCGGTCACGCTCTCAGAGATGGATGCTGAATTATTCAAGCTCAACAGTGATATTGCCAAGCTTCGTCGCCGAGAGGCCGACGATCGCCAACGGCTCACGGTGACCTCAGACCGTGAACGACGACGCGACCTTAATCATGACATTAACGCTGCCCAGCGGATCCGAGCACGGCTGGAATCTCGACGCGATGACGTCGAAACCCAGCGTGACCAGCACCTCAAAAGCCCTGAGAGTCTGGACCAGCCACCGGAAACAATTGACTCAGGTGATTCCGTTGCGGCTGCTCGTCGCGCATTGGATGACTCGATCATGGCGGTGCAGCGGCGGATAGACGAAAAGCATCGAAAAGTTCAGGTTATTAAAAACGAATTGCCCGACGAGATCGTCGAGGCCTACGACATACAGCGCGAGGATCACGGAGTCGGAGCCGCTCAGCTGATAGACCGCGTGTGCCAGGGATGCCACATGTCGCTGGATAATGCCACGTTAACGGCATTTCGCAAGGCCCCCGCCGACGAACTCCTCCAATGCCCGGAGTGCAATACATACCTCATTCGGTACAACCCTGAACTGGGAGGAGCGGTCTGATGGCTGCCTGGCTACCGGGATCATCCGAGACACAGCGCTGCCGGTTAGTGTTGCTCCGACATGGACAAACGCCGTACTCCACACAAGGTAAGTACGCAGGTCGCGCCGACATCCCTCTTACCGACGAAGGACACCGCCAGGCTCGCCGAGCCGGCCGATGGCTACGCGACGCCGATTTAACAGCCGCGGTGACATCGCCTGCGTTACGCTGCCGTCAAACCCTTGATGACCTCAAAGAAGAGCTGGGTCCCGGGTCGGTGCAGTCAACGGACTTGCCCGTCGACGTCGTCGATAACCTCATCGAACTCGATTTTGGTGAATGGGATGGGCGGACGTTCAAAGACGTTCATGATCACTTTGGCGAGATTCACGAAAAGTGGTTTACCGATTGGACGATGCCCGTACCCGGAGGAGAAAGTGTTCAGGCCGTAGATCAGCGGGTTCACCGGGCGGTGGCGGAACTCGTTGACCAACACTGGGGAGACAACCTGCTGCTCGTTAGCCACGTGACCCCCATCAAGTCGGTTCTGCGCCGAGCTTTGTGTGCCGACTCTGACTTCTTTGTTCGGCTTCACCTGGATACGTCGTCAATCAGCATCGTTGATTTTTATAGCGATGGCCCGATCTGCGTGCAAGCCATCAATTCCACCGCGCACCTTGTTGATGGGGTAGAGTGAAGCCTCGCGATTGAGCCGGCCGGGTAATCGCGGGGGCGGAATCGACAGCACAGCGAGTTCTCTGCTTGCAGAGACCGTGCCTGATGCTGCGCAGACCGTCGTCGAGGAAAGTCCGGACTCCACAGAGCACGGATGTTGCTAACAGCAACCCAGGGCGACCTGAGGGCACGTGCAACAGAAAGTAGACCGCCTGCAGACGCAATATCTGCAGGTAAGGGTGAAAGGGTGCGGTAAGAGCGCACCAGCACTGCAGGTGACTGTGGTGGCTAGGTAAACCCTTCCGGGAGCAAGGCATGATGGCGCACCATTGCTGTGGTGCGCCGGCGCGGGCGTTTGAGGGCTGCTCGTCCAAGTCCGCGGGTAAGCCGCGTGAGGCTGCTAGCGATGGCAGCCCAAGATAGATGATTACCTCTTATGCCGGGGGAGACCCCGCATGGTAGACAAAATCCGGCTTATAGGCCGGCTCATTCGCTATCTGTATGTGGGGGCTGTATGTGTGCCGGCTCGGCGAAAGATAGTTCCGTGACCTTGACCCCGTTGTTTCGCCGCTCGTCGCCAGCCTTTGGCTGAGGCCCATCCTTCTTCGGCTTCACCAACGCGAGTACCGACGTGGACGCGCCGGGAATAGGTCGTGCAGCAACAATCCTCTGGCCGGGGATCTCGCTGAGAAAGCCAGGGGCACCAG
>NZ_JAUMTY010000051.1:12673-16010 GCF_030530965.1 Corynebacterium sp. | reverse complement strand
TCCAAGGCGCGCCGGGCACCTGGTTTTGCCCTCCTCGGCGAGCCCGGTGAAGAAAAAGACGTCGTCCTTGAGCTCAAGTCCATTGCCGACGTCGGACTGGTGGGCTACCCCTCGGCCGGGAAGTCGTCACTGATCAGCGTGCTTTCGGCGGCGAAGCCGAAGATTGCGGATTATCCCTTCACGACGCTCACGCCGAATCTTGGTGTCGTCATGGTGGATAACGACGCTTTCACGATCGCGGATGTCCCCGGTTTGATTCCCGGTGCTTCTGAAGGTCGCGGCCTGGGTTTGGATTTCTTGCGCCATATCGAACGATGCGCGGTGATCGCCCACGTGGTTGACCCGGCGGCCCTGGAAGCCGACCGTAACCCGGTCGATGACATTCGTGCACTGGAAGAAGAATTAGCCGCGTACCAAACAGCGTTGGATCACGACACTGGGCTGGGAGATCTGCGTGAGCGGCCGCGTGTCATTGTTATGACGAAGATGGACGTTCCTGACGCGCGCGACATGGCTGAGTTGGAAAAGGAATCCCTCGAGCAGTTCGGGTGGCCCATTTTCACGATTTCGTCGGTCGCCCACGAGGGCCTGGACGAGCTTCGCTTCGGCTTATGGGAGATCGTGAAGAAGTATCGGTCTGAGCACCCGGTCGACGAGGAACCCGTGGCGGTTCTTCGACCCGAGCCCGTTGACAAACGCCGAGGCAAACTGGGTCGCAAGAGCGCAGCGAAGAACGCCGGTGAGGATTTTGTCGTCCAGACGGACAACGGCACGGATAATGAGCTCGGTGGCTTTATCGTCGAAGGTAAGAAACTCGACCGCTGGATTCGCCAGACCGACTTCGAGAACGATGAAGCGGTGGGGTACTTGGCTGATCGCCTGGCCCGGATTGGTGTGGAGGATGCTCTCTTTGATGCCGGCGCGCAGCCCGGTTGCGATGTGACCATTGGGGACATCACATTCGAGTGGGAGCCGACAACCTCGGCGGGGATCGATCGCACGCCGGATAGCCGTGGTTCGGATGCGCGTTTGTCGCAAACCCATCGGGCGACAGCGGAGGAGCGCAAGCGGGCGTCGCAGGTTCGTCGTGGACTTATTGATGAATACGACCTGGGGCAGGAAGCGTCCCGCGAGCGGTGGGAAGGCTAAACACCGAGGAACAGGGGAAGGGAATTGGCCGATCCGCACGCGCTGTGACGCGGTCCACATCTTCCGCCAAAATGCAAGGAAAAAGACACTGCAGACCGTCGATAAGAGGCGGATGGGATATGACAGTTCCTCCTTTTCTTGCTAATACTGGATAGCGTGCTTGATGAGCGGCAGAGGACGTATGCCCTCATCTCTTCATCACTTTTCTGTTCTCAATCTGATGTATCAGGATCGATGCCTTCTTCTACCCAGACCCTGACCCCTGAACAAACGACTAATAACACGACAGATCACACGAACGCCGATCGCGACGTCGCACCCGACCATCCACAACCGTCTGACCAGGAAGTGTCGGGTCAACACCCCGACGCCGAACTCCCTTCGAACTTCCAGCCAGACGCACCTGCCCCTGAGGGAGTACCCATGCGTGACGATGTGCACGTACATATGCCAGGCCCGGTTGTTCCGGCCAAAGAATTCCAATTCCCGGACCCCGACCAGGGCATAGATGATCGTGCCGCTGGCCACGAATCCACCGTTCGTGAGCGCATTGCCGACGCTAAGAAAATCGTCGTCAAGATTGGGTCGTCCTCGCTGACGGATGACAACGGAGCCGTGTACCCGGAGGCCATGGACCGCATTTGCGATGCACTGGAGGCTCGCATGGCCCGTGGTAGCGACGTGATTGTTGTGTCATCGGGCGCGGTGGCCTGTGGCATGAAACCACTGAACTTGCCGACGAAACCCACCGATTTAGCCACGAAACAGGCCGCTGCCGCCGTCGGCCAGGTGCTGTTGGCGCAAGAGTGGGGGCGGACGTTCGCCCGCTACGGCAGGCCCATCGCTCAGGTTTTGTTAACGCAGTCCGACGCCGGCCGTCGTGACCGCGCTCGCAATGCGCAGCGCACGATTGATCGCCTTCGCCGCATGCACGTCGTTCCCATTGTTAACGAGAACGACGCGGTGGCGACCTCGGAGATGCGTTTCGGCGACAACGACCGCCTGGCCGCGCTGGTGGCGCACCTGGTCTCTGCGGATGCGTTGGTGTTGCTGTCCGATGTGGATGGTTTGTACGACCGCAACCCGTCCTCGCCGGGCGCACGCTTTGTGCCTGAGGTCAAGAGCGGCAACGATCTGAAGGAAGTCGCCGCGGGCGATGGCGGCAAGTTGGGTACAGGCGGCATGGCCTCCAAGCTCTCGGCTGCCCGGTTGGCCTCGCGCGCTGGTGTTCCGGTGCTGTTAACCTCGACGGCTAATATCGGCCCGGCGCTGAATGATGCGGACGTCGGAACGGCCTTCTGGCCGCGCGAAGAACGCCTGTCTGCGTGGAAATTCTGGGCGCTGTATGCCGCCGACGCCAGCGGCACGTTGCGCCTTGACGCGGGCGCGATGAAAGCTGTGACGGAGAAGCACTCGTCGCTTCTTGCTGTTGGTATTCGTCGTGCCGACGGGGACTTCACCGCGGGTGACATCGTCGATATTGTGGGCCCGAAAGGGCAGGTCATTGGCCGCGGTGAGGTTAATTACGATTCCTCAACATTGGCGGACATGATTGGGCGGTCCTCGGAAGAGCTGCCCGAATACCTCCACCGCCCCGTGGTACACCGCGATTATTTGTCCAATTTCGCTTCCCGCGCCTAGGTGGAGCAGTAGGTTAAAAAGCATCGTGAGGACATCACGGCGACGATTGATCACCGTTGATTACTGCGCCGTGATCGACAACCACAATGAGGAAAGGCTTCATGACAACACCTAGCCAGAATCCCCAAAACGACACCAAGACGACCGACCCGAACACCAAGCTCGACGACGAGCGCGCACAGGAGCGCGCTGAGGTCCTCGATAAGGCTCAGCGTGCGCATGACGTTGCCCAAACGCTTCGTTTAACAACGGTTCAAAAGAATGAGCTGCTCCATCACGCAGCTGACGCATTAGTGAAATCAGCGTCGGCAATTATTGAGGCGAATGACAAAGATGTTGCCGCCGGCCGTGAGTGGGGGATGTCCGAGGCTCTCATCGACCGCCTGGTTCTCGACGAGGACCGCATCGAGGGAATCGCCGACGGCCTGCGCCAGGTGGCTGCGCTGCCCGACCCCGTGGGCGACATTGTTCGCGGCTCGACCTTGCCGAATGGCCTGGAGCTCAAGCAGGTGCGCGTCCCGCTCGGCGTGATGGGCATGGTTTATGA
>NZ_JAUMTY010000051.1:0-12573 GCF_030530965.1 Corynebacterium sp. | reverse complement strand
GTTCTTCTCGACGGGCGCCTGCCTGATGAGGACAAAGTCGCTGTACTCAAGGCCCTCCAGGATGCGGGCGTGACCATTCACGGACGTCAGGAATTGCGCGACCTGGGCGTCGACAATGTGGTGGAAGCCGAGGAAAAGGACTGGACCTCGGAGTACTTGTCCATGGACATTGCTGCAGCGATTGTTCCCGACGAGCAGGGCGCCGTGGACTGGATTCGCACCTATTCGACGGGCCACTCGGAGGCCATTGCTACCCAAGACTGGTCGGCGGCGAAGGAATTTGAAGCCGCTGTGGACGCCGCGGCCGTGTACATCAACGCGTCGACGGCGTACACCGATGGTGAGCAGTTCGGTTTCGGTGCAGAAATCGGTATTTCGACGCAGAAGCTGCACGCGCGTGGCCCCATGGGGCTGCCGGAATTGACGTCCACGAAGTGGGTCATTTACGGAGAGGGACACACTCGCCCGTAGAGTTTCTTCTGTGATGCAGACATCGACGAACTATCCGCGCCTTGGAATTATGGGCGGCACCTTTGATCCCATTCATCACGGGCACTTGGTGGCCGCCTCCGAGGTCGCGGATCTTTTTTCTTTGGATCGCGTACTTTTCGTTCCGACGGGCCAGCCGTGGCAGAAGAAGAACCGCTCCGTGACGCCGGCGGAGGATCGCTACCTCATGACCACGATCGCGACGGCGTCGAACCCACGGTTCAGTGTGTCGCGGGTGGATATTGACCGTGGTGGCCCCACATATACCGTCGATACGCTCCATGATTTGCACGAGCGATACCCGAACGCGGAATTGTTCTTCATCACCGGAGCCGACGCTGTGGCGAGGATGGCGACGTGGCGCGATTGCACCGAGATGATGTCATTGGCGACGTTCGTCGCTGTGACGAGGCCCGGGTATTCGTTGGAGAAAACCGAGCTAGGTCCGCTGGGGGATAGTGTCACGATGGTGGAGGTGCCGGCCATGGCGATTTCGTCGACGAATATTCGCGCGCGTGCTCGGGCGAATCGGCCGATTTGGTATCTCGTGCCCGATGGCGTGGTGCAATACATTGCGAAGGAAAGGCTGTACCTGCCGTCGGGACAAGGCGGGGCGTCGGGTATGTAGTAGGCCTTAGGTGGTAAACGGGGTCCCGTGCCACAACAAGATTTTGCTTCCCCGCCGACAAGACTGAACAACAATAACGACCAACAATATCGAACGACAATAACGAAGGATTTTATGGCTGCATCAGAAGAATCAGTGAGCATGGCGCAGATTGCCGCACGTGCCGCATCGGACAAAATAGCGTCGGACATCGTTGTTTTGGACGTGTCGGGCCAGTTGGTGATCACCGACTGTTTCGTCTTATGTAGTGGCGATAACGAACGCCATGTCATGTCTATCGCCGACGAGATTGAAGACAAACTTGCTGAAGCGGGCTACAAACCGGTCCGACGCGAGGGCAGCCGTGAAGCGCGCTGGGTGCTCTTGGATTACAACGACATTGTAGTGCATGTCCAGCGCGAGCCGGAGCGCGATTTTTATGGGCTCGATAGCCTGTGGAAAGACTGCCCCGTGATCGAGGTCGAGGGCATCGAACCCTCCCAGCGCGGTGGGCTCTCTGATACCAGCGACGCTGCGCACCGGGCCGATGTGATTGATGACATTCCGCTGGCCGGCCGTGAACCCGACGCGGACGAAATCTAGGTAGTACCGATGGCTCGCCGCCTTATTCTTCTTCGACACGGCCAGACGGATTACAACGCCACTGGCCGCATGCAGGGCCAGATGGATACCCACCTCAGCGATCTGGGGCGACGTCAGGCTCAGCGCACGGCTGATGAACTCAGTCGGTGGGATATCCGACGAGTGGTGACCTCTGACCTGTCGCGAGCAGCGGAAACTGCAGGGCTGATCGCAGCACCTCATGGGCTCACTCCTGTTCTCGATGAGCGCTTGCGTGAGACCCATTTGGGGGCGTGGCAGGCTCATTCGCATGAGGAGATCGACGCTGCTCACCCTGGTCAGCGCGCGATGTGGCGGCATAACCCTCATTGGGCCCCGCCGGGTGGTGAGACCCGTCTTGAGGTCGCTGCCCGTGCACGTAGCCTTGTTGATGAGCTCATGCATTCGTTCCCTGAGTGGGAAGGTGGCACAGTCGTGTGCGTGGCCCATGGGGGCACCATTGCCGGCTTGACTTGCTCATTATTGGGATTGCCGACGGACAACTATTCGTCGTTTTCGGGGCTGGGGAATACGAGTTGGGCTCAGCTGACGGCGCGCCCACGTTTCCACTACGACCACTCGACAGTCGACAATTCCGGTGACCGACCGGCGGATCCCGCGTTGGATACGACCCCGGTGGCGACGTTTTCTGCATCTACTATCGACGATGCGCAGTGGTATTTGGACGTGTGGAATGCGTCCGCGTTGGGTATTCCCTTTGCGCCTGCTCAACCGG
The DNA here is from genome assembly GCF_030530965.1 of Corynebacterium sp. Lineage (GTDB taxonomy): Bacteria > Actinomycetota > Actinomycetes > Mycobacteriales > Mycobacteriaceae > Corynebacterium. Next base: position 10,120 of record NZ_JAUMTY010000051.1, on the reverse strand, counting down.
GTAGTGAGGGCGTTGGCGTGACATATACCAGGACGTCGATCGAGGGGCTGCAGTGACTGTCCGCGTCATCACTGATTCCTCATCGTGCTTGCCCGTTGAGCGGGCGCGGGAATGGGGCATCACCGTCCTCCCACTGCACGTCGTTTCTTCCGATGACGCAAGTTCGACGTCGGGGCTGACCGCGTTGGAGCTCGCCGCAGCCTATGGCCGGGAGATGGAACGGTCTGGTGACGACGGTGTCGTCGCTGTTCACCTTGGACAAAAGCTCAGTAGTACCTGGTCAGCGGCGGTGGCGGCCTCGGCGGTTTTCGAGGGGAAAGTCCGCGTTATTGAAACGGATTCGATCGGGATGCCGGTGGGGGAAGCCGCCATGGCAGCTGCTCGTGCGGCGCAGACTGGTGGCGACCTGGAGGAATGCGCGAGACGTGCGTCGATGATTACCGGGCATTCGCAATTGTTCCTCTACCTTGAGCGTACCGACGGTTTGCGACGCTCGGGGCGGATGAGCACGATGTCATCGTTGATGTCATCGGCGCTGCCGGTGAAATCACTGTTTTCCCTGCATGATGGAAGTTTTGGCGTTGTTGCCCGGACGCGGACGCAAGCGAAAGCATTTACCCGGCTTGTCGACATGGTGGTGGATGCTGCGACGGTGACCACCAGTGCCGACGATGAGGGTGACTCCAGTGGGGAACGTAGTGGGGATTCCGGTGCGGGTTCCAGTATGGGCGCTGCCGTGACTAGTTCCCGCAGTGCTGATGGAGATCTGGAACCCGTGCGTATCTGCATTCACCACTCGGGTGCTGATGACCGTGCGCGCATTGTTGGTGCGGGGCTGAAAAAGGCCTTGGAAGCGGACAATATGTTCGTTGACCTGGGTAAACGATGGGGGATAGAAGAGCTTCCGTCTGCCGACGTGGTGCTGACACAGGCGGAACTCTCCCCGGCTTTGGCGGTGCACACCGGTGCCGGCGCGATTGCGGTGTCGGTGATCAATACGCGGGACGCTGCTGAGTTGTAGCGGGAGCTGTCGCTGGCTGGGCTAGCGGCGAATAGCGGGCGCTGCCAATACTTGTGGATAACTTTTTTTATCCACAACGTGGCGGTTTCGATGGCCGACGTGCCCAGCGATGAGGGGCAGAGTTATCTACTCTCCGGCTCATGAGTAGCAGCGGCAGTGTGGGGATGACGCGGGCGGACGTCGCCGATGAGACCAATGTGCTTGAGCGTGGCGCGGATAACTATCTCCCAGGCGATTTCGTGCCACGGTCGAGACCACAGAACACCTCGCCTTTACCTGCCCCGCAGAGTCCGGGGAACAGCGTAGGTCGCGATCGAATCAGGATGTTCGACGCTGAACGCGCCGAGGGAGATAGCAACGTCGCCCTTTATGACTTCTCCCGTGATGGACACGCCCGGCGCGGTATCCGGCTTCTCCAGGGGATGTCGCCACGGGCGTGCGTCGGGATTGTTGTTCTTGCTGTACTTGTGGTGTCCACTGTGATCGGGTTCGCGTTGATGGGGGAGGACAATAGTCAGCGTCCCGTGTCTAAAGCGGCGCAGGTGGTGTCGGCCGATGCAGAGACCCACCGCGGGGAGGCCAGAGAGAAATCCGAAGCAGAATCGTCGGACCAGGGTTCACGAAGTGTGTCAGCGGATAAGAAAGAGGCTGGGGCTCAGGAGGGATCGCATGGCGGTCACGAGGCGGCATCGCAGCCGATTACGGTTGCGGTCGTCTGCAATGTTGTTCATCCCGGATTAGTCTCTCTGGATGCCCAAGCCCGCGTTGACGACGCCATTAATGCGGCCGGTGGTTTGACCGATCGTGGCAGGTGGGACGGGCTTAATCGTGCGCAAAAGCTACTCGATGGGCAACAAATATGCGTCGGAGAAGAAGGAAAAGACGGCACCATTATCGGCGGTGAACCGGCCGGGAACGCGGGCTCCCAACCGGGGGCTCCGTCGGGAGGCCCGGGTGGTGGATCCGCGCCGGGCCAGGGACCGCCAGCGAAGTCGGGTGGCGGGACGAATATCAATACGGCCGGTGAGGCTGAGCTGACCGCCATACCTGGTGTGGGGCCCAAAACGGCGTCGGCAATCATTGCTTACCGCGAGCAGAATGGACCTTTTCGGAGTATCGACCAATTGGCGGAAGTTAAGGGGATAGGCCCCGCAAAACTGGCCGCGATGCGCGATGCCGTCACGATCTGACGACCCGTCTGTTGTAGGTGACAGCCAGTCTGCACGTCCGAACCGTGAGGGAATAAAAGAACGGGTTCCGCTGGATGGCCGGTTACTGCCCTGCGCCGCTGGTGTATGGGCAGCGAGCGGTGTCGTGGTGTGGTTCAGATTAGGCACATCGGAAGCGACCAATTCTCACGACGATGGTGGCTTCATTAGTTGGTGGCTCGGCCACCCTGTATCCGCTGTGGTGGTGTGTGATGCACTAGCAGCAGCGACGGTGATTGCCGCGCGCTGGTACATGAATCGTCGTCGACGTAGTTACGGCGGCGACGGGATCAAGGGCGGTGTGCGTCGCTCATGGGTGCTGCAGCTTCTCATGATGGTTGTTGGCGCCATCATCGGAGGGGTCAGATCGATCTATGCCATCCGTCGCTCGTCGAGCCATTGGTTAGCCCACAAGCAGGGCGGCCACCTGCTCATCGACCCATCCATGGACTGCACCGCGACGTCCTACCCACGTCGGCTCCCGGAAGCTCCCTTCGCGCCGGGGCAGGAGCGGTATGGCATATCGGTATCCCTCAAGGGAATGCCGTCGGATATTTTCCTCTCAGGCGGGGCTGATCTTCGCACAGTTAATCCTGGTCAGCGCCTTGAAGGGCTCGTGTCGGTCAAAGAGGCTTTCCAGCCGGGAACTGCACCAATAACGCTGTCATCCGCGGGACACAGTGGATCAGGCCAGGGATTGCACGTCGTGCAGGCACCTCCATCGTCGCCGATGGGGTGGGGTGTCGGCCGGCTATGGAATGTCGTGTGCCATGCGATGTCCGCAGTCCATCGGGAGTTCCTCGAGGCCTCGCGTCGCTATGTGCCCGAGGATCTGCAGGGCTTGGCTCAGGGGATGGTGATTGGCGATACCTCGTTACAATCCGACGACGATAAAGCAGCTTTTGTCACCTCTGGCCTCAGCCACCTGTCCGCGGTGTCCGGGGCGAATGTGGCGATCGTTCTTGGAGTGGTTGCCGCGATCGTCTCCACCGAACGCCCGCGTGTTCGTTATCTATGCGCGGGGTGCTCATTGGTGGGATTTGTCCTTCTCATCGGATTGGACGCGTCCGTGTTGCGGGCGGCTGTCGCGGGGACCGTGGGGCTTCTTGCCACGATGGCGGGGAGGCGTCGGCAAGCGTTGCCCGCCTTGTGTGCAGGGATTATCGGGCTCGTGGTGTGGAACCCGGATATGGCTGTGTCCTTGGGATTTGCTTTATCGTGCGCTGCGACGGCCGGCATTATCTGTCTTGCGCCACCTTTGTCCGATGTCATCGAAAAGGTTGTGGTGCGTGTATTGACTGCGTGCGGGAAGTCCGGTGAGGTATCGCGGCGCACTCGGGCAGTTATCACCGGGTGCGCCGTATGTGTAGCTGCAGACGTGGTAACTCAACCGATTATCTTGCTCGTTATTGGCCGGACTTCTGCTCTGTCGATCGTGGCCAATTCCTTAGTCGGATTCGTCGTCGCGCCCGTCACGGTCATCGGGACCATCGCACTCGTTCTGTGCGCATTCAGCGTTGTGGCTCATCCCGTGGGGATAGGTGCGGGAACAGTCTGTGAAGCCGTTCAATGGCTCAGCGAATCGTTCTGCCGTGGAGCTACCTGGCTGGCGTCGGCAGGCATGGCTGCATGCACACCGGTCTTGTGGTGGATTCGCTGGGTAGGACACGCGATAGCCAAGTGCGAGGCCGCCCAATTGGTCGTCGGATCACCAGGTTCAGCAATCATCGTTATTGCAGTAGTGGTCGGTTCCTGTTTTCTCTTGTCGACGTTGTGGTCAGGTCGATTCCAGCGGTGGATGACGAGCCGACGGATCACAAGCTGGTGGGGCAAAGCACTCGGGAGCGCCGCAGTCGTTGTGATCGCCATATCGACGTGTCTAGCAGCAACTGGCGGTGGGACTGCCGGCGAGCGCGATCGCTCCGGAGAGTTCTCCGAGGGAGTGGGGCCGACGGACGGCGGATCGAGCAATCAAGCATCGGAGTACGCCTTGCGACCACCCCGCGACGCCTTCGACCACCTGCGGGCCATGACTCACCTCGTGAGGTCCCCATCTTTCCCTCCGGCTCAGTGGACCGTCGCAGTGTGTCCGTTTTCGCCTGCCATCTCGGTGGTGATGTGGCCAGACAGTCACTACGCCCTGGCCGACGTCGACAAGCAACCTCCCATACCCCCTGATGACGTGGCCCCTGAGGTGGCCTCACGCCTCCAGCAACGAATCAAAGATTGCGCCCACGAGCTGAAGCTTTCTTCCCACAACCTTGTGGCCGACGACGCCTCACGCCGCGCGGACGGGGAATCCATCGCATTCGTCGGCGATAAAAAACAGATCGATCCAGAGTCGTCGTCTGCACGGTGGTTCATCATCACCACGCCGACGTCACCATCGCCGTCATCGCATTCGGGCACGGGCAATCAGTCTTTTCGCCCGACCCAACTGGCCAATGGAACACCGGTCACCACGCTTGTCGACGAAGGCATTGTCGTCCTACGCAGCAACGGACAAACCTGTTCATGGAGGTTCTGCCCGTGAGGCACGTTGTGTCCTCGGCGGTCAGTAGACTGACGGGCATGGCACCATCACGGAGGTCACGCACCACATTCGACCCTGCGGAGGGATCCGGTGCGCCCGCACCCGTACACATCATCGTCGGAACCGAAGATTTCCTCGCGGATCGTCACCGCCATGCCATCGTCAAACGTGTCCGTGAGAACTCGCCCACCGGCGATGAACTCACCGTCACCACAGTCCGAGCAGGTGACATTACGGGCCCCGAGCTCACCGAGCTACTCAGCCCCAGCCTCTTCGGCGAAGACCGCATCGTCGTCATTACAAACATGAATGATGCAGGTAAAGAGCCGGCATCGCTCGTGCTTGCTGCTGCGAAAGACCCCGCGCCGGGCATCACCCTGATCATTCAACATTCGGGTGAAGGCCGGACGAAGGCCATGGTGTCCAAACTCCTCAAGCTTGGCGAAGAGCACCGGGCTGACGCCATCCCGGTCCGTGAACTGCCCACTTTTGTGCAGTCAGAATTCCACCGATTCCGCGTGCGGGTGAGCCCAGACGTCGTCTCCGCCCTCATTGAAAGCGTCGGTTCCAATGTGCGCGAATTAGCGTCGGCCGTGAGCCAGCTGGTCGCCGATAACGACGGGAACGTCGACCTCGAGGCCGTGCGACGGTACTACACCGGTACCGCGGAAGTCAGCAGTTTTTCCATTGCCGACGACGTTATCGCAGGCAACGTGGATCAGTCGGTGGCAAAAGTACGTCGGGCTCTCCAGCTGGGAGTGGCTCACATGGCGATATCAACGGCGGTGTGTCGTGGGATCAGCGAGGTCGCCCGGCTCAGTGGCAACCGGCGTATTGATCCCTATCGTGATGCGTCGCGGTTAGGAATGCCACCGTGGAAACTGAAAAGGACAGCGCCGATAGCTCAGAGATGGTCGCAAGCTGCAATTGCCGAGGCCGTGCAGGTTGCTGCGCAGATGGAAGCGGGGATTAAAGGTGCCGCGGGCGACCAGGACAGTGCCGTTGAGCTAGGTGTTCGGCGTCTGGCGGAGCTTGCGCGGATGAAATAGCTGGGGACGCAATGAAAAACCCCGCTCCAGGCGGAGCGGGGAACACCCTGGTCAGTGGGCCTAAAAACGGGTGACCAACAGATCACACGGTCTTGCTGCCCACACGAACCAGCGGACTCGTAGGAAAACTAGTCCATCGAGTTGAACAACTTAGCCATCGCAGACTTCTTGTTCGCAGCGTTGTTGCGGTGAAGAGTGCCCTTGGTCACGGCTTTGTCGTACTCGCGGGACGCCAGGCGAAGCTGAGCCTCAGCACCAGCCTTGTCACCAGCAGCGACGAGCTCACGGAACTTGCGGTTCTCGGTGTGCAAGCGCGAACGGATGGCCTTGTTGCGCTGACGGGCCTTTTCGTTTGTCTTGATGCGCTTCTTCTTGGACTTAATGTTTGCCACGGGAATTACCTCTTTCTCTACGCTTGTCATGCACTGGGTGCGCACGACGCGATCTACCACAACTCTTCATGTCATTTCTCATGCGAAGAGCATGTGGAGGGCGATATAAGGGCATCGGCCCGTGAAATCAGCCCGTGAATGAGCGACCTTCAAGAACAAACCCAAGGTCCTGCTTGTTCCGGCTCATTGTCCACATGCGTGGTAGAACTCCAGGACACTTTACAGTGCTTCAAGAATTGCGTCCAATATCAGCGCTGCCAACCCGGGCAGTCGCTAACGCCAGTTGTAGTCCGTCCGCAGCCGGCTGGCGATGCGTTCAAACCGCCGCCGCGGCAACACCGTCCCTTTCCGACGAATCATGTGGTCAGGAACCTCGATGATCTTGTCCAACCGAACCCATGCGGGGCGGCCTTGCATGTCCCAGCCCCCGGCGCCGATTTCCAGCCAGTTGTTATCCGTCGAGTGCTCGTCATTCGTCGAAATGAGAAGCCCGCGGATGTATCGCTCGTGGTGGCCAAGAATAACGATTGCTCGTTCCCGGCCATCCGATTGCTTGTTCGGGGAATGAACCCACACCACCTCGCCAGGATCGGCCTGCCCATCCATATCGGGCGCATAAATCAGCGTAGAGGCGCAGGCACCAGTGGGCCGTGCGAGAACTGGCTCATCTTCGTTGTTAAACGTCGAAACGCTGGAGTCCGTCATACCTAGCCCCTGCTGCAGTGAAGCAAGGCCTTGGTCCAGGGCACCTTCGTGGTGGAATGGCCGCGAGAATGACGTCGGCACGCGACGAGATCGGCGTGGTGAATGCGACCGACCAGCCGCGTCAGGGAGTTCGAAGTCGTCGTCACTCGTTGTTGCCCGCTTGTGGGCAAGAAAGCCGGTGATGTGACGGATCAGGGAAGACCGCTGCGTGTGGCGTTCGGGCTCAGAGTCGTAGGAAAATGGACCCGAATTTCCTCGCGGTACGAACATGTCCCCACAATAATTCGGTGTGAAAAGTGGTGCAATCCAACGTCTAGTACTGTGATCACCGAGTACTGACGGAGAGGATCACAGCTCTTTTATGGCCACCAACTACGCGGAAACAACGTTCACCGACCCGGAGCGTATCCGGAACTTCTGCATCATCGCACACATCGACCACGGGAAATCGACCTTGGCGGATCGAATTCTGCAGCTCACCGGGGTGGTCGGCGATCGTGACATGCGCGACCAGTATCTGGACAACATGGATATTGAGCGCGAGCGGGGCATCACGATTAAGGCCCAGAATGTGCGCCTGCCGTGGGTCCCCAAAACCGGGGATCATGCGGGTGAGCAGATTGTGCTCCATCTCATCGACACCCCCGGTCACGTCGACTTCACTTACGAAGTCTCGCGTGCCCTGGAGGCGTGTGAGGGGGCTATTCTTCTTGTCGACGCTGCTCAGGGCATTGAGGCGCAGACTCTCGCGAATCTGTATCTCGCGATGGAGAATGACCTGGAAATTATTCCGGTTTTGAACAAGATTGATCTTCCGGCCGCGGATCCTGACAAGTTTGCCGACGAACTGGCCTTGATCATTGGGTGTGAGCCGGAAGAAGTCTTGCGCGTCTCGGCGAAGACCGGCGACGGCGTCCCCGAACTGTTAGACAAGTTGTGCGATGTTGTTCCTGCGCCGACGGGGGATGCGGATGCGCCTGCTCGCGCGCTGATTTTCGATTCGGTGTACGACACCTATCGCGGCGTCGTGACCTATGTCCGCGTGATGGATGGTCGGCTGAAGGCCCGCGAGAAGATTCAGATGATGTCGACGGGGGCCACGCATGAGACGCTGGAGATCGGCGTTGTGTCTCCGCAGCCGAAGAAAACCGACGGTTTGGGCGTCGGCGAAGTGGGGTACCTCATCACGGGGGTGAAGGACGTGCGCCAGTCGAAGGTGGGCGACACCGTGACTGTGGTGAATGACCCTGCCACCGAACCGTTGAAGGGCTATGAAGAGCCGAAACCGATGGTGTATTCGGGCTTGTTCCCGATTTCGGCGGACCAGTACCCGGATTTGCGCGACGCCTTGGAGAAACTGCAGCTCAACGACGCCGCGTTAACCTACGAACCGGAGTCGTCCGTGGCGCTGGGCTTCGGCTTTCGGTGCGGTTTCTTGGGCTTGCTCCACATGGAAATTACCCGAGCTCGGCTGGAACGCGAGTTCAATTTGGACTTGATTTCAACGGCCCCTTCGGTGGTGTACCGCGTGGTGACAGAGGCGGGCGAAGAGATCAAGGTGCGTAATCCTTCGGATTGGCCTGATGGAAAGCCACGGGAGATCTACGAACCCATCGTGAAGATGACGGTGATCGTTCCGGCAGAGTTCTTGGGGCCGACGATGGAACTGTGCCAGTCGAAGCGCGGTCAGATGGGCGGTATGGATTATCTGTCAGAGGACCGCGTCGAGCTGCGGTACACCATGCCGCTGGGAGAGATCATCTTCGACTTCTTCGACATGCTGAAGTCCCGCACGAAGGGGTACGCGTCCTTGAACTATGAGGACGCGGGCGAGCAGATTGCTGACCTCGTGAAAGTCGACATTCTTTTGCAGGGCGACCCGGTGGATGCGTTCTCTGCCATCGTGCACCGGGATAACGCGCAGTGGTACGGCAATAAGATGACGACGAAGCTCAAGGAGCTGATTCCTCGTCAGCAGTTTGAGGTACCGATTCAGGCTGCAATCGGGTCGAAAATCATTGCGCGCGAGAATGTCCGCGCTGTCCGCAAAGACGTGTTGGCCAAGTGCTACGGCGGCGATATTTCTCGTAAGCGCAAGCTCCTGGAGAAGCAGAAGGCCGGTAAGAAACGCATGAAGAGCATCGGTTCTGTGTCGGTTCCTCAGGAAGCGTTCGTTGCGGCCTTGTCGACGGACGAGGGGAAGAAGTAGGTCGCGCCGGGGCTCTTAGGGGTAGGGCGTTACGCCGCGCACTGATTAAGCACGGCGGTGAGCGCTTCCTTCTCCTGCCGCGTGACTCGTAGATGGTATTTCGACTTCACACGGACTTGTCGGTCAGCGTACCCGCACCGGTAGGCGGTGTTCGGCGGCATCCACTCGGCGGCGTCCTTGTCGGATTTGGCGTTGTTGGTAGGGCCGTCCACGGCGAGCAAGTTGAGCGGATCGTTGGCGAGTGCAGTGCGCGCGGCATACGGCAGGGCATAGGCGCCACTTGCCCATGCATTGGATAGCGCGACGACGTGGTCGATTTGCACTGCCTGCGAGGTTTTCTTCCCACGGTGGAAATCGATGGTGTTGCCCGTGTAGGGGTCATGTAATTCTCCGGTAAGAACGACACATCCCTGTGGCGGTTTCGTCGTGATATCCGTGAGGTCTCGGTGGAGGATGTCATTGCGGGTGTCACAGCCGTTGCGATCGACATCCGCCCATGAGGGGCCGAAATTCTTACGTTGGTATCGCTCTGCGCCGCCACGACGCGGTGATTCAGGCAGCGCTGCGAGAAGTGCGTGAATGTCGCCGGTGGGGAAGGGTACATTCAGCGCTGTGAGTGCGTCGGCGCTTTCTTGTTTGCTCAGCTGCCCGATGTGTTCAGCACGTGGGGAACCGGGGAAAGCAGCATCCGTGGCGGGTGGTTCATTAGCGCCTTGATCAGGAGAATCGGCGGGTGACGAGCCATCGTCGGCTGAGCCATTGTCGTTTGGCCCAGTGGCATCGTTCGCGGAAGCGGCATCATTGTTAGCCGGAGAGCTTGCCGAAGATGAACCATTGTTGCCCTGTGTAGCGATGTCTCCGCAGCCTGAAAGGGGCATAACAAGGCCGAGGCTCAGAATAATGCCCGCCAGCGTTGAGAATGAATAGTGGGAAAACAATGGTCCGTGATGGCTGGAACAATGTGCTCGCGTCGTTCGCATGAGGGACATCATACACATAAAAT
>NZ_JAUMTY010000050.1:6978-16113 GCF_030530965.1 Corynebacterium sp. | reverse complement strand
ACCGCCCACCCGTAAGCAAAACAGGCCACCGCCCGCGCGGTGTACTCACCGATACCGGGCAAATCGAGCAGCTCATCCACCGTGGCAGGCACCGCACCAGAATGCTTATCGACGATCGTCCGCGCGCACTCGTGAAGACGGAGCGCCCGACGAGGGTAGCCCAGACGACCCCACGCGCGAAGGACCTCATCACGCCCGGCGCGGGCGAAATCGGCTGGTGTCGGCCAACGTTTCATCCACTCACGCCACGCAGGTTCGACGCGGGAGACCGGAGTTTGCTGGCTCATGACCTCGCTGAGGAGAACTCCCCACGCGGAGCACCCGGGCTCACGCCAGGGAAGATGGCGGCCCGCCAGGATAAACCAGTCGTTGAGTTCGTCGACAAGAAAAGGTTCTAAATGGCCAGTAGACATTGCGAATGATTGTAGTGCCGTGGCGAGTGAGTTGCTGCGGGCGGTCACGGGGCTGAGTACGGTTATTGGGTGACGCCCCTGATCACATTGCCCGGTGGTGACCCGCGTGTCCGTGTGCCCCTGATGACGCGCCGGTGATGAGCAGAGGTGCAGAGGTAGAGCCACCCATGACGAGGAGTGGCAACCAGCCAACCAGTATGTGGACTTTTCATCCGGAGGATTCTCATGACGACATCAGCACCCGGCTCCGACCCGCAGCCCACTCCCAGTACGAACGCGAACACCGGTACGTCTGCTAGTACGAACGCGGACGATCGCACCCCACAGGCTGTGCTCCAGCAGTTGCTGGACGGCAACGACCGCTTCGTGCAGGGCAAGGCGCTGCGCCCGCATCAGGATCGCGACCGGCTGTCCAGCCTGACTCAGGGGCAGGCCCCGAAGGCCGTGGTCTTGGCCTGTTCGGACTCCCGCGTCCCCGTCGAATTGCTCTTTGACCAGGGGTTTGGCGATGTCTTCGTGATCCGTACGGCCGGCGAGATCGTGGACATGTCCGTGCTGGCCTCGCTCGAGTTCGCGGTGGAGGGCCTCGGTGTCTCGCTGGTGGTGGTCCTCGGGCACGAGAGCTGCGGCGCAGTCAAAGCCGCCTCGGAGGCCATGTCTCAGGGCGCCGTCCCGGAATCCTTCCAGCGCGTGCTGGTGGAGAAAGTCGCGCCATCGGTCATGGTCGCCCGCTCCGAGGGGCACACCACCACCGACGACTACGAAAAACAGCATGTGCGGTCCATTGTTGATCACGTGGTCGGTCGCAGCCCGGAAATCACAGCAAAGCTTGCCGACGGCACCGTCGGCGTTGTTGGTCTCCGGTATCTACTGGAAAACGGCCAGGTAGAGGCGGTGACCGCGCGCGGCGTCGCGATGCCGTGAACCACAGCGGACCGGGTGCACGAAACCACTCACCGACGAACTCCCAGACCCCGCATGAGGTGACACGCCGTCCGCTTTCCGGCGGGGCAGCGGGAGTTCCCGTTAATCTAGTCACGTGAGCGCTCAAGGTAACTACAACGGTCTTCCACATCCACCCGAGATCTATCGCCGGCGGAGAATCGCCGCCGTCGTCATCGTGGTTGTTGTCATCGCGTTGTTGTGGTGGATCATTTCGGCCTTGAGCGGAGGCGGGGATTCGTCGTCAACCGCGACGGAATCCAGCGTCACGACGACCACCACTAAGTCGACGAAACCGACGACGTCCTCGCGCTTGTCGGAAAGCACGCGTCCATCGTCGGAATCTGAGAACCCTGATGAGTCCGAGTCGGAAGAACCCGACGAATCAGAAGAGCCGTCGGTCGCGCCCGACGCGAAAGAGACGTGCGATGTCAACGACCTGCAGGTTGAGGCGCGCACGGATGCGGATTCCTACGAGCCGGGGCAGATGCCGCGCTTCTACTTGATCGCGCACAATCCCACCAAGGGGTCCTGCCATGTGGACTTGGCTAAGGCTCCGATGAAGTTTGAGGTCTACAACCTCGAGACGAATGAGCGCGTCTGGTCCGACGTGGACTGCAACAACCCGGCAGCAACGGGCGCGCTGGATATCGGCGCTGGCCAGACGAAGAATTACATGCTGAGCTGGTCCCGGACGACGTCCGCGCCGGGCGAGTGCTCGGACCGCGTTGCCGTGCCCAGTGGTTCGTACTACCTGCACACCTTGATTGGTGATCAGCACTCAGAGCCGACGACGTTTAACCTGACGTAGCAGCAGCGTGGCGGCGTGTGGCCGCCTACGCGTGACAGCGGCAGAACGACGCGACAGAACGACAGAGCGACAGAGCGGCACAAGAAAGCCCCGGAGCAGTTCACCTTCGAACTAGCCTCCGGGGTTTCGGTGTACCTGGCTGCGCTTCAGCTCTCAGTCAGCTATGGGCTCCTGAATTATTAATTGCTGAATTCGTCCTTCAAAACGCCTTCCTTGTCACGGTAGGTCTGGCCAGCTTCCGGAACGGACGCAGCGACCGGCGCCTTCATGGAAACTTCACCGTTATCCAGGGTGAAAGTGATGTTCACGGCGGTCCCTGGCGTGGGAGTTCCGTCGAAACTGGTGTGAACGTAGCTGACGCAGTTGATGCGCGATTCGCCATTGGGATCAGCCTTGGCGCTCTCCGACGCGGAGCTGTTGGTGTGCACATCGTTGGCACCCATGGCCTCGATGGCCTTTTCGTTATTGCCGACGATCTGGCACTGCGGCTTCAGATCCTTGTTGCCATCGACCTTAACCTCTTGGCCATCGACGCTAATACGCTGCAGCTGGCGCTCAGTATTGGTGGGGTCGATGTTTGACAGAGCGAAGGCGACGGCGCCACCGTGGTCGTCGGTCTTGGGCTGGACGGTCACATCGCGCAGCGTGATGTTGTTGTCCTCAGCATTGGCTGCTCCCCCGTCGACGGCGGGGACTTGGTTGGCGGTTTGGGAAATTTGGCCCGCGCCGCATGCACTGAGGGCCAGTGCGGAACCGGCAGCGACAATGGCGATGCCGGAACGTAGGGAAGCCGACTTCAACGACATTTTGTCCTCCATAGGAAGCTGTGGGGCAGCCACGTATTCGTCTTATTTTGCGTCAGGGTTTTCTGTTCAGCGCACAGAATTTAATTATTACATTAACGCGACGTGTCTGTTTCCACATAGTCTTGTGACGTTCGTCGTGGCTAATCAGGGGGTAGTGCTATGATAGACGCGCTGAAACGTCAATTTTTCACACCGCTTTACCTGTCCGCACGCGGTGGGCGTGCGCGGCGGATCTGAAGGGACTCATGGAATTCAACATTGGGGATACCGTCGTTTACCCGCATCATGGTGCTGCCGTCATTGAAAAGAAAGAGCAGCGCCAGATTAAAGGTGAGACTGTCGATTATTTGGTCCTGAAGGTTCACCAGGGAGACTTAACGGTCCGTGTTCCGGAAAAGAACGCGGAGTCTGTCGGTGTTCGCGATGTTGTCGGGGAAGAGGGGCTCCTCAAGGTTTTCAGCGTTCTCCGCGAAACCGACGTTGAAGAAGCCGGCAACTGGTCCCGTCGGTACAAGGCTAACCAGGAGCGTTTGGCGTCGGGCGATGTGAACAAGGTGGCGGAGGTCGTCCGTGACTTGTGGCGCCGTGACCAAGACCGCGGCCTTTCTGCTGGTGAGAAGCGCATGTTGGCGAAGGCCCGCCAGGTCTTGGTGGGTGAGCTCGCTCTTGCCGACGGCACTGACGACGCCAAGGCCGACGCGATGTACCAAGAGGCCCAAGAGGCTATTGCCCGGCACCGCGCCAAGTTGTTGGGGGAGGACGAGGACTCGACGAAGAAGCCGGGCCCCTCGGACGATTCCGACATTATCGACTTGGACGAGGACGTCGAGGATTAGTTTTTCGCTAGGTCACGCTCCGAACCGATAAGCTGGGGGCGTGACTTTACGTATTTTCGATTCCGCGTCCCGTCAGTTACGTGATTTTGTTCCCCTCCGCGAGGGGCATGCGTCGGTGTATTTGTGTGGTGCGACAGTGCAGTCGGCACCGCATATTGGCCACCTGCGTTCGGGCGTGGCTTTCGATATTTTGCGTAATTGGCTGACCTACATGGGCCTTGACGTGGCGTTCATCCGGAACGTCACTGACATCGATGACAAGATTTTGAACAAGGCCGCGGAGCACAATCGCCCCTGGTGGGAATGGGCTGCGACGTATGAGCGCGAGTTCCAGTGGGCCTACGACCAGTTGGGTGTGACGCCACCGTCGTTGGAGCCTCATGCAACGGGACATGTTCCTGAAATGATCGAGTACATGCAGCGGATTATCGACGCTGGCCACGGCTACGCTGTGGACGGAAACGTGTACTTGAGCCCCATGTCGTTGCCTGATTATGGTTCCCTGTCTGGCCAGAAGCTCGACGAAATGGACCAGGGCGAATCCGCGGGTACGGGTAAGCGTGATCCGCGTGACTTCACGTTGTGGAAGGCTGCGAAGCCGGGGGAGCCGAGTTGGGATACTCCGTGGGGCCGTGGCCGTCCGGGGTGGCACTTGGAGTGCACGACGATGGCGACGAAGTACTTGGGCGCGGAGTTTGATATCCACGCCGGTGGCCTGGACCTGAAGTTCCCGCACCATGAGAACGAGATCGCTCAGGCGCATGCTGCGGGTGATGGATTCGCCCGGTATTGGATGCATAACGGCTGGGTGACCATGGCTGGCGAGAAGATGTCAAAGTCCTTGGGCAATGTGCTGTCCGTGCCTAACCTTCTTCAGATCGTCCGGCCGGTTGAGCTGCGTTATTACTTGGGGTCCGCGCATTATCGTTCCATGTTGGAGTTCTCGGAGGACGCTCTTCGTGAGGCGGCTGCCGGGTACCGGCGTCTGGAGAAGTTTGTTCATGCGGCGTCGAGTGTGGCGGTGAAGAATGACCGCACTTTGGGCCGCTCCGAGGTCACGGACGCGTTCACCGACGCGATGAATGATGACATTGGTGTTCCGGCCGCGTTGGCTGAGGTACACAATGTTGTTCGTTCGGCTAATTCGCGTCTGGATGCGGCTCGTCGTGGCGATACTGATGCCGTCGAGAGCGTGGTCTCTGCAGGTGAGCAGGTTCGCGCCATGCTTGGTGTGCTGGGCGTCGATCCGCTCGACGAGAAGTGGCAGGAGATTGCCGCGGAGTCCGGTGCGGAACATGACGCCTTGGATACGTTGGTTCGCGCGGAATTGGATATCCGTGCGAAAGCTCGCGCTGAGAAAGACTGGGCGACGGCCGATGCGGTGCGCGATCGGTTGACGGCCGCAGGCATTGTGGTGACCGATACGCCCGCTGGGGCCGAGTGGGAGCTATCGGAGCAGTAGGATCGTCGGGCGCTGAATAGATCGGGCCCCGAACACTACGGGCGCTGAATACATCGGCAGCTGGGGATATAAGGAGGATTAATGGCAGGTCATTCGCGGAACCATGGCGCTATTCGTAAATCGAATAAGAAGGGTGCGACGAAGGGTTCTGGTGGTCAGCGACGCCGCGGCTTGCGTGGCAAGGGGCCGACGCCGAAGGCTGAAGACCGCGTGTACCACAAGGCGCACAAGCGGAAGGTTGAGCAGCAGCGGAAGGCGTCCGGGCGTCACGATCGGCGCAATTTGCATGGTTCGGAGCTTGTTGTTGGCCGCAACCCGGTGGTGGAGTGCCTGCGGGCTAAGGTTCCGGCGACGGCTTTGTACGTAGCGGAGGGCACCGATAATGACGACCGCTTGACCGAGGCAGTGCGTGTTGCCGGTGATCGTGCGATCACTGTCCTGGAGGTTCCGCGCATTGAGCTGGACCGGATGACCGGCAACGGGATGCATCAGGGCCTTGGGTTGCTGGTTCCGGAATACCAGTATGTCGACGTTCAGGATTTGATTGATCGTGCCCACGCGTCATCGTCCCCGGGGTTGATTGTGTGCCTGGATAACATCACGGATCCGAGGAACTTGGGTGCCGTGATTCGCTCGGTGGCTGCCTTTGGCGGTCACGGCGTGGTCATCCCGGAGCGCCGGAGTGCGTCGGTAACGGCGGTGGCGTGGCGGACCTCGGCGGGTACGGCTGCGCGCCTCCCCGTCGCGAAGGCGACGAATATGACTCGCGCACTCAAGCAGTTCCAGAAAGAGGGCTATCAGGTCGTCGGTTTAGATGCTGGCGGGGACCATACTTTGGATACCTACGACGGGACGACGCCGGTCGTGGTGGTCGTCGGGTCCGAGGGCAAGGGCCTGTCCCGTTTGGTGTCCGAGACGTGTGACACGATCATGTCGATCCCGATGGCGGACAATGTTGAGTCGCTCAACGCGTCCGTGGCGGCCGGTGTGGTGCTCAGCGAGTTCGCGCGCCAGCGTCGTGCGGTGAAGTCTCGGGGCTGATGTTGTCGGGGCTGACATCCTGCGAACTGACGTCGTGATGTGAAGCCCCGGGCGTGGTTTCCCGTGGCGTAGCCTCCGAGCCGACGATAACGCGTTGCGTTCGCCAGCCAATCAGTCGGCACACCAGGTAGATCGCGAACGAAATCGTCGTGACGAACACGCTGACGGGGAGTCCGGGAGCCAAGGAGAGAACAAGCCCGCCCACTGCGGACACCTCGGCGAAGATCGTCGATAAGAGGACTGCTTTTCGTGGCGACGCTGTGACGTGAACAGCTGCCGCGCCGGGGGTGATGAGAAGGGACACGACGAGGAGTGCGCCGACGATCTGCACCCCTTGGGCCGCGACGAGCCCGACGAGGGCGGCGAAGACGATGCTGATCGTGCGCAGGGGGATGCCGCTGGCTGCGGCGACGTCGGGGTCGACGGACGCGAAGAGGAGTGGGCGCCACAGTAAACCGAGTGTCGCTATGACGATGATGGTGATAGCGATGAGCATCCCCACAGCCGCGCCGGATACACCCACGATCTGGCCGGTGAGCAGGGAGAACGCGTTGCTCGCCTTGCCGGGGTAGATGTAGATGAAGAGGACAGAGAGCCCCATCCCGAAGGAGAGGATCACGCCGACGGTGCTGTCGGTATCGCGCATTCCGAGCACCGCGAGGGCGATGGCCGCCACGATCGATCCGACGACGGCGCCGGCGCCGACGTTAATCCCGGCGAGTAGTGCCGCCGACGCCCCCATCAGCGCGAGCTCCGATGTGCCGTGCACGGTGAATGACATGCGTCGCATCACGATGAGCGGTGCGATGAGCCCCGAGATAATCCCGAGTAGCGCGGCGGCCAGCAGCGCGTGGTGGACGAAGGGGTAGTGCAGGAGTTCGGTGGTGTCACTCCACCAGGTGTCCCAGGTGATCGTGGTAGTGGGCATGAAGTGGTGCGCTCTCCTAAACGATGACGTGCCTAAACTGACGTGCCTAGACGATGACGAGTCTGCCGTTGACGTGAACAACGTCGACGTGGGTGCCGTACAGCTCGCTGAGGACGTCGGTCGTGATGACGTCGTCAATCGTGCCGATAGTGTGGCCATTCGGCGCAAGATATAGCACGCGGTCGGTGACGTCGATAACGGGATTGATCGTATGCGTGACGAAAACGACGGCCGTGTTGTGGTCGCGTCGTTGCGCGTCGATAGTCCGGATCGCTTGCTTTTGCGCAGCGTAATCCAGGCTGAGCAGGGGTTCGTCGCACAGGAGGATATCGGGGTGCGTTGCGATCGCGCTGGCTTGACGGATCAGCTGCTGTTGGCCGCCGGAGAGGTGGCCGATGCGTCTATTCGCCAGGTGTGCTGCGTCGACAGTGCTGAGTGCCTCGTCTATTTGCGCTGCTGGGAGCCGTCGACGGCGAAAGATACCGTGCCCACCGGATAGGCCCACGATGTCCCGCGCGCGCAGTGGCAGCGTCGGGCTGAACATGCGCTGCTGGGGGATAAAACCGGTGGTCCCGTTGACATGGATCCGCCCTGAGGTCAGTTTTCGCGTCCCAGTGAGGGCGCCGAGGAGCGTGGATTTTCCGACGCCGTTGGGCCCGAGGACGGTGAGCCATTCGCCGGGGTTCAACGTGAGGTCGAGGTCGGTCCAGAGCGGCTCGATACTCGCTGTGCTGAGTTCGATGACGGGCCCGGTGGGGCGGTCATTAGTCCCGGTGGGGCGGTCAGCAGTCTCGGCGGGACGATGAGTGGTGCGCGGGTTGTTCACGCGGTGGTCTTACTCCTTGCTGGCATCGTGGAGCCGTTGGACGGCCTCAGAGAAAAAGTCCAGGTAGTGGGTGCCTTTTTCCGGTGTTTCGTAGATATCCACAACCGGGATTCCCGCCTTCTTGGCAGCGGAGACGAGGTCCTTGGACACACTATCTTCGGTTTGCGGATTGTTAACCAGAATATCGACTTTCTTATCGTTGATGAGCGACGTGAATTCGGCAACATCCGCCGCGGACGGATCCGACTCCTTCAACGACGCACTGAGATAACTGTGCGGAGTCACATCCTCCATGGGGGATTCCTTAAGCAGGTACCCGGAGACGGACTCGGTGCTCGCCACCTTCTTGGCTGGCAGTGCCTTGATCTTCTCATCAATAGCGTGGAGCTTGTCGCTGAAGTCCTTGGTCGACGCCTTGATATCGCCGTTCTTGTCATTCAGCGTGTCCGCAATTTTCGTTGCAAAGCTATTGACAGTGGCGACGTCGTACCACACGTGAGGGTTGGTGGGCAGGTCGGAGTCATTGTCCGCGTCACCGTGTGCATCGTGGTCGTGCGCGTCTTCGCTCTCCTGCTCATGCTCATCATGCGCGTCGTGGTCGTGTCCATCATGCTCGTCCCCGTCGTGATCATGCTCCTCCTGGGGTAGAGCAGTGATGACGGTCGCGTCGGAACTGGCATGCTCTGTCAACCAGGTGTCGTACCCGGCCCCATTCCCGACGACGACGTCGGCATCCTTAATCTTCGCCATATCCTTGGCGGAGGGGTTGTAGTCGTGGGGGTCCACGGAATCGCCCTCGATCAAGCCCGTGATTTTGACGTGGTCGTTGTCCCCTGCGATGTCGTGGACCACGTCGGCCCACAGCGCGGTTGATGCGACGACATTCACGGTGTCCGACGAACCAGACGTCGTGGAGGAGTCGTCTGAGCAGGCCGTGAGCCCGCCCATTCCGGTAAGAAGCCCCGTGGCAAAAATGAATGCTAGTGCTGACCGTCGCCTATTTTTTATCGCTCGCATGTCCCCCAATGAACCACTAATGAAATATGATGTCAATTGGTTTTCTTAAGCCC
>NZ_JAUMTY010000050.1:0-6878 GCF_030530965.1 Corynebacterium sp. | reverse complement strand
GCGCGAAACCCCCTTCCCGGTGGTACCGAAGGTCTAAGATTGCTACACATGAGTCCGCGGCGATCCCCGAAAAATAGTCATAAGGCTACGTTGGCGTCACTCGCGGAGGCCGTCGGGGTGTCGCGCACAACAGTGTCCAACGCGTACAACAAACCCGACCATTTGTCGCCCGAGACCCGCGCCCGCATCTTCGCCACCGCCGACAAGCTGGGGTACTCCGGCCCGGATCCCGCCGCCCGATCCCTGCGGACGCGCCGGGCCGACGCGATCGGCGTCCTTTTTACCGACGAACTCACCTACGCCTTCGAGGACCGCTCGTCGGTCGATTTCCTGGCGGGTTTGGCCGAGTCCTGCCAGGTGCTGGATTCCTCCCTGGTGCTCATTCCCGCTGCTCCCGGGCGTGCCGCGTCGGGAATTAACCGCGTGGCGCAAGCCGCCGTCGACGGTTTCGTGGTGTATTCGGTCGCCTCGGACGATCCCACGTTGGAGGTTGTGGCCTCGCGCGGCCTCCCGACTGTCGTGTGTGATCAGCCGTATTCCACACCGAAGCTCAAGGATTACGCCTTCGTCGGCATTGATGACCACGCTGCCATTCAGCCCGGGGTTCAACAGCTTATCGACGCTGGCCACCGGAAAATTGGTGTGTTGTGCATTCGTCTTGACCGTGAGGCCAACGCGGGCGAGGTGTCGCCGCAGCGCCTGCGCACTGCCCACATGCATGTGCAGAAACACCGCGTCGAGGGCATTGTTGACGTGATCCGCGCCGCCCACCCGGATTCGGCGGAAGACATTCCGATCGTGGAGTGCTATATCAACGACGCCGACGGCACCCGCGAGGCTGCCCGCGCGTTATTGGATGCGCACCCCGACCTAACCGCCGTGGCTTGCACGACGGATTCGCTAGCGCTGGCCGTGATGCAGTGCGCCGCTGATCGCGGGTTGTCCGTGCCGGGCGATCTGTCTGTCACCGGGTTCGACGGTATCGACCTCGCCGTGCAGCAGCGCATCACCACGGTGTCACAGCCGAATAAGGACAAAGGCCGCACCGCCGGACATGTTCTTCAGGACCTTATTTCCGACGCCACACGGGGGAAAGGAAGCACCAGCGCGTCTTCGTCCAGGAACGCGACGACATCCACGAGCTCTGGTGGTTCCCGAGGTCAGGCATCGGCAACCCACGGTTCACACACGCTGCTGGAGACGACGTTGATCACGGGGCGCACTGTTGGTCCGCCGCGCTGACGTAGCAGCGATTTTGCGCAACACCGCCACCGCAACGCCACTCTGACGTCACGCTAACCTCGCGCCGCCGCTACAACACTCCGTTCTCAGTGAGGTACTCCCGCCGCATGGTGGCCAAGCGCTGGTAAACGTCGGCAATAGCGTCGGTATCCGGAACGCGCAACACAGCCGCGGTGTGAGAATCACCGACTTTGATGGACACATCATTGCCATGAAGGACGCGGAAAGCGTTCTCGTCGGTCGTGTCATCGCCGGCATACACGATGGCGTCAACGTTGTACCGGTCGCGGGCGCTTTCCAGCCACTTACCCTTATCGACCTCCATGATCTGGGCTTCCAGAATGTGCTTGCCGTACATGTACGACCCCGTCGTCCCATCCAGCAGCGAATCCAGGATGTCAGCGAACTTCTGCTGCAGCTGGCGCTCCAGCTCGTCGTTATTCATCGCCACACCATGCAGGCCGACACCCAGCGGTTTTTCCTCCACAAACATGCCCGAGTGCGGAGCGCTATCGGCCACGGCATGTGCCTCACGGATCATGCGCTCAAGGAGCTTCTTTTGCTCCTCATTAGGTTCGACGCCACTGCCGTCATTCGCCTCAGCGCCGTGGGACCCCGCCAGAATTATTCCGGAGATGTCGCGAACATCGTCGGGGCCGTCGTCGGCAATGTTTTGTCCCTGTGGTCCGGTCCGGCGGGCGAGGCGTTCGAGTTTCGAAATATCCCGCCCGGAGACGAGTGCGCCGAAAGTGTGCGGCATGTGGGCGAGGTCGATGATGGCATTCATAGCGGTGGGGTTCGCGGTGACGGCCATGGCGTCTTTGTTGAGCGGTGCTAAGCAGCCGTCGAAGTCGCTGGCCAGCATCAGTGTGGGGCTGTGGGCAGCGGTGCGAAGGGCCCGGTTAATGTCATCGGACGGGGTAAACACTCGTTCTCCTAAAAGTCGTAGCTGACGTCGAATTTTCCGCCGGGGGTGTCGGACAAAGTTTGGCAGGCTAAGGTCATGTCGTCGGCGATGTCGTACTCATCCAACACATTGTTGTGCACCATGTGCGTTGTGGCGTTGTCATGGGGTTCGACGACGCACTGGCAGGCGCCACATTCGCCCTCGGTGCAGCCGTAGGGTGCATCCAAGCCCGCGTCCAACATGGCGTAGAGGAGCCGTTTCCCCGCGGGCCATTCGATATCTTCCTCCGTGTCCTCCATAAAGACGTGAGCGGTCGAGGGCTTTGCGTCGGAAGGGGTGGCGGCGGAGTCGTCAGCGGGTGCGCTATCTCCAGAGGAGTCGCCCAGGGAGTTGTCGCCCGCGGACTCTGCGTCGCCTACGGAGTTGTCGTCGGGAATGCTGTTAGTCATTGTCACTCTCTAAGCAGTCGAGGAATGCCGATGCCCAGGCGTGGACGTCGTGTTCGGTCACTTCGTTGAACATGGACATCATGCGGTCATGCAGGTCTTCTTTCTTCGCCACCGCCGCGGAGTGAACCTGCCGCTTGATCGAATCAATGTCATGCGGGTTGCACAGGAACGCGCCATCAAGCTCGGCCGCGGCGCCCGTAAACTCGCTGAGCACCAGCGACCCCGTGCCATCCGGGTGGCATGCCACATACTCTTTGGCGACGAGGTTCATGCCGTCCTTCAGGCTCGTGACCAGCATAATGTCGGCCGCCTTGTAGTAGGAGACGAGGTCCGGGAACGGAATAGACCGGTGCATATAGGTGACCGCGGAGTGCCCGATGCTGCTGAAGTGGCCATTAATCCGCCCGACGGCTTCTTCCACTTGCCGACGCGCCACCTTGTAGTGCTCAATGCGCTCGCGCGATGGCGTCGCCACCTGCACGAATGTGGTGGTCTCGGGGTCGAGCGCACCGGTTTCCAGGAGCTCCTCGTACGCCTCGAGGCGCTGGAGGATTCCCTTGGTGTAGTCCAACCTGTCGACGCCGAGGATCAGCGTTTCAGGGTTGCCCAGCTCAGAGCGGACCTTTTCCGCGTCGGCGTCCTTCGCGGCGGCAGTGACTGACTTGGTGTCGATGGAAATCGGGAACACACCGACGCCGACGGGGCGACCGTCGGATGCGGTGATCGTCGCGGTGATTTCCCTCATGCTGGCCTTGCCGCGAACAGGCAGGCTATCCGGCTGCCCCGTGCTCGGTGTCGCGAACCCGCCGACGTCGCGGGAGAGTTCCAGGAAGTTGGCCGCGTTGTGGATGGAGTGGAACCCGATCACGTCAGCGCCCAACAGGCCACGGACCAGTTCTTCACGCCACGGCAGCTGGCGGAACAGCTCCGCCGGCGGGAACGGAATGTGCAGGAAGAACCCGATTTTCAGGTCCGGGCGCATCTGCCGCAAAATGCCGGGCAGCAGTTGCAGCTGATAATCCTGCACCCACACTGTTGCGCCTTCGGCCGCGCGCCGGGCTACCTCCATCGCGAAGCGCGTGTTGACATCGCGGTAGGTCACCCACCAGTCGCGGTTAAAAATCGGCGTCACGATCAGGTCGTGGTAGAGCGGCCACAATGTGGCGTTGGAGAACCCTTCGTAGTATTCGGCGTAATCCCGTTTGGTCAGGCCCATCGGGATCAGCGTGATGCCTTCGTCGGTCGTGAACGGGTCGGCGACAGGGGTTGCCGTGGGGCCTTCGGATGTTGCTCCGGGCCAGCCGATCCATGCGCCTTCGTGTTCTTTGAGGACGGGTTTCAGCGCCGTGACCAGGCCCCCCGGGCTTGGTTCGAAGTGCTTGGTGCCGTCGGGGTCGATCTCAATATCGACGGGTAAACGGTTAGCGACGACGATGAACGAGTAGGTGTCTTTCACGGCGTCGTCGGCGGATGTCGTGTTGGTGCCGCTGGAGTCGTCGGTTGCTTTGGTGGTGTCGGATGAGGACATGGTGTTGGTACCTCGTTCGGGTTGATGGGTGCTCCGGATGTTTCTGTCTTCCAGGGTAGTGCCGAAGTAGCCAGTGCAGCGACTGCGCCCTAGGCTCGTGGCCGCTGTGATCTCAGCGCCTTTTTCGTCCTTGCGTGTTGGCCCGTGTTGCAGTGGCACGCGTTGCGCCGGTCCTCGTCGGCGAAGCCAGAGCCGCGCTGGCCCGTGCCGCCTCCAGGAGCGTGCGTGAGGATCCTCGTAGCGTTGTGCCCTTCCTCCACAAAGCGCGAATTGGCCGTGACAGGCGGGTGTCGTCGATAGTGATTTCGCTTAACCGGCCGTCGGCTATCTCTTGTTCCACCACGCAGCGGGGAAGGATCGCCGGTACCTGCGTCGCCAAGACTGTTGACTTGATGGCGGTCGCTGATTCGAGTTCGGCGAAGGGTGCTTGAAGAGCCTGGGGGAGGACGCGCTCGATGGCGGACCGGGTACCTGAACCGGGTTCGCGGACGATGAGCGGCGTTTGCGCGACCGTGAGCGGAGAGACGTGGCCGAGCCCGGCCCATTCATGATCGGGTCGGACCACGAGGGTGAGGTAATCGGTGGTAATGACTGTGCTGTCGAAGTAATCCTCGGTAGGGATGCCTTTGAGTTCCGGCAGCGAGAGGGATTCGATAAACCCGATCGTTGCGTCCCCGCTGGCAATCGTGTCGGCGACCTGGTGGCTATTGCCCGTCGTGATAGCGAACCGGACCCCGGGGTGCGTGTCGGTGAGTTGAGCAATCCAGCGTGGGATGTAGTGATCGGTGACGGTCTGGCTGGCAGCCGCCCGAATAATGTGATGAGCAGGGTCTTTGTCGAAGGAGACAGTGTCGGCCAAGCTGTTCGCACTGCGGATGACGTCGCGGGCGTGGTTGATAAATTCTCTGCCTTGGGGTGTGGGGTGGGTGCCCCGTGGTGTGCGGCTGACCAGGGTAAAGCCCAGAATAGATTCGGCGCTGCGCACCCGCTCAGAGACACCTTGCTGAGTCATTCCCATCTGCCGCGCCGCTGCACCGAGAGATCCCGTATCTGCGATAGCGATCAGTATTTCCAAGGTCCGAAGATCAGGGATATGAGCAAGTGACATGGACCCATCCTAGGCTACTTGTGACAGTCACAGTAAATACTTGTGACTACCCAAAGAAATAGTGTCTGTTCAGGATAAATGATGATGCATAGGCTCATTGCCATGACCATGACTGCTACTGAAACCGCCTCGGCTGAGCCCGTGTCCTCCCGCTTTCGACCAGTTCGGTCCCACTCCGGCTCCGGTCCTCGTCGGCAGCCTGCCATCGTCCCACCGGCCGGTCCCGCCTGGTTCGGTTCGATTATGGGTACCGGGATTCTCGCTAACCTTCTGGTTTCTGTCGCATTACCGCGGTTTGGGGAAAGTAGTCTTCTTGCCGACGCTACGCTGACGGCAGCTGCAATCGTCCTGGTCATCGGCTGGATCGCGTTTATCGGCCTGACCGTGGGGTTTGTCGGGCGGTGCCTCCGGCAGTTTAAGGTTTTCCACCAGTCGATCGTCCACCCTGAGCAATGTACGGCTTGGGGAATGGTGTCGATGGGGATACTCTCTCTTGGCTCAGCTACCCCCATTGTTCTTGATGAGCTCGCCAACTCTGGGGCCGGATCTCACAACTCGGCTGCGAATCCGATCCAGTGGCTAGCACGTGCCCAAGGCCTCGGGTGGAGTATTGATCTCACATTCTGGTGGATCGGCACCATCCTCGGCATCGTGACAGCGTTTGGCTTCGCGCTGGTAGTCGTACGAAATCGCTGGTCCGAGCCGCGTCCGGTGTGGGGCTTGCCCATCGTTCCGCCGATGGTGTCTGCGACAACGGGCGCAAGCCAGCTGTCCCATATTTCGACCATGTCACTCCGTATGACCATGCTGATCGTGAGCGTCGGCTGTTTCTTCGTTGCTCTGACCCTTGGGGCGATCATTTTTGTTGTGGCCTATGAACATGCGTGGCGACGCTCACCGCTGCCGCTGGCAGCGTCCGCCTCGGCGTGGATTCCGCTCGGTATCGTTGGCCAATCCACGGCTGCAGCTCAGGCCATTGCCCACCAGATCGACGCTGTGATTACTCCGGCGGGGCAGCACTGGGTTCAAGCGGCGGCCAACCTTTATGGGCAGGTGATCCTTGCTTGTGGAATACCACTGATTGCTTACGCGGCCTTCTGCACGATTCGAGGAGTTGCTGGACGCATGCCCTTTAGCCCCTCGTGGTGGGCGCTGACATTCCCCGTGGGAACGTTGTGCCTGGGTAGCCACCTTCTCTCACACGGGACGGGCTGGGAATGGATGAACTGGGTCAGCCTCGGGTTCCTCGTCCTCTTGACCCTTCACTGGTTGACGGCCTCTGCGGGAACCGTTAAGGCTCTTAGTGGAAAGGTGCTCGCGACGGCTTAAATGACCGAGCGCTCGGCATTGTCGTTGTGCCGTGCTAAGGGCGAACCGCAAAAAGCGAGGGTTATACGACGGAAGACGGTGCGGACAGAATCCTTGGGCGCGAAGCACCGATGCACGCAAAAACGAGCCGGTAGACGGAAAACTGCAGGGAAGGTACACCTGAAGCCCGAAAAGTGCGGGGGAATATGCGGCCAAAAATAAAAGTGTGGGGGTAAATGGTCAATTTTCGGCCATTTTTCGCCCATATTCACCCGCAGTTTTGAACTGCTCCCCATTAGTTGGACTGAGAAATCAGACCCCGACTAGCAGGGAGCA
>NZ_JAUMTY010000049.1 GCF_030530965.1 Corynebacterium sp. | reverse complement strand
ATCCCCTTCGTGCTTGGATTTCACCATGTCGACATAACGCGCAATGGGTCTCACCTGTATTTCTGCGGCGCGTTCGACAGCCGAAAGGATCCGCGACGGCTTTTCATTAGCTTCGAGGTTGTCATTCTCGACGTTCTCGCTGCCATCGAGCTCGTCGTCGGACTGCTTGTCAGAGTGCTTTTTTGATGAGAAACGGTCCTTTATCGCGCTGGGTACAACGTTAAGTAATGAAGCCATGAAGACAATTCTATTAGGAGCCTATGACAAGCGGGTTCTCCTGTGTCCGTGTGTGGACGTGTCATGCCTGTGGGCTAGGCTGGTGGACGCGATTATGTGTGGTGCGTCGACGGCTGATTGCCGGACGTACGACGCAGAATGTACCGGAAGTGAAGAACGCGTCGTTCGGCGTACCGCGTCGTGTGAAGTACAAGGAGATTTGCGTGGCTGCATCGGTAATTGACACTGTGGTGAACCTGTGTAAACGCAGGGGCTTGGTGTATCCGAGTGGTGAAATCTACGGGGGAACTCGGTCGGCGTGGGATTACGGTCCGCTCGGCGTTGAACTGAAGGAAAACATCAAGAAGCAGTGGTGGCGGACATTCGTTCAGTCCCGCGGGGACATGGTGGGCCTGGATTCGTCCATTATTCTTCCGCGTGAAGTCTGGGTGTCCTCGGGCCATGTGAAGACCTTCACCGATCCGCTGGTGGAGTCCTTGCACACACACAAGCGGTACCGGGCTGACCACCTCATCGAGGCCTACGAGGCCAAGCATGGTCACCCGCCGGCAAATGGACTTGCGGATGTTCCCGACCCAGAGACCGGGCAACCAGGGGAGTGGACTGAGCCGCAGATGTTCTCCGGCTTGATGAAGACCTACCTTGGTCCCGTCGACAATGAAGAGGGACTGCATTACCTTCGCCCGGAGACGGCCCAGGGCATTTTCGTGAACTTCAAGAATGTTCAGACGACGTCCCGCAAGAAGCCGCCGTTCGGTATTGGCCAGCTGGGCAAGGCGTTCCGCAATGAGATCACTCCGGGGAACTTCATTTTCCGGACCCGCGAGTTTGAGCAGATGGAGATCGAGTACTTCGTTCCGCCTGCTGATGCCCCACAGCACTTTGACCGCTGGGTTGAGGATTGCTGGAACTGGTTTGTTGACCTGGGCATTGATCCCGATCATTTGCGGAAGTTCGATGTTCCAGAGGATGAGCGCGCTCACTACTCCGATCGGACGATCGACCTGGAGTATCAGTTCGGTTTCGCTGGCTCGGGCTGGGGTGAGCTCATGGGCATTGCGAACCGCACCGACTTCGACCTCCAGAGCCACATTAAGGGCTCGGGCGAGGACCTCAGCTTCTTTGATCAGCCCACCGGCGAGCGCTACGTCCCCTACGTCATCGAGCCGTCGTTTGGTCTGACGCGCTCATTGATGGCCTTCCTTATCGACGCTTACCACGAGGATGAAGCTCCCAACGCTAAGGGTGGCGTAGACAAGCGCACGGTGCTGCGTCTGGATCGTCGCCTGGCTCCGGTGAAAGTGGCGGTGCTGCCGCTGTCGAAGAAGGACACGTTGACGCCGACGGCGGAGAAAGTGGCGCAGGACCTGCGCGGTTTGTGGAACGTCGACTATGACATTTCGGGTGCGATTGGCCGGCGCTACCGCCGCCAGGATGAGATCGGTACGCCGTTCTGTGTGACCGTCGATTTCGACACGCTGGATGATCACGCGGTGACTGTCCGCGAGCGCGACACGATGGAGCAGGAGCGCGTCAGCATTGACAAGTTGCAGGGTTACCTGGCTGAGCGGTTGGCAGGGTGCTAAATGAAACTATCGTGGGGTCCTCGTAAAGAAGACGGTGGCGTTGCCCACCTTGATCTTTTCCGTGACGACGAATTAATCGCGCGGTTTTCCCAGTCGAGGGAGCTGACATCGGCGCGGGTGAAGCCATCCGGCGCTGCGGCGGGAGGCGACCAACCGTCCTCGGAATCGAGTGCGGATCCGGAATCGTGGCCTGAGTGGACATTTGTCCCACACACGAAGGGGAGGTTGTCCGCGTCAGGGCCTGATGGGCAGAATTTCCACGCTGATCCGCAATCTCAGCGCGAGGGGAAAGAAGGGCAGATCGGGCGTGCAAAGCGTGTGGCCCTGGACATGGGTAGCGCAGAGACGCCTTCTGCCGATCCTGCTTCGGACAGTGCTGAAGTGTCCAAATCCAGTGGCGCGTCGGAGGGCGTACCCGCAGTTAATATCGTCAACTGCGGCAAATTGGACTTCGTGTTCGAGACGCCCGATGAGACGAAATTAGGGCAGTTCACCGGCGGTAATCGCGGTGTCCGGCACGTGGTTGTTGAATTAGAGCCCGGCCAGGAGTCGGCGATGACCACCGAGCAACAGGTGTTTCTGGCGTGGGTTGCCCGGATGCAGTTGGAGTCGCAGTTAGTCACAAGCACCTGGATGTGGACGGTGCTGTTGATCGTGCTCCTGCCGTTTATGTTGTTGGTGTTCTTGCTCTAAGAATCTATGGCCGAGAGGCCGCCGGTTGGCGTTCGGCTGGATCGCGGCCACCAGAGGAGCGGTGGCCACACCGGCGACCGCCGGCCACAGAGAACCACCGGAGCGTGTTAGAACGCTCCGTCGAATCCGCTGCCGCCGTCGCTGAAACCGCCGTCGCCAAATCCGCCGAAGCCACCAAAGTCGTCGCCGAAACCATCGCCGAAACCGCCGCCGTAGTTTCCGTACCCTCCGTAGTGGCCACCGCCGTGGAAGAGGGAGGAGATCAACATTCCGGCGATGAAGGCGCCGCCGTTGCCACCGCCACCGAAGTAACTCTGATTGCGTCGAGTGAAATCGTCGATATCGTTGCGCGCTGCTTGTTCGGCCCGCCTGCCTAATTCGCCAGCGTGGCGTGCCTCCGAGATTGCACGTCGCGTGTCAGTGGTCCGCAGCGACTGGGCCTGGCTCAATTGCCGTTGAGCGTCAGAGAGCAGAGTTCGCGCCTGCGAGCCGACAGCCTGACCACGGGTAGAGATCAAACTATCCGCTGCCTCAATCTGCGCGGCCGCATCATCGCGCGTCCGATCGAAAACACGAAGCGCCCGGTTACGGTCCCGATCCGAGTCACGCGCTTGTTCAAGCAGCGCGTCGAGCTTTTCATCCGCCTCCAACAACCGCTTATACATCGCCAGCGGATCAGCACCGGTTCGCGTGAGCTCTCCACCCTTTGCGTTGGTTGATCCGCTTTCATCCTGGTCGCCACCCGTAGTAAGAGCAGCCGCTGACGACCCCGTCGGCGCGTCGATAGCGCGCGCATCCTCTACCGCATCCCACGCTTCAGTCGCAATGGCGTCCATCTTGTCGAAGTCGAACTGCGAACCCTGAACACTTGCCCGCGCACGAAGTTTCCCAGCCTCGGTCAGCTCCTCAGTGATCTCGTCAATAAGGGAGCGAATATTGCTCCGAGCCTCGGCAATCCGCTCGTCGGCCTGCTCGATATCTGTGAGGAGATCGTCGGCTTGGCCGGTGGTCATTTCAGCGGTGCGGATATATTCCACGAGCCCGCCTTGCTCACCTGCAGGTTGGTGGGTGAGAGCACGGCCTTTATCGACGGCACGCTCGGCGTTATCCAGGTGCTCGGTGGCAATGTCAACATTGTCCGCGATGGAAGCCAGGGCATCGGACGCATACTTCGTGCGCAGCTCGCTCAGCGTTGATGACGCCTGAGGCAGCCGTGCGCGAAGCGACACAATGCGTTGCGTGAGCTCATCCAGCCGTCGGTCCGAATCGATGAGCAGCCCGCGAAGTCGCGAGAACTCGTCGGATTGTTTATCCAGGCCGCGGTCGGCTTGCCCACATGAGCTCACGATGTCCACAAGCATGGCCTTGCGCTCTTCTTCAGAACGCACCGTCCCCGAATCAATTTTGCTGCGGAGCTGGAACGCCCTCTCCAGGGTCCGCTTCGAGTGATCCATGGCCCGGATGAAGGGCCGCGCCCGGTCTTCACCGAATTCCGCAATGGCCAGCCGAAGTTCGTCGTCGGCTGTCCGAATCGACGCATCCGTACTCGTGAGCTCTTCCTGCGCGCGTTCCTCCAGCACGGAGTAGGGCAATTCGTTGAGCGACGTTGTGTCATCCGGATTGATGGTTTGGGCATCCTTGACCATCGTTTCCTGTTGCTTCTTCGTGCGTCGCCGGTTCATGTACCACACGCCGCCACCGGCAGCGATGATGGCAATAGCCCCACCGCCCAGCCAGAACAGTGCCGCCGAATTATCATTCGCATCCTTCGCGGCGTCGATCTTGTCGGTGATGACGGTATTCCAGTCGGGGTTATCCTCCGCGAGGGGTTCCTTGGCGGCCTCGTACGTTTTCTTTGTCACAGCATTGCCGACGTTCCGCCCGCCGTACACCCCCTGCGTGCGCTTAGTGACGTCGAAAGCCACGATAAGCACATTGGACTGCGGGTTCTCCTGGAACCGCTCGTGCGCCCATTCTTTCCCCGACATGCTGCCGAAGCTGTTTTCGATGTAGACAGTCATGGCGATGTCATCGTCGACCTGTAGCTTCTTGATTTTCTCCGTCAGGTCTTTCTTCTGACTGTCGGTGAGGGCTCCAACGCTGTCATTGATGCGTTCGCGGGTAACCACACTGGAACCGCTAGTGTCGGTACTTGATCCTGTGGAGTCACTTTGAGCGACGACGTTGGTCTGCGCGGTGTGTGCCGCCTGAGCTGAGGCTTCGGGCATGGTTGCGCTGCCCAGCAGCACGCCGCCCGTGAGTGTGAGCGCGGCTGCGGTTGCAGTGAGCCGCACACCACGTCTGCGGGCGGTGCTCGCCGAAACGGCGACGTGTGTGGCGTGCTCAGTGATGTAGTGGTCGTTCCGGATGACTGCCATGATCTAAAGAATAGAGAAAACTGTGGAGTGTTTGCCTACACGCATGTGTTTGGGTGTAGGTTAGCGGGCTGTACCTGGCGGTCGTGGATGGAGGACGTGTGGGGCGTTGGTTGGGCCGGACTCTCTGGCGTGTGGTGGTTGGTGCCGTGTTGATCACCGCTGTATTGGTCTGCGGTACGGCGTTGCGAATTTGGCAGTTTGCCCGCCATGATGACGACACTCCCTCTGATGTGATCGTGGTGATGGGGGCCGCGCAGTACAACGGCACGCCGAGTGAATGGTTCGCTGCGCGCCTAGACAAAGCCGCCACGATGTACCAGGAGGGCACTGCCCCCGTTATCGCGACCTTGGGCGGCAAGCAGGAGGGTGACCAGTACACGGAGGCTGAAGCCGGCAAGATGTACTTGGAGAAGCTGGGCGTGCCGTCGTCGGCAATTGTTCCTATCAGTGATGGCTCGGATACCTTGACCTCTGCGCGGGCCCTTGCGGAGTACTCGCATAATGAGAACCGTCATTGGTCCTCGGCGGTGGTGGTGACGGATCCGTGGCATGCGTTGCGTGCTCGGACGATGGTTCGGGATCAAGGTTTTACGACGCATTCCGTATCGACGCGTCACGGGCCGTCGGTGTGGTCGCGTGATGCGCAGTTCTCGGGGATTCTGCATGAGACCGGCGGTTTGATTTTTTATCAGGCGACGCATCGGTCCAATGTGATGTCGGAGCAGGATGTAGAGGATTTGTTGAAGTAGGCGCGCCTCTAATGATTTGCGGCGTGTAGTGCGACAATAGCGGTATGAAATTGCGGAAGGTGTACCCGTATTCTGAGCGGGATCATGAGCGCCGTGTGGTGGAGGGGCCGAAGGGTGCTCAGTTGGCGGGGGCGACGCCGGAGATGCGGGACGATTTTGATCGGGATCGCGCCCGGGTGCTGCATTCTGCCGCGTTGCGTCGGTTAGCGGATAAGACGCAGGTGGTTACTCCGCAGACGGGGGATACGCCGCGGACTCGGTTGACGCATAGCCTTGAGGTGGCTCAGATCAGTCGGGGCATTGCGGCGGGGCTCGGGGTGGACACTGATTTGGCCGAGTTGGCGGGGCTTAGTCATGACATTGGCCACCCGCCCTATGGCCACAACGGTGAGCGGGCATTGGACGAGCTCGCGCAGGATTGTGGTGGTTTTGAGGGCAATGCTCAGACATTGCGTATCTTGAGCCGCTTGGAAGCGAAGGTGTGCGATGTTCGCGACGGCCACCCGGTGAGTGTGGGGTTGAATTTGACGCGTGCGTCGTTGGATGCGACGTGTAAGTATCCGTGGACGGCATCGAGCCCACAGGGTGTCGCGAGGAAGAAGTATTCGGCCTATGACGAGGATGCTCCGCTGTTGGAGTGGATCCGTCGCGGTGCTCCCGAGGGCAGGAAGTGTCTGGAAGCCCAGATTATGGACGTCAGCGACGACATCGCGTATTCGGTGCATGACGTGGAGGACGCTGTGTTGTCGGGCCGCGTCAGCCTCAACGTGTTGTGGGACCTGGTCGAGATTGCCCAGTTAGCGGAAGAGGGCGCGGGTGTCTTTGGCGGCGATCCCGATGCACTCGTTGACGCTTCCGACCGGTTGCGTCAGCTGCCGGTCATTGCCGAGGCGGCTGATTATGACGGGACATTGGGCGCGTCGGTGTCCTTGAAGGCGATGACATCGCAGCTGGTGGGGCGCTATATTTCCGCGACGGTTGCTGCGACTCGACGTGCGATGACGAATGGGGACGAGTCCGCGTGGACGGAGGAGATGGCCGCGGGGAGGTTTTCCAACGATTTAGTCGTGCCACCCGATATTGTG
This sequence comes from Corynebacterium sp., assembly GCF_030530965.1. GTDB lineage: Bacteria > Actinomycetota > Actinomycetes > Mycobacteriales > Mycobacteriaceae > Corynebacterium. The sequence continues at coordinate 9,883 of NZ_JAUMTY010000049.1, read as the reverse complement.
GCCGAAATCACCCTGTTGAAGTCCGTGGCGGTGCTCTACGTCATGGATCAGTCGCTGCATCAGAAGAACCAGGAGCGTCAACGTGATCGGCTGTTCCGCGTGAAGGATTATCTGTATGCGGGCGCGCCGACGAGCTTGGATCCGCTGTACCAAGGCTGGTGGAATGAGGCCTCGACGGATGCCGAGCGTTTGCGCGTTGTCATTGACCAGTTGGCCTCGATGACGGAGTCCCGGCTCGAGCGGTTGGATAGGTCGGCTCGGGATTGGTCAGCAGGGTGGAGCTAGTTTTCCTGCATCTCACAGAATGACGAGTAGTGGTCGCTGGTGTAGTACCAGACGTCGGGGTGCGTGGCGGTCGAACCGCCCGTAATGATCCTGGCAGGTCCGCGACTGTGATCCGTCTTATCCTCGTCGACGGTGTATTCGCGGTAATAGTTGCTCTTCTTGTGAGGGAGTGCGTTCTCGTAATTCCCGAAGTGGGAACCGTCCTTCTGCGGGTAATCAAATGGCCCACCGGACTTGATATCGTCGACGACCACGCGTGCCTGATCAGGCAGCTGGTTCGCGTTGCACGCTGGGATGGAGTTCGACCGCCCCTTATGCGACCCGCTCGATGACTCAGTTGATGACCCGTTGCCCTGCGATCCGTTGTGGCTCGGGTTGTTGACGGAATCCCATCCCCACAGGCCAACTGCACCCGCCACCACAGCACCAAGTATCGACGTCAACGTACGAAGGGATAACACGTGACGCCCCCGTCGGGAGTTCCGTGATCCGTTGTGTGTGTTCTTCTGAGGTGCACCCGGCATGGTCGATATTGTGTCATACCCTGGCGAATGTCACGGCACTCCTCGGGCTTGACATGACGACGTAGCATAGTTGCCATGGCCAGAGGACGAATCCCGGAGAGTGACATCGATGCGATCCGTGAGCGCACGCCGATCGAGGAGGTCGTGGGCGAATATGTGCAGCTAAAACCCGCCGGTTCAGATTCGCTCAAGGGGCTATCGCCCTTTAAAGACGAGAAGACCCCGAGTTTCCACGTCCGTCCCAACAAGGGGTACTACCACTGCTTTTCGACGGGGAAGGGCGGCGACGTTTTCAGCTTCCTCATGGAAATGGAGCAGGTGTCGTTTCCCGAGGCCGTCGAACAGTGTGCGGAGCGCATTGGCTACACCATTAACTATCAAGGTGGCGGGCCCGGACGTCGGGAAGAGCCGGGGACTCGCCAGCGACTCGTCGCCATTAATAAAGCCACCCAGGAGTTTTACCGCGAACACCTGGACACCGATGAAGCTGCGCCGGCACGGCAGTTCTTACTCGACCGCGGTTTTTCTCAGGAACACGCGGAGCAGTTTGGGTGTGGCTACGCGCCGGGCGGATGGGACACCCTGACAAAGTTCCTGCTCCGCAAGGGTTTTGACGTCAAAGAGTTAGAGGCCGCCGGGGTGACTTCCCAGGGGCGTCGTGGGCCGATTGATCGTTTTCACCGACGCCTGACCTGGCCGATCCGCAACACTGCGAACGATGTCATTGGTTTCGGTGCCCGCAAACTCTTCGACGACGACAAGCTGGGGAAGTACATGAACACCCCGGAAACCTTGTTGTACAAGAAGTCGAAGGTACTGTTCGGGATTGACCAGGCCAAGAAGAACATTGCCGAGCGCCACCAGGCAGTCATTGTTGAGGGCTACACGGATGTTATGGCCATGCACGCCGCCGGGGTGACGACGGCGGTTGCCGCGTGTGGAACAGCGTTCGGGGCGGACCACTTGCAGATGGTGCGACGCCTCATGCTGGATGACTCCCATTTCCGCGGTGAGATGATTTATACCTTCGACGGCGATGAAGCAGGGCAGAAGGCAGCCATGCGCGCCTTCGAAGGAAATCAAGAGTTCTTGGGTAAAAGCTTCGTCTCGGTTGCACCGAATGGTCAGGATCCGTGCGACTTGCGCTTGTCCGGCGGTGACGCCGCCGTGCGTGATTTGGTGATGTCTCGGATTCCGATGGTGGAGTTTGTTGTACGAACGACGCTTGCCTCGTTTGACCTTCACACGACGGAAGGACGATTGCAGGCCATGGAGGCCGTTGCGCCCGCGGTCGCCAGCGTCAAAGACACCACACTGCAGAAGGCGTACGCCAGGAAGCTGTCCGGGTGGCTCGGCTGGGATGATGTGAGCGACGTCGAAGCCGCTGTACGACGAGCCGCCCGCAAGCCACAATCGTCCGGGCTGAAGCGTGGACGAGCACGCCAGCAGCGGAATACGTGGAGCGTGAAATCCCCAGCCGCGAATGGCCCACAGGGTTCCAACCAGCCGCGTTTCACCAGGCCAAACCCGCGTAATGGCGAACTCGCCGGCGAACGTGAGGCTCTCAAGATCGCTTTGCAAGAACCAGCTGCCGCCGCTGAATTGTTCGATGTTCTGCCCGCAGAGAGCTTTCGGCACCCCACCTACCGGGAAATATCCGAGGGAATTCGGCGCGCCGGGGGGTGCGCTGCGGCCGCGGATGTGGAGTCGGGCGGGAACTCGTGGGTGACGAAGGTTATTGAGAATCTTCCGCAGCCGATGGGCGAGTCGATGGTGACTGAGCTCATGGTGGAGCCGATCCACTATGAGGGTGAAAATATGGAGTGGTTCGTGCGGAGCACGATGGTCCGCCTGCAAGCAGTGTGGGTGGGCAACCAGATTGCCGAACTCAAGTCGACGCTGGAACGCCTGCGACCGAGCGACGACGAGTACAACAACCTGTTTGGCGACTTAGTGGCGCTCGAGCAATACAGGACCGGTTTGATTAAGCAGGCGACGCAGCGGCCTCTATAAGGCCGGCTGGTCAACTCTGCGCCGCCCGCACCATCCGCGCCACCCGCACGGCGTTAGCCGTCGCCTCGTTAGTCCTCGTCGGGGACGTAAATGGTGGTGTCGTCGTCGTGCCGCGTCCGGATATTCCGCGCCCGGAGCTCACGCATCCGCGGTTCCGGATCCAGAGCGTTGGCTAATGCCTTCCTCCCCGCGTGGAGGGCCGATTTGGCGACGGGGGAGTTAATCGCTGCCTCATAGCCTCGTCGGATCTGGTCGTAACGCTTCCGACCTGCCTTCGTGCCCATGACGTAGCCCGCTGTGGCGCCGGCGATAAACGTAGTCAAACGCATATGTTTTCTTTCGTGTGATGGCGTCGGTTGGAGTTAGAACTCTTCGTATTCGTCGGGGTCCTGGTCCTTCTCGCGGCCGTCGGGCTTGGTGAGGGCATTGATAGCCTCGACCTCGTCGCTGGTCAGCGTGACATGCAAAGAATCGAGATTTTCCTTTTGACGCTTTTCCGACGCGGATTTCGGAATGGCGAGGCTCCCGATGGCCCGGTGCCACGCAAGAACAACCTGGCCGACGGAGGCGTCGTGGTTCTTCGCGATGGAAACGATGGTGTCTTCCTCGAAGACGGCGCCTCGAGCAAGAGGGCTCCACGCCTCGGTAATGATCCCGTGTTCCTTGTCATAGGCGCGGGTTTCAGCCTGGTTGAAGTACGGGTGCAGCTCGACCTGGTTAATAACGGGAAGCTCGCCGGTCTCCCGTTCGAGCGTGTCCAGGTGCTCCGGAGTGAAGTTGCAGACACCGATGTTGCGGATAAGTCCACGATCCCGGGCTTCCATTAATGCTTTCCACGCCTCAACGTATTTGCCCTGCTTCGGGTTCGGCCAGTGGATGAGGTAGAGGTCGATATAGTCCAGCCCGGTGCGATACAGGGACTCCTCGATGGCGCTCAGTGCTTGGTCATGTTCCTGGTATCGGCCGGGAAGTTTGCTGGTGACGGTGACGTCGTCGCGCGAAACAATTCCTTTATCAATGGCCGCGCGAATACCCGCCCCGACGGTGCCTTCATTTTCGTAATTGTAAGCGGAGTCGATGAGCCGGTAGCCCATCGTGAGTGCGGTCTCAACGGACTCTGCACCGCTTTGTCCCCAGAGTCGGTACGTGCCAAACCCCAGCGCAGGGATGGTGTAGCGGTCTGTGGACAGGGTGGGAATTGATTGTTGGTTATTTGTCGTGGAGGAATCAGTCATAGGGCTAGTGTAACCACGCTCGCCGACGCCCGGCCACGGGAAGTCGTGGGATTCCGCGCCACGACTGGGCCTCAGCCGGGCCAACGTTGGGCCAAACTCTGTGTCGAGACCGGCCCGATGTTCGTTTAACACGTTGTCCGGTTGTTCGTGGCAGACAAGGAACAGCTAGTGTTGATAGCGAACTTAAATGCGTTTCTGTTCTACGTTTTTCGTATCGCCGCGAGCGAAGGCGCGCACCCACGGTGGTTGCTCCTCTTTTAGTGGCGACGTCTGCCTCGTGGCCATATAGGTGGCGGGATAGCAGTGTGCTGTGGTCGCACTGTGCTTGCGTAGGGCCGGGACGGCTTTAACCACTGGGAGGACCTCGTGGACTCTAAGGAGCCATCGTCTGCGTCGGACAGCCAATTCGCTGGCCGAGCTGGTAGTGCGGACAGTGCGTATAACCCGTGGAAGGGTGATCCGTCAGGCGCGGATGACGTGTCGGCGCCGGAAGAACGACCGGAAGAGCGAAATGCGCCGGCGTTTCCGTTTCTTACGTTCGATCCAAGTTTGAAGGAATTGACCTCGTCGGGTGGCCGCCACCGGCGCCGTGAAGTCGATGTTCTCCGCCCCGAAGACGAGATTTCTTTTATGGGGCACCCCCTCACCGGTGGCGGACAGCGCCCGCGGCAGGATGAGTCTGAGTCCTCGGGCGCGGGGTATCCGGGTTTCCCCTCATCGCCGGCGGATATGTCAGGCTATGACGGCGAAATTCTAGAGGGCGAAGTCCTCGGTACCGACGATGCAGCGGACGCCGCGCCGGGCCGAGAAGATCGCACGCCACATGATCAGGGCCTTTATACCCACGCCTCGGAAGATGCGTTCGACCGTCCTGGAGTTGGGGACACGGATGCCCGTCCCGCCGACCTCATGCGCGGAGACGGAGACGTCGACAATGATGACGCGCCTGCCGCTGATGCAGCAGCGCCACGGTCCTCTGCAGTGAAGACCAAGCCTGCGACCAAGACGAAGCCCTCCACAAAGAAGGCTAAATCCTCCGCAGCGAAAACAAAGCCGGCTAAGTCAGGGAAGAAAACGTCTGGTCGTCGTTATCCCCACGCGAAGTTTTGGTCCACCGTAGCGGGATCTGTTGCCTCGCTGATGATGACCCTTGACATGACGATCGTCCTGGTGGCATTGCCGGACATCGGCGAGAGCCTCAAGTTGTCCTTGTCGGGCTCACAGTGGATCGTCAACGCGTACACCCTGGCTTTCGCGGCACTCTTGCTGGGCGTCGGCAGCCTCTCCGACCTGGTGGGACGCCGAGGCATCTTCATAGTCGGGCAGTTGGTGTTCGTCGCGGCATCGGTCGGATGTATGACGGCGGATGCCGAAAATTGGATGATTGTGGCTCGAGCTATCCAGGGCGCCGGGGGCGCCATGGTCTTCGGGTCCAGTCTGCCCCTTCTTTCCGACGTTTTCGGACCCGGGGAGGAAAAACAGCGGACAAGCGCGGTGGCTGTGTTCATGGCGGCCGGTGCTGCGGCGGTGGCGTTGGGCCCACTTGTTGGTGGCGCCATCGTTGAATTCTTCGACTGGCGCTGGATCTTCGCGATCAACATTCCGATCGGGCTACTGATCATTGTGGGAACGTTGATCGGTGTGCCGAAAGACGCGCAGCAGTGGCGTCGGCAAGCTTTGGAAGATAGGAAAGCACGGCTGCTCGCTGAAGGGCACGCCGACGAGGTAGAAAAGCTTGAAGACCAGCAGGTTGAAGAGACAGTGCCGCCGATTTCATGGCTCACGCTCATTGTGGCGTCCGTGTTCCTCTTTGCCCTGAACTATGCCCTCCTGACCGGCCCGGATGATGGCTGGACTGACGGCAAAGTCTTCATCGGCTTCGGCGTCAGCCTGGCTGGTTTGGTCCTGTTGGTGTGGATGCAATTGGCCAAGGGCGACAAGGCCATGATCGACGTCCGCATGTTCGCCATCCCATCCTTCTCTGCGGTGACCATCGTTGCGTTTGCCGCCCGACTGTTCAGCTTCGGGATGATGCCGTACATCGTTCTCTGGCTATCCGGGGCAGTGGGCTTAAGTTCCCTCGAAGTTGGCTACGTGACGACGGCGCTGGCTATCCCGATTATTCTGTTCTCGCCTGTGGCGATTCAGCTGGGTAAGAAGATCAGGGTTTCGGCCATTCAGGCCCTGGGAATGATCATTATTGCCGCTGGCCTGCTTCTCGGCCTGAAGTTGAACTCCAACTCCGGCTGGGTGGACATCATTCCGATGTACATCGTGGTTGGCATCGGTACAGGGTTGATGCTTCCGCACTTGATGGACGTTGCTGTCTCTGTTGTTGCTCCCCGTAAAACGGGTACCGCGACGGGTATTGCCAACACAGCTTTCCCCTTGGGGACGAGTTTCGGTGTGGCTATTTATGGCGCAATTCTGACAGCGGCAACGTCATCGGGTTTGAAGGCTGTGTCCTTCCCGACGGCATCGGTGATGAATATGCAAGCGGGTGCGCAGCAGTTGCCACCGGGAGTTCCGGCGCCTGCGCCTCAGCTGCCACCGGGAGCGGTATTGTCGCCGGATAAATCGACCATCACGATGGATGCTCCGCAGAAGATTGTCGATTTAGCGTCGAGTGGGCAGTTCCCGCTCATTCGCCAGCACGCCCCGATGTTTGCTGACAAGGCTTTGGAGTCGTACATCAACGGGTTACATAACGTGCTGATTATCGCTGCGGTCCTGGCTGCTGTTGGTGCTCTTGTCGCGCTGATCTTTATTCGTGACAAAGACCGTTATGAAATTCGGAGCCAGAAAGGGCATGAAGGATAATACATCGACCGAGGGGATGTCAGGATTTAACAATCACTATCGAATAGGAACCTCCTATTTAGGGTAATACTCGTTACATTTTCATAACGAACCCTGAAATTATCTTTTTATAATTGTGCTCCTGACTTGATGTTTGGTATACCTAGCCACATGGCTGACAGTGATATAATGCTCACTCCGGGTGAGCAGGGTGTATTTTCCCGTAAATTCCGATCCAATCTGCTCCTGTTTTGGTTGCCAACAACCATGGTGGTGACAAATCGCCGTATCGCAATCAAATATCTAAATACTTTCTTGGGAGCTATCCCCATTGGGTATGAAGAACGATCCATTCCCATGGGGTCAATTGCAGGTGTGACGACCTCGAGACAGGTTAAAGTTCCGCCGCTTCTCATCTTTGGGATCATCTCGTTGATCGGCATCGTCCTTTTCTTTAATTCGATCGGCAATGGCAGTGGCGGTGGGATTATAGGCGGTCTGCTCCTCGCAGTTATTTTTGGTGCGCTAGCAGCCAATGCCGTGCGTTCGGGGATTATTTTTACGAATAATGGCGGTGGAGCGTCTGATGTCACCGTTTCCCCGTTGGACAGCGGATCACTCGAAGAGTTCAAGAACAAAGCTAACGAATACATTTACTCTTCCACTGACGCAGGAACGTCGTGGCAGATGCAGGGCTACTCAGATCCGATGAACCAGCACAACGGTTTTGGCGGAGGCCAGCAACAGGGCTTTGGTGGCCAGCCTCAGCAGTTCGGCAACCAGCAGCAGGGATCTAATTCCTCGCAGGGTTTCGGTGGACAGCAGCAAGGCTTTGGCGGTCCGCAGCAAGGTTTCGGTGGCCAGCCTCAGCAGTTCGGCAACCAGCAGCAGGGATCTAATTCCTCACAGGGCTTTGGTAGCCAGCAACAGGGCTTCGGTGGCTCGCAACAAGGCTTCTCGACGGGCAACCAGAGTGCGCAGAACTCGAATAGTGGTTCCCAACCGTTCAATGGCGGGCAGTCTTTCGGCGGAAACCAAAGTCAGCAAGGTGGAAGCCAGCAGTGGGGATCTGACCAATTCAGCAACCCCAATCAATGGGGACAGTCGTCACCCCAAGGTAGCTCGAGCACGAGTTCTAGTCACTCAGCTTCAGATGAGTCTGAGTCCACTCACACGAATGAACGACCTGGAGATGGTGGGTCGAATCGTGGTTCCGTGTACACAGACGAATCTGAAAAGAAGGATTCATCCGACGACTAGCACGCCTCTCTGCTAGGCGGAAATAAATTCCGATGAGTTAGGTCTAGCCCCTACCAGCTGAAAGCTGGTAGGGGCTTTAACATGAGTGGGTCTGGACTATATCGAATATGTTGAATAGGTTCTTGATCGCCGGACACTAAACAAACTGGACTCGGTCAATTCTTGTAGGCGTCTTGTACGCGCAACATGACAGTCGGTCGTTGTGCGTTGGTTATCTGTGAACTGCACCGAAGAGAAGAGTCAAGTAGTGGACTAAATGCTAGTCCTTTGTGAAACTCATTTCTTCTTTATTTGCAAAATCTCGAATTATGAGTGAATCGTCTTCAAACTTGTACTCCGTTATATCATCTTTATCGCCGGAGTCCGTCGAGCTACTGCCAAATATGCCCCAGTTGCCCTCATGTATTTCGAGTGCCCTCTTCGGCCGATTTATTTTACCTGCCAACTTCGCAGCGTAATAACCGTCACTATAGAATTTCATTAAAAAGTCATCTCCGGTGACCTTAAGAACCGCTTTACTGTCACTAGATTCGCTGACCCACTTGCCATCCGAAAGTTTGTCGTTCGACGAACATCCAGAGAGTGCAATTACACTGGCCAGAGAAACGCTAACGAGGGTGAGGATCTTGTTCCGCATTTGAACTACTTTTCCTTCACTAGAGGCCTTATAACGTAGCTTTCGTGGGTTGTGGACTTCTACCACTTGCAATTAGAGAATCTCATTAGCCTATGTCAAAAGATTTCCGGCTAAGCTAGCAGCATTGAATCTTTACCTACGCTACGCAATTCCTAGGCCTAATGTGGTTAGTTATTTTCCGGGTTGTTCGAGTAATTTCCCTGCGTCTGTTGCGGCTGGTTGTACCCGTTAGCAACTCCAGGATTCTGATAATTGGCTGGGTTCTGTTGCTGGTTCCCTCCTTGTCCCGGAGAGCTGAACTGCGACTGCGGGGCCTGGTTTTGTGGGTTGTAACCGATGTATTGGTTGAAACCATTGGAGAAGTTAGTCACTTCTGTATGCGCCAGAGCGGAGACATCGACTTCATCCTGACCGTCAAAGTTATCGATGACTACAAGCCGCGACCGATACGAATTAGCTACCAGAGCGAGTGATATAAGCATGCAGATCACGGAGAGAGTCATGATAAGTGGACTGACTTTCCCCTCCGGGTAATCACTGTAGTATTCGTCGATTCCTGGCTTCTTCGCATGAAAAGAGCTGATAAACCAGATCAAGCTAAGGGCAAAGAGGAACGCCGACGTAATTAAGTAGGTGAGATCAAACGTTTTCTTCGTCTCGGTATGAGACACCGAGCGTGAATCGATGTTATTGAGCCGATTACCGATGGGAATTAAACCGAACAATAAACGTGGGCGGTTAATAGCAATGCGCTCATCAGTAACCGCTAACGTGGTTTTCTGCCAGAAGGTAATCAGTCTCGACGGAACCTTAGTAAGGTGGATGCCGTTTTCGTTGGGGCGCAAAGAAACGTTGAGATCAGACATATTCTATTTTTATCATTTTCGCTAACTTCGGTCTATGGCCTTAGGGCACGGTACCCGCATTATGGTGACCGTCGTATGGATGGATGCGGCGGCGATATCATGGGGCCGTGCTTAGTGGTTCCGCCCATATAAGCCCAGCTCAATCCACTGATTTGCCTCTGCTGTGGTCTCTCTGTACAGTTCTATCTCGTTGCGGACATCGTCCGCAGAATCCCCCATAGCTCAATTGGCAGAGCATTCGACTGTTAATCGAAGGGTTACTGG
>NZ_JAUMTY010000048.1 GCF_030530965.1 Corynebacterium sp. | reverse complement strand
AGTGTGGGGCGCAAAACATCTTGGCTATCTTTTTTCGCAATGTTGAGCCGTTGGAGTGCGGTAGCATCATCGGCCTTGCCGAAAAGTCGTGGATGTAGGGTGCGTTCACGCTCAAGTAGTTGTTGCAGAATGTCTTGATCTAGGTCGGCAATAGTTGCTTCCGCGACTATCTCTTGATCCCATGTTGGTTGGTGAGACTGCTCAATAAGTCGATCAATTTCATAGCGTTCAAGCTTGTGATCGCCATCAGCGACACGCACGTAAGAACCTTGGTATTTTCCCTTATTTTTGAGGTAAACGGGCTTGTTTCGCTCGTCTGCTTCAGGGATCGAAGCTACTACCACAGAACTTTCTTCGAAAGGGATGATATCCAGGAAAGTTGGGCGAATAGCCGGGACGATAGTCTGGCTGCACATGTTTTCGAACGCGTCTCGAATCCGTTGTGCCGGGAATTTTTGGTGCGCGCTAAAGCCGGAGTTTTCATCCAAGCCCAAAATTACTGTGCCACCGCGAGAATTCGCGAAAGCAACGATCGAAGCAGCCAGATCTCTGGGGAGTCCACCCTGTGCGGACTTCACCTCAATAGTGGCGGTGTCGGTGCCGGTTTCGCGTAGCTTCGCTACAACTTCTTTGAGCTCTTGCTCTTGCATAGAGAGCCCCCCATTCACTGATCAAGACTGAACACTGCACACTAACACTACACATAACACTCATCATGTGTAGTGTTCATGTTGTATGTATGTGTAGTGTTACGCCAAAAGCGGTAGTGGTGAAGCGTATTAGCGCGGGATGCCTGCCAATTCTTAGAGGACCTGTTTGCGTTTGAGACCACTGGCATATCCCTACGGGGTTGCCACCGACACCACCACGTGACTATTCCCACAACACGAACACACAACATGCACCCCCAAAAGTGAATCAAAAACAGATAATCTGAAACCATGTTCTCTGGTTTTTACGGCTCCCCCGTTTCACGCAGGCGATTCCTCACCACAACAGCTGCCGCAGTCCTCGCAGCAGGAACCCTCGCCGGCACCACACTCGTCACCGGAAGCGGCACAGCAGCCGCCGGAGACGCACCACACCCCAAGACATTCCTCCGCACCGGGCAGCCCGGTGAACAGGGCCTCTTCCACTGGGGCGTCGCCACCTCTGGTTTCCAGGTCGAAGGCGACAACCGCGACAGCAACTGGAGCCGCTACGCCACCGATCCGAAGGATCCCGACGTGGACCCCGTCGGCAATGCTGCAGACTTCCGCCACCGCTACAAGGAAGACATCGCCAACGCCGCGTCGCTCGGTGTTAACACGTTCCGGTTCGGAGTCGAGTGGGCCCGCATCGAGCCACACCCCGGGCAGTTCGACCAGAAAGAAATCGCGTACTACGACGACGTCGTCAAGGAGATCCGCTCCCACGGCATGGTGCCCATGATCACCATGATGCACTACGTCTACCCCGGGTGGGTCGAGGATAATGGCGGCATTACCAGCGACTATGCCGCGGAGCACTTCCAGGAGTACGCCAACTTCATCACGGACCGGTGGGGTGGCAATGACACCATGTGGATCACGCTCAACGAGCCGTTCGTGTTCTTCGGGCACGACGTCGAGATCGGCATTGCGCAGGCCACTGACCTGCCGAAATACCTTGACACCATCGTCCGGCTGAACAAGATCGGGCACGACGCGGCGCACAAGGCCGATCCAAAGGCTCAAACCGGCACGAACTACGCATTCCTGCCGACCATCGCCCCCGTGCAACGCGAAATCCTGCAGAAACGCGTCGAGCCCGACGTCGACTTTGTCGGCATCGACTTCTACTACAGCGTGTCCGCCTCGAACCTCAGCGCGATCAACGCCGCGTTCGGGGACTTCGCCAAGGTCACCCCGGAGCCCGAAGGCATCTACTACGCGCTCCGCCAGTACCACGAACTGTTCCCGACGAAACCGCTGTACATCGTCGAAAACGGCATGCCCACCGACAACGGCGCACCGCGGCCCGACGGGTACGAACGCGGGGACTACCTGCACGACACCGTGTACTGGCTCCAGCGCGCCAAGGCCGACGGCATCCCGCTGATCGGGTACAACCACTGGTCGCTCGTCGACAATTACGAGTGGGGCGATTACAGCTCGCGGTTCGGGCTGTGGACCGTCAACATCAAGGACGATCCCACGCTGAAGCGCACGCCGACGCCGGCTGTCGACACGTACCGCGACATCATCGCCAACGACGGGGTTCGGCCCGACGCGAAGCTCAACCACGGGCCGTCCGTGTGCTCCTTCGACGCGCTCCCCTCGTCATGCACCAAGCCCGCCGACCCCAACGGGCCGCGCGAGCCGCTACTAGCTAAGTAACAGCTTGGCCAGGTGTTGGCCCTGGCCGCACCGGCCGAGCCTCCCATTCTCCCTGTTTCCCGAAAGCGACAAACTCCGATGTCACTCACGCATGCCCTTGCGACCAGTGTCGCAGGCGTATTCGCAGCAGCGGTGATCGCTGCATCTCCGGCACCAGCACTCGCTGGTGACGCGCAGACCGCAACGCCAGAACCGTCCCACTACCTGGGCAGCGCGCCCACCGTCGAAAAGTTCGACTGGGGGAACGACCCCACCTGTGTACCTGCGCCCGAGCACCCCAACCCCGTCGTACTGGTCCCCGGAACGTGGGCCGGAGCGCACGATATGGCCCCACTGGGGACGTACCTGCACGACCGCGGTTACTGCGCCTATTCCCTCACTTACGGCATAGATAACAGCTCGATCAGCGAAAAAGCCATGAAAATCAAGGGCGCGATCACCTCGCACCCCGCCGGTGGGCTGGGAGACATGTATGCCTCCACCGACCAGCTCCACGACTTCGTGCACAACGTCGCCACCAATACCGACGCTGGAGCGGCCGCCGGGAAAGTCGATGTTGTCGCCCACTCACAAGGTGGGGCTATAACCCGCATGATGCTCAACGAATACGGGGCCGAGGAAGTCTCGCACGTCGTGACTCTGTCCGGCACCAACCACGGGACGACGGAACTTGGTGTTTCCGCCCTCCAGCCGAATCGCGACCCGCTGCTGAGCACCGCGGGCAACAACATTCTGGGTACGGCTCCGATGCAGCAAGTCACTGACTCGGACGTCGTTGCGCACCTGAACAGCATTCCGGACACCGAGCCCGGGGTCGATTACACAGTTATTGCCACCGAAACGGACATTGCGTCTACTCCGCCGCGGGCCGGGTACCTCACCGCCGGGCCCGGGGCGACGGTTAACAACGTCATGATCCAAGACGTGTGCCGCGTCGGCCTTTACTACAGCCACGACGACATGCGGGACAAAGCCCCGAGCCACGAGCTTGTCGATCACGCGCTCTCCGGGCGTGCCGTGCAGTGCACGTCATAGAGACTTCACCATGTCGTTAGCGTTGGTTAGCGTCAGCCGCGGGTAACGCTCCCGCAGAGCTTTCACCGCTGCGACATGGTCTTTTTCATCCCGTACCTTGGTGATATGCGCGATATCGTCGGCGGTGAGATCAGGTTTGAAGTCTGGGTCGGTGCCCCAACGGGAACCCCACAAGCCCAGTACGAGGTAGGCTACGAAAAACGCGAAGCTAACATACACCCACCATGCTGTGCCGGACGTCCAGCTATCGGTGCCCGCCAACGTCACGCAAGCGAGGACGAGATAAAATGTCACGAAGATGAGCTTCTTCATGCGGCCCGTCATAGACTTATCCTCTCCGGCCGGTGGCGTGGAGTGCGGCACCGTAAAGGCCGACACCTGAAAACCGCGAACCTACGACTTCACCGTTTTCTTCGCAGTTGACTTCTTCGACGTCTTCTTAGACGCCTTAGTGGTGGACTTCCGGCCCGACTTCTTTGTCGACTTCCTCGTGCCTTTCTTCGAGGACTTCTTCTTCGCGCCACCATTAGCAGCTTCCTTGGCGCGTCGCTCCGACAACAACTCACACGCCCGAGCATCCGTCATGGCCTCCGGAGTATCACCACGGCGCAAGCTCGCGTTGGTCTCACCATCCGTCACATAGGGACCAAAACGTCCCTCCTTGACGGTCATCGGCTTGCCCGAGACGTCATTGTCACCCAGCTGTTTCAGCGGAGGCTTCGCCGCAGCACGCCCACGGCGCTTTGGCTCGGCATAAATGCGGCGCGCCTCGTCGAGAGTAATAGTGAAAATCTGCTCTTCATTAGCCAAGGAACGCGAATCCGTCCCCTTCTTCAGGTACGGGCCATAACGGCCATTCTGGGCAGTAATAACCTCACCGTCAGACGGATCCACACCGACTTCACGGGGCAAACTCATCAGCTTCAAAGCCTCATCCAACGTCACCGTCGAGGGCTCCATGCCGCTAAACAACGACGCCGTCTTCGGCTTCAACATCTCCGTGACCAGCTCATTGACGCGCTTCTCGCGCTTCTTCGCCGCCGTCTTCGTCTCACGGTTCAGAGGCTTCTTGCCCTCCGCCTTGCGGGCCTCATCATCGGCATCCCACTCGGCGTCGACGGTCTCCAGGGCTTTCGCCTCGGCCTTCTCGCGCTCATCGTCGCGGACAAGCTCCGTAACATACGGGCCATAACGCCCCTCTTTCGCCACGACCATCCGAGCGTTGGCGGGGTTCTCTCCCAGCTCACGGCCCGTCGGCGGCGTCGCTAAGAGTTTCTCCGCCAACGCAAGATCCAGCTCATCCGGGGTCACCGTGTCGGGCAGATTGGCACGCTGAGGCTCGTCGCTGCCCGCGGGCGTGCGCTCCAGGTACGGCCCATAGCGGCCGACGCGCACGACAATCGGGTTGCCGTCCTCGTCGTCGAACATGTGAAGCGAGTTCACCGCGCGGGCATCGATGGTCTCCAGGTTGCCACCGACAAGGTGCTTCAAGCCGCCCAAGCGGGCAATCGTCTCCGCCTTCGCACTCGACGCCCCGTCGTCGCCATAATAAAAGCCCTCTAACCAGTGCGAACGATCCTCGGAACCATTCGCGATGGAGTCCAGCACATCCTCCATCGACGAGGTGAAATCGTAATCAATCAGCGAACCGAAGTTCTGCTCAAGGAGCCCGACGACGGCGAACGCCACCCACGACGGCACCAGCGCATTGCCACGCGAATACACATAGCCGCGATCCTGGATCGTCTTAATAATCGACGCATACGTCGACGGACGACCAATACCCAGGTCTTCCATTTTCTTCACCAAGCTCGCCTCGGTGTAACGAGCCGGCGGAGTGGTCGAGTGGCCATCAGCCTCGACGTCGGTGGCGGTCAGGCCCTGGCCCTCGGTCAGGACGGGCAACCGCTTCTCCGCGTCGTCGGCGACATTGCGGCCGTCGGCAGTGCGGGATACCTCCACATAGGCCTTCAAGAAGCCGGGGAAGGTGATGGTGCGGCCCGTCGCGGTGAAGACGCAATCGCGGCCGTCCGTGGACTCACCCGCCACGAAGACCTTCATCGACGTGCCCTTCGCGTCGGCCATTTGCGACGCGACCGTCCGCTGCCAAATCAGCTCGTAGAGCTTGAATTCCTCCGCGTCCAGCTGGCCACCCAACTGGCCCGGAGTGGCGAAAGACTCGCCAGCAGGGCGAATCGCCTCGTGAGCCTCCTGCGAGTTCTTGACCTTGCGGGAATACTGACGCGGGGCGCTGGCCACGTACTTCGCGCCGTACAGCTCCCTGGCCTGCGCGCGAGCGGCATTAATGCCCGACTCCGACAATGTCGTCGAGTCCGTACGCATATACGTAATGTGGCCGTTCTCATACAAGCGCTGTGCGATGCGCATCGTCCGCTCAGAGGTGTAATGCAGCTTGCGGCCGGCCTCCTGCTGGAGCGTCGACGTCATAAACGGAGGATACGGGCGCCGCGTGTACGGCTTCTCCTCGACGGACCGCACCGACATCGCCGCACCGGAGAGCTGACCGGCCAAATCCTTGGCGGCTTTTTCGTCGAGAGCGACGGCCTTCGACTTCAGCTGGCCGTCGTCGTTAAAATCCCGGCCCTGCGCGACGCGCTGACCATCGATTTCCGCCAGCCGAGCCGGGAAGGAGCGCGGTTCGCCCGACGCAGTGGAAGAGCCCTGGGGGGAGGAACCCGGCGTACCAGCGTCGGCACCCGAACGAAGGGCAAACGTGCCCGTCAAATCCCAATAATCGGCGGAGGTGAACGCGATACGATCCCGCTCACGCTCCACAATGACGCGGGTAGCCACCGACTGCACGCGGCCGGCGGACAGGCGCGGCATGACCTTCTTCCACAACACCGGCGAGATCTCGTACCCATACAACCGGTCCAGCACACGGCGAGTTTCCTGGGCATTGACCAGGTTCTGATCCAGCTCACGGGTATGTTTGGCCGCTTCCAGAATCGCCGGCTTCGTGATCTCATGGAACACCATGCGGCGCACCGGCACCTTAGGCTTCAACACCTGCAAAAGGTGCCACGCAATAGCCTCACCCTCGCGGTCGGGGTCTGTGGCCAGGTACAGCTCATCAACCTGCTTCAGCTTGGCCTTGAGGTCGGCAACTTTCTTCTTTTTGTCCTGGTTAACCACATAAAGGGGAGCGAAGTCGTTCTCGACGTCGACACCCAAACGAGCCCACGGTTTCTTCTTATACTTCGCGGGCACATCGGCTGCACCCCTCGGCAGGTCGCGGATATGACCCACGGAGGCCTCCACGATGTAATCCGAACCAAGGTACGGCTGTATCTTTCGAGCCTTCGTCGCCGACTCCACAATGACCAGCCGTTTCACACCGTCTCCTTCGGCGCTACCAGATGCTGCCACGTTGGGTTCTCGCCTTCCCTTCACACAAGCCCATCACAATGCTCCGAACCAAAGCTAGGCCACATAACTCACCATGAGCTGACCACGATCGCAACTGGGCGTTTCCGTGCCACCTTAGACCATGCACTATAGACAAACGCAAAATTACATATGCAAACCACGTAAAGGGGGTAAAAAAGCCCTTCCACCGATGACAACCAGTGGAAGGGCTGATTTTTATAGTCGACATCGCACGCCATCAGTCATGGCAGTGATCCGGTGAGGACTTACTAGTGAGTTCTTAGAGAGCGCGAACCTGCTGAGCCTGAGGGCCCTTAGCACCTTCACCAATCTCGAACTCGACCTTCTGATTCTCCTCCAAGGTGCGGAAGCCGCTTCCCTGGATCTCCGTGTAGTGGACGAAGACGTCCTGCGAGCCGTCTTCCGGAGCGATGAAGCCGAAGCCCTTCTCCGCGTTGAACCACTTCACAGTTCCCTGTGCCATACCTTGTACCCAATTTCTATCGTGCAGCAAAACGACAACCAAACTCAACGATTATCGTCGAAGACCAAGCGTACTCGATCTATTTCAATGCAGCCACGTGTGGATAGCCAGGGTCATACTTGCCGACGAAATAGGCAGGTCACGGGGTGGGTGTTGCGTTCATTGATGACGTATCTGCCCGCAAACCCTCCCCATTGACCATTATTTTTACTATGCTCATAGGAGCTTAATGTAGCCATACTGAGTAAATGGCTCTGGCGCTCCCCGTCCGCTCCTCTCCCCTTATCTGAAAGCTCCCCTATGACAACGCACCGCACCCCGTACGCACGCTTTAACCAGCGACGATCCACGCACCGGAAACCTGGTCTGCCTGGTTTCTCCGGCTTTTCCGGCAGCGTCCCGTCCAAAACAATCGCCGCCACTGTCATGGCCGCGACGCTCACCCTTTCCGCGCCCGGCCTTGCACACGCTGGCCCGTACCCGCACCCCACACCGCAGGATTCCACAACCGAGCCGGCTGTGCCGTCGGATGCGCCGTCATCGGATACGGCGTCGTCGGATGGAGCGTCGGATACGGCGAAGCCCGAGGACAATCCCGCAGCTCAAAAGCTGAAGTGGGGGCCGTGCCCGCCCGGCAGCATGACAGTTGAGCGAGCACAGTGCGCCACCATCACCGTCCCCAAGGATTACGCCTACCCCGACGTCGGAAATATTGAGCTCACGATGAGCAAGATCCCGGCCAAGGGGACCAAGAAGGGCACGATCGCGGGCAATATCGGCGGGCCCGGGCTTGACGCGCTCGCGATGTTCACTGACAAGGCGCCGCAAAACAAGAGTGCCGGGCATATTCAGATGCCTACCGACGTGCTCGAGCATTACGACCTGGTTGCCGTCGAACCACGAGGGCTGACTTTTGGTACGCCACTCGAATGTGACGAAGGCTTACTCGAATCGCTCGTTCCCGGCGGGGGCAACCTCTACCGGGCGTGCCAGCGTACGCAGCCCGGGTATGTCGATACCATCACCACCGAAAACACGGCGCGCGACCTGGAGGAAGCGCGGAAAGCCCTGGGTGAGGACAAGCTCAATCTTTACGGGGTGTCCTACGGGGGCCTTCTCATGGCGACCTACGCCACATTGTTCCCCGAGCACACCAACAAAATGGTGCTCGATTCCAGCATGTCTCCTAATGACGCGTGGTTCGGGCTCGGTGGGAGCCGCATCAAAATCCGGAAAGAAGCGATGAACGCTTTCTTCGATTGGATTGCTCAGAATGACGATAAATATCACTTAGGAAAGACGCCTCGCGAGGTGTACAAATCTTTCACTCGGGTGATTAAAGCGACATACAACGTGACTCCTCCGCTGACGCCGCCGCCAGCCAACCGCGACGACGTCAGCGCTGTGCCCGATGACTACGCCGACAGTGCCGTCAAGCTGTTGAGTGCCGTCGACTATGTCTACTGGAGATCGCACACATTCACTGAGTCTTTTGATCTTCTGAAGCGTTTCGGCGCTCAGCAAGCACTCTCTCCGCTGGGTGAAGCCCTGTATTCCCAGCAATCGTGGCCAGATACCGCGGCTGCAATTGCAGAAAGCGCCTCCTCAGACCCCATCAGGCCGCTCGATGAAATCTTGGTGGAGAAAGAAAAGGAGCGAACACCTGAGCTGGCCAAGTTAGAGGAAATGGCCAAGAAGAAGACAGAAGAGGCAGATAACTCTGATTCGGAAGAAAGCGATGCCGAGGATGAGATGCTAAAGAACATCTTTATGCAGCAAATTCAAATGGGGTTGGTGAACCAAACCATCATGTGCAATGAAAATGCCAACCCTCCGGCTCGGAGCGAATATATTCCTTCGCTGATTAACCAGTACACCGGTGGGGATCAATTCGTCGCCGTGGACCAAATGATCGCCAGCGGGCAGGAATGCGACGGATGGCCCCATAACAAACCAATCATGAAGGTCAATGGGGATAAATTGGCCGTCAAGCCGCTCAACCTGGGCTACGACAAGGACACGGCGGTGACACCTCACGGCGCTCCCGAGATGCGTGACGCCATGGGCGGCACTTTGCACACCTTCAAGGGCTACAGCCACGGTGTTCTTGGCGGGAACGCGGCCGACGCTGCGGACATCGTATCCGAGTATTTCAAGGACTAGAATTCAGCCTTTAGCCCTAGGCATTGTCTTTGGATTAGTTGGTCGACGAATTACTCTGCGGGTGGTTTCTTCTCGGTGACACAATTGGCACACCCTAACAGTTTCGGCGAGGAACTCCTGGAGAGTATCCGCGCGACGTTCCCCCGCTCCGAGATCCTGCACACCGAAACCCTTCCGGCGCGAAAAGGGCGGCATGGGGAGTGGCCGTCGTGGCTACCCCGGGATTTCCGCGATCACCTGGTTGACCAGGGCATTGCGCGACCGTGGGCCCACCAGGTGCGCGTCGCCAATGCTCTGTGGGAGGGGCATGACACGGTGGTGGCCACGGGGACCTCGTCGGGAAAGTCTCTGGGTTATCAGATGCCGATTCTGACCACTCTTGCTGAGGAAAAGAACGCGACCGCCCTGTATCTGACTCCGACGAAGGCGCTTGCGAATGATCAGCTGGCTCATGTGGCGGGGATGACGCGCGAGGTTGGTTCCCTCCGCGGTGTCAGTATCGGTGGGTATGACGGCGATACTCCGCCGGAGGCCCGGCGCGCGATTCGAGATAGTGTGCAGTGGGTTTTCACTAATCCGGACATGGTGCAACTGTCGGTGCTGGGTGCGCATGCGCGGTGGGGGCGATTGTTGCGCAACCTGCGGTACATCGTTGTGGATGAGTGCCATGCGTATCGCGGGATGTTTGGCGCCCATGTTTCTCTTGTTTTGCGACGCCTTGACCGTCTGGCCAGGGCATATGGCGCTTCTCCGGTGTTTGTGATGGCGAGTGCGACGGCGTCGCGGCCGGCGGTTCATGCGTCTCGGCTGTGTGGTCATGATGTTGATGGTTTCGCTGAGGTCACTGACGACGCTTCCCCCGCCGGGGAGCGGACGGTGGTGTTGTGGGAGCCGAGTTTCCTTCCCGACATAGAGGGCGAACATGGAGCGCCCGTGCGCAAGCCTGCGACTCAGGAGGCTGCGGACGTGATGGCGAATCTGGTTGCGCAGGGTGCGCGGACCTTGACGTTTGTGCGGTCGCGTCGGTCGGCTGAGACGGTCGCTGCCCGCGCGTCGGAGGCCCTTGGACGATTGGGACGCCCCGAGGATGCTGCGAGGATTGCTGCTTATCGTGCTGGTTATCTTGCGGAGGACCGCCGGAAGCTGGAGCACGATTTGGACAATGGAAAGCTGCTGGGGGTGGCGACCACCAATGCGTTGGAGCTCGGGGTGGACATTGGCGGCTTGGATTCCGTTGTGGCTTGCGGTTATCCGGGGACGATTGCGTCGTTTTGGCAGCAGGCGGGGCGCGCTGGTCGTCGCGGGCAGGGGTCGTTGGTCACGCTGATTGCCCGCGATGAGCCGATGGATACGTATCTTGTTCATCATCCCGAGGTGTTGTTGGGGTCGCCGGTGGAGCAAACGGTGTTTAACCCGCACAATCCGTATGTGATGGTGCCTCATTTGTATTGCGCTGCGGTGGAACGGCCTCTTACCGATGAGGAAATTGACCAGTGGGGTGCGTGGTCGAGTGCCGAGTATTTGCGCGACGCTGGCCTGTTGCGCCGGCGGCGGCGTGGCTGGTTTGCCGTGGAGAGGCCGATTGAGGCGTTGAGCGCACCGAATGACGCTGAGACCCGTGGAGTTGAGGCAGCCGGTTTGGGCGCTCTCCTCCCTCCCGATATTTCCCCGGTTAACGCGCATTCGGTGGTCAGTATTCGTGGCGACGATGGCGGTGACGTCGCCATCGTGGAGGGCGACACCGGCCGGCTGGTGGGCGTGATCGACCAGGGCCGGGCCATGAGCCAGACGCACACCGGCGCTGTGTATCTGCACCAGGGAGACAGTTATGTCGTCGATGATCTCAGTGTGGACGATGGCCTGGCTCTGGTTCACCGCGAGGCTCCCGCGTGGACAACCTGGGCTCGAGAGAACACCGACATTCGCGTTCTTTCTACTCTTTCTTCCCACGAGTTGGGCGATGGCGTGTGGTTGGCCTTTGTGGAGGTTGAGGTCACTCACCAGGTTGTTGACTACATGCGGCGGATGCCTAGTGGTGAGGTCCTCGATGTCGTATCCCTTGATCTGCCGGAACAAACATTGACGACGACGGCCGTCGCGTACACGGTGGAGCCCTCCACCCTTCGCCGGTGGGGTGTGGAGGAACGGGACTGGCCGGGCTCGTTGCATGCCGCTGAGCACGCTGCGATCGGGATGTTGCCTTTGATCGCGACGTGCGACCGGTGGGACATCGGTGGCGTGTCCACTGCGCTGCACCAAGACACTGGCTTGCCGACGGTGTTCGTCTACGACGGCTACCCGGGCGGAGCGGGTTTCGCCGAGTGCGGGTACCGACGATTCCACGAGTGGATTACAGCAACAGCGGAGGCTGTCGCCCATTGCGAGTGTGAAAATGGGTGTCCTTCCTGCGTTCAGTCGCCCAAATGTGGGAATGGGAATGAGCCGTTGGATAAAGCCGGCGCTGTGCGGGTGCTCCGAGGATTGGAGTCGCTGGGGGCGTGAGTTCGTGGGGGTGAGCGTGTGAGCGAGAGCCGATGAGCGGAAGCCGGTGGGTTTGACGCTCATGCGGGCCCGGCGCGGGCACTTGCGCTGGCCGTGAACGGTGAGTGCGCTCCCGATACCTCGACGGACACGATGACGTCTTCCCCCTCGAGCGTGCATGAGCGCAGCGAGGCGTCATTTTCTGCGGCGACCTGCCCCGCCAACGCACACGCCGCGGAGGATTCTGGCGTTGCGGCCATCCCAGACGGCGTTGACGTTGTGCTCGCTGTTGAGAACTCGGGTGCCACGTTTTCCGGGCCAGGATTCGCCACCGCGTTTTCCGGATGAGTGTTTGTAGGCGCCGTGGTGGCGATGACGTGGTCACCGTCGGCAATAGTTTCTTGTAGTGCGTATGCCGCCGCGAGTGCGGACAAATCCGCTGCTCTATCGGCTTTTCTGGAGTCGATAACTTTAGCTCCAACGGCGACCAGCGTTCCGAAAACACCGATGACCACTGTGCACACCACCGCTCCTACCACGGTCATCGACCCCCGACACCAGAATTCACTTCCGCCCAAGTTGCGTTCCCTCTCCATTTTGTGCCTGTTGTTAAGGCCGTTGTGCCTGTCGTTGAGGCTCCAGCTATTCGCACCCACGTATCCCGTGCGCCCACTGATCGTGATCAGTCGGACTTAACCGGGTTAGCCGGCGTCACCGGAGCTTCCGATGTTCTCTTCGTTCACGGCTACCGACGTCGACTCCGCATCTTTCAGCGGGTTCTTCACTATCACTGTTACTTTCACGAAGCCGGGCTGGCCTCCCGCACCGGGAGTTGTCGTCACCGTCATGGTCGAGTTTTTCACTGCGCTAGCTAGGTGTTGTTCGACTTCAGAGCGGTTTTCTCCTCGTGCGATGGCGCGCGCCGCGTTGGCCGACGCCTCCGTTGCGGCCACCTGATTCGCCACGACCATGACCCCCACGATGACCATTCCTACGACGACGAGCACCATGGAGATCGCGAACGCGGCTTCGATAGTGACGCTTCCCCTCTCCCACCACGAGGCCATGGCGTTGGGTTGAGGGGCGTCGGAATCAGCGTCGTGTTCCACGATGCACGGGTCAGAGAAGATCGGCATGGCGCTGTCAGCCAACCGTGAACTTATCGATGCCCTATTCACTTCTTTTTGCTGTTCAGAGCATCTTCGATAATTCCCTTGAGTGCATTTTCTACCTCACCGCCTGAGACGATGACGTAGAGCAGCCCGGCAAAGGCGGCCGCAGCCACGCACACCAAGGCGTATTCCAAGGTGGCCATGCCACGCTCGTTAAACAGCGCCGCGCGGGCCCGGTCCCACCACCTCATGGGCGAGGGGTCGGGCGTGTTCTCGTTATCCGAGTTAGAGATGTCATCCGCGGGAGAAGTATCGACGGATCGTGAGGAGAGCTGAACGTCAGTGGCCTCTGATGTGTGCTGCTCAGCAATCAGATTAGTAGGTACTGCGTGGGTAGGTACTGCACAAGTCATGATGAGTCCTTTCGAAAAGATGGCGGATGACAGGCCACACCACAACAGTGAGGCCTAAAACGCCAGGTCAATGAATATGGAGAAATAAAACAGAGGTACATAGAGCGAATGAAATACTGCGGTGGGCCACGGCCACCTATCGTCACCTGAATCATGAAGCTCCCCGTCGTCATGACAACCCCGATAACAATCCGATAGCAATAGGAACTAGCCCCACCGCTATAAACGCCGGAAGGAAACAGAAGCTCAACGGCAGCGCCACGTACACGCTTGCTTTCTCGGCCTCCGCCACCGCCTGATCCGTCGCCCGATGCCTCATATGCATCGACAACGCACCGATATCGGCCGCTAACCGAGCACCCGAACGAGCACTTCGACGCGCACGCCGAGCAAAATCGCCTAACACCTCGTTCTCGGCGCACAATGCCCACGCGATGTCGGAATCCACACCCAGTGCCAAGCGGTTCGCCGTGCCCGTCCAGACGTCAACAAACTGAGACCCGCCACTATCTGCAACCGCTCCCACCGCTGCGCCTACCGGAAGGCCGCACGACAAACACGCTTTCACCAGGTCCAAGTCAGCGGCCGCATTCAACATGGCGCCCGCACGCCCAGCACTTCCGACGTTCTTCGCCGCAGTCACACCGCCACCGCCTTCACCATCAGCGCGCGGGACCACTCCAGCCCCACGACCTCTAGGACAACCCCCACCAGGAGCAACAGGCCGCCGAGCTGCGTCGTCAATAAAAACTGAATGGAGCCCGCACCCATGGACTGGCCCATCGCCACTCCGACGAGGGGCAGAAACATCAGCACGCGGGTCGACGCTCGAGGGCCCGCCAGCGAGGCCTCGGTCCGCTCCTGGTGATGGAGCTTCGCCTGGAGATCTGCCGCCGTGGCCTGCATGACCTCCGCCAAAGGCACGCCAGTGCGGTGCGACACCAACCATGCCCGGGCGATCGCCTGCCGCCCGACCTGATCCGGCTCGCTGGACCACGTGCTCAGAGGAGCGCAAGGAGCGCCCAACCAGGCACAATGGTTCACCATCGTGCGAAGCTCGGGCGCGACCTGGCCTTCCATGCCATCCGCGCCGTCCATTTCGTCGGCAACGTGACGAACCGCCACCAAGGGGCTTGCACCAGCCAGGAGCTCACTCGCGATCATGCTGCTGGCCTGCGCCCACTGAGCTATTACTTGGCGTTGATTAATGCGAACCTGCTTATCGCTGCGAGCTCGCTGGCCCTCTACCACCGCGATCACACACGACAGCGGGACACCCAACGGAATCATCGCGCACCACCTCGCACGACGCGTTCCCACAATGGCCATGCATCGGTGCGGCCACCATCCGCAGTCCACACCATCACCACTCCAGACGATGAAACACCTGGATGCAGTGGTTTTTCGCCGTTCCCCTGCCCGTCGAAGAAGGACGAGTTCATCCCTACCGGTGGCACTACTCCCACGCTCGCGAGGCGACGCGATGAGGCCCGCTCAACGTGGACAACGACCCGAATCGCGGCGCGGAATTGAGTCCTCACCGACTCCGGAGACATCCCCGCCATTGCGCCCAGGGCCTCGCAGCGCGCCGGGATTTCCTCCGGTCCGTTCGCGTGAATAGTTCCGCAGCCGCCGTCGTGACCAGTGTTTAAAGCCGCAAAAAGTTCCTGAATCTCGGCGCCACGGATCTCACCCACCACGATCCGATCCGGCCTCATCCGCAACGTCTGTTTGACCACATCGCGCAACGTGATCTCCCCCTGCCCTTCCACATTGGGCGACGTCGTCGTCAAGGCGACAACATGCGGATGCCGGGGATGCAGCTCACGAGTGTCCTCCACGCACACGATCCGCTCGTCCGGCGACACCTCCGCAAGCAGGGCGGAGAGCAGCGTCGTCTTTCCCGCGCCCGTCCCACCAGAGACCACAAACGCCTGACGACTCCGCACCAACGAGCGCAACTCGTCAGCCATATCGGGCGGCACGCTGCCACTGTGCACAAGATCATCCAGGCTGGTCGACGCCGTCCCCAGCACACGCAACGACAAACACGGGTGCTCGACGACAGGCGGCAGCACAGCGTGAACACGAACGCTCCCGCCCGCAGCGTCGCGTCGATAAAAACCGTCCGCATAGGGCGACGCATCATCCAAACGACGCCCACACGCGGCTGCTAAACGAACGGCTGTTGCCCGCACGTGGTCGTCGTCGCGGAAGGGAGAATCCACACGACACAAACCAGCCGGGCCATCAACCCACACCTCCGAGGCCCCATTGACCAGCACGTCTGTCACATCCGGCAGGTCCAACAGCGGCTCCACGGGCCCGGCACCGTGGATCTCCCCACGAATCCGACGAACCTCTTGCACGACGCCCGACATCCCGATGCCCGGATATTCCGCCCGTACCGCTGAGGCAATTGCCGACGTTGACGTATCGCCATTGCCCTGCGCAAGCCTCATGCGGATTCTGTCGCTCACCGCCCCTGCCTGTGCCGAGAGCCCGGCCTGCGCCAGTGCCCCGGCCTGCGCCGAAGCGTCGTCAGTATGAGTGGCCGAATTATCCGCGCCTGAATGACACGCCTGTACAAAACTCCGAACCCTGCTCATGCTGCCAACTCCCCCATGCGCGCGGCACGGCTCTGAGCACTATTGATGGCGCGCTGATCGGCTGGCAACGATGGCATGCCGTTCTTTATGTAGCCATCCGCGACCTCGCATAATCCCGACACCATGCGCGCGAAGCTCGACCGCCCACACAGCCGAAGTCCGGTCTCCTCGATTTCCTTCGCGATCTTTTTCTCAGACGTGAACTCGGCCACCACCGGCATCGACGTCACAGATTCAACGTCTTTGACCCCCACCGACGAGACCGCCTCATGCTTCACCACAGCCACCGGGTCCGCACCGCTCTGGCGTGCCACCCGCGACCACCACACCGCCCCGCCTAAACCGCGCAACGTCGCAGGGACGACCACAAAAACACAATCGCAGCCAGTGAAATCCGACGCCTCCCACCACGTCGCGCCCGACACGTCCACCACCACTGATAGCCCCTCACGAGCCAGCGCACCTGCCACACGCTGCACCAATGCCCCCCGCTGATTCCACTCCACCGCCGCCGGAGCACCACGCCCCACCGACAACACGCCCACGCCCTCTGGGGTCGCGGGGATATTCGCAGCCACCGCGCGCCCATCAACCCCACCGTCTTCCCACCCTCGCACGCTCACATCACCCCACCTCATGCCCGGTTCGCTCTCCACCCCGAGGAGGACATCGTCCGCGCCGGACACACAATTCGCGTCCACCACCACAGACCCACGCCCTGACCGAGCCCAGGACAACGCCAGACCAGCCGCAACAGTGCTCCCACCTGCGCCGCCGACAGCAGAGACCACCGCTACACAACCGCCAGACACGACACCACGGGAACATCGCGTCGACAATGCCTCCACCAAGTCGCCCGACCGCGCAGGCAACACCATGA
>NZ_JAUMTY010000047.1:13441-18515 GCF_030530965.1 Corynebacterium sp. | reverse complement strand
TCTCGAGAAACGCGTCTTCCGTTCACCAAAGATGATGCTGAACTGGTGTGGAATGGCGATATTCTCGAGGTTCGTGCCCGGGATCGTTTAGGTGTTTTGGCCGCCGTGATTGGTGCTCTACCGGAGCTTCGCTGGGCAACGGTCTCGACGTTTGCCGATACGGTCGTCGATCAGTTCGGTGTGAAGCCGGGGCTGACTCGTAAAGAGAAGGACGCTGCGGTCATGCGTATTCGGCACGCCCTCGGTGATTAAAGCATCGGAGCCCGGGGGCCGGGTAGTGGTTGCCTGCGACGGTAAAAAGCGTTATCGATGGGCCCGGTAGAGCACCGTTATCAGTAAGCACCGTGCAGCTGGGTCTGTGCCGCCGTCCGATCGCGGGATTGTTCCGATTCTTGTGTCATCGCCATTGCTAGTCAGGTACGTTATTTACCTAAAATAATTAGTTTTAGTGATGGACACGCGATAGTTGTCACGCTTTTTCAGCATTTCTCCAGTAAAGTTTTATTTCCGCTATGCTTTGTGTGGAGATTTTCCAGAAAGGTGGTTTTTGTGGCACACCACCGTCGTGATAGCCGACAGCCGGGGCGCGAGGCCCGTGTCACATGGTCGCCCTCCGATGGTCGTCATGATCGCCGTACCAACCAGGCCCCGGAGAGCGCGTCGACGACCCACAGTCGTCACTCTCGTGAGCAACAAGCACGACCTCCTCACACTGCGCAGCCCCGTCAGTCATATCCCCGTCAGAACCGGGGGACAGAGTACCCGCAGCGATACACGCGGGGACGCTTAGACCGCAACGGGCGCCGCTTACCTAGCGACAACTTTTATTCCATACGGGCAGAAGCGCTGGCAGAGGCCCGCCGACGTCGCCCCGAAGCAGATTTCCTCACCCGCGAATCATCGTCAGATCGCGATGCCGGCGCTACCCGGGAAACTCACTACAACCGAGTAGACAGGGCTTCCACCTCGGCCGGCCATCGTGCCCGTTCAGCGTCACAAGCTCAGCGGTCCTCACACGCGCCGCAACCCACGCGCGCACCACGCTCACACCAGGGCACCCGGCGTCGCACGAAAGCTCAGCCCACTCGAGTCTCGCCCACACTTCCTGGTGGCCGGATCTTGGGGCTGGATGGCCTCCGCGCTATCGCAATTCTGTCGGTCCTCCTCTTCCACCTCGATCCCGATCTGCTGCCCGGCGGATTCATGGGCGTCGACGTCTTCTTCGTCGTCTCAGGGTTCTTGATCACGACGCTCTTAATCCGCGAACGCCACAAGACGGGTCACTCGAACTTGGCGAATTTCTGGATTCGACGTGCACGCAGGCTCATCCCGGCGCTGGTCAGCCTCATCATCATCGTCGTCCCGCTGACCTGGCTGTGCACGCGCTGGGCCGAACAAGCCCAGGACCTGTTGGTACGCATTGCTCCGCAGATAGTCGGGGTCTTGACCTTCTCCTACAACTGGGTCGAGATTGCCGCCGGGTCGTCCTACTTCACCCGCAACGTCCCACAGCTGTTCATGAATTTCTGGTCGCTGGCGGTGGAAGAGCAGTTCTACCTGTTGTGGCCCTGGGTATTCGTCTGGATAGCTCGACACCACTTCGCCCGACGCCGGGTCTCATTCTCCCTGCTCATCGTCGCCGCCGCATCCGCCGTTGGCATGGCAGTTCTCTTCAGCCCGGATTCGTCGACACGCGTGTACTACGGAACGGACACACACCTCTTCGGGCTCATGATCGGTGCCGCCCTAGCCTTCGAGGCATCGCGCGCCGACGGAGGTTTCATCACAACACGGTTCTGGTCTGCGGTGGGGCCGATCCTCGGCTGGCTCTCCTGCGCCGGATTAATCGTTCTCATGATCATCATTGGCGACGGCTCAGCCGAGGCGTTCCACGGCGGCATTGCCGTGGCGAACGTCCTGACCGCGATCATGATCGCCAGCTTCCTGGTCAAACGTGGCGGCTTAGTCCAGCTGATGTCATCTGGCCCCGCGTCGTGGCTCGGCGATCGGTCCTACGCGGTCTATCTCTGGCACTGGCCGCTGATCATCCTCGCGCAAATCGTCATCCCGACACCGGACAACAGTGCAGCATCGTGGGCTGTGCGGTTGGGTGCCGTCGTCGTCACGTTCATTGTGTGTGAGATTTCCCTGCGCTATCTGGAAACTCCGATCAGGCGCTTAGGCTTCCGTGGCGCGTGGGCAGCGTTTTGCGGGCTCTTCGTTAAGCATCCGGATACTCACGGTGACGGTCGTCGGACGTCGGCACGTAGGAACTCCCGCACATCGCGTCGTGTTCGCTTAACACCGGCCGCTGTGGCAACCCTGATTGTTCCCGTCGCGCTCGCGGCATGCACAGTATCTGTGGCCTCGACTGCGCCGGACAAAACACTCGTCGAACAAAAAATCACCGAAAACGAACACCTCGTCAATACTGGCGACGGTTCCTCCGCGGGAGATGGTGCTGGCGCGACGGGCGGGCAGGGAACAGACCGCTCGGACACAGTGGACTACACCCCGCCGGAGGGTAAGGACACGACGATGTTCGGTGATTCCATGCTGGTCACGACGGCCCCGGAGATTGTCAAGGACTATCCCGGCGTGGATATCGTTGCGCAGTCGGAGCGTGCGTGGGAGCAAGCTATTCCGATCATGCAAGACATGGAGCGCCAGGGGAAGATCCGCCGTGCCGTCGTTATTGCGCTGGGAACAAACTGGGGTGTTCGCGATCCCCAGGCTGTTGAGCAGGAAATCGACGAGATTCAGCGTGGGCGGACCGTGGTTCTGGTCAACACGTATGGTGCTGGCTGGGAGCCGCAAGTGACGGATGAGTACCAAAAGATAGCGGCGAAATATCCGAACGTGACTGTCGCGGACTGGTCCGATGTGGCAGCAAAGCACACCGGTGACCTGCAATCTGACGGTATTCACCCGGACTATGGGGCAATGCCTATTTTTGTGGATTGCATTAAACAGGCATTTTCCACCCTTGCGCAAAACAAGAAATAGGGCCTAGTTCATAGGCCCGAGTGCGTAGGTAGTACCCGTCCGATACGAGTGGGCTCAGTACTGCAAGCCTCGAGCTTGTATGCTAGGGGAGTTCATGCCGACAACCCAACAGGGGAGAATCTGTGTTTGAGTCACTGTCTGACCGATTGACCGGAGCGCTCAAAGGTTTGCGCGGTAAAGGCCGGCTGACTGAATCAGATATTAACGCCACGGCGCGCGAGATCCGCTTAGCTTTACTGGAAGCAGATGTGTCGCTTCCCGTTGTCCGCGCCTTCATTAAGAACATCAAGGCACGCGCTACTGGTGCTGAGGTGTCAGAGGCGCTTAACCCTGCTCAACAGGTTGTCAAGATCGTTAATGAAGAGCTCATCGGCATTTTGGGCGGCGAGACCCGGCGCCTTCAGTTAGCGAAAAATCCTCCGACGGTGATTATGCTCGCCGGTCTGCAGGGTGCTGGTAAAACCACGCTGGCCGGGAAATTAGCTCACCACCTGAAGAAGCAAGGGCACACGCCCATGTTGGTGGCCTGTGACCTCCAGCGCCCGGGAGCTGTTCAGCAGCTGGAAATCGTCGGTCAACGTGCTGACGTGCCAACTTTCGCGCCGGATCCGGGGACCCGGACGGACACCGTCGAACATGAAATGGGTCAGTCACACGGCGACCCTGTCGGTGTCGCGACCGCGGGTATTGAGGAAGCGCAGCGCACGAAACACGACGTTGTCATCATCGATACCGCCGGCCGGCTTGGTATTGATGAAGTCCTCATGCAGCAAGCGCGAGATATTCGTGACGCCACGAACCCCGACGAAGTCCTCTTCGTGATCGACTCGATGATCGGTCAGGACGCGGTTCATACTGCCGACGCGTTCCGAGAAGGCGTTGACTTCACCGGCGTCGTCCTCACCAAGCTCGATGGCGACGCTCGAGGCGGTGCAGCCCTCTCCATCCGTGAGGTGACGGGGAAGCCGATTCTCTACGTCTCCACTGGTGAAAAGCTTGACGACTTCGACGTCTTCCACCCGGACCGGATGGCAAACCGGATCCTGGGCATGGGCGATGTCCTGACGCTTATCGAGCAGGCTGAGCAGAAGATCAATCAGCAAGAAGCTGAGCGGTCGGCGTCGAAAATGTTTTCTGGGGAACTCACCCTGGATGACTTCCTTGAGCAGATGCTGATGGTGCGTCGCATGGGACCGATGGGCGCCATTTTGAAGATGCTTCCGGGCGGCTCCGAGATGTCCAAAATGGCTGACATGGTCGACGAAAAGCAGCTCGACCGTATCCAGGCCATTATTCGCGGTATGACTCCCGCTGAGCGCAATGATCCGAAGATACTGAATGCGTCGCGACGCCGCCGTATTGCTGCCGGTTCTGGTGTGACCGTTCAGGATGTTAACCAGCTGGTTGAGCGCTTCTTCGAGGCGAAGAAGATGATGAGCAAGATGACCAGCCGTTTCGGCATGGGCGGGGGTAGCGCGACAAAGAAGCAGAAGAAAGGCCGTAAAGGCAAGAAGGGGAAGAAGGGCAAGAACAAGAATAAGAACCGTGCCGCGGCGCAGCGTGGTGGCGGGATGCCGAACATGGATCAGCTGCAGCAGCTTCAGCAGCAGATGGGTATGGGCGGCGGAATGCCCGGTATGCCTGGGATGGGGCAGCAGAACCTGCCTAAGGGAATGGAAAATATCGACCTCAACAACCTTGACTTTGGGCAAGGTTCTCAGGGTCGACGGAAGAAGTAGTGCTGATAAGTCATGCCGATGAGTGACCCATACATGACACACAGCGCGCGGTGTTTCGGTAATTCGGGTGTGATCTGCTAGCATTCGGAAAGTTGTCTGTTTCGGCGTGCTCCCGCGTGAGTAGTGCCGATGGGACAATACGTAGCTTTCCTGCGTAACACCGTCCTCGGCCACGGCCGACCGGTGGTCACGCGCAGGTTAAATCCAAGGGCTGAACCGGCTCCCTCCTGGTAGGGAGTGTCTGCACTGCCCGGTGACCACAGAAAGAAGAATATGGCTGTCAAAATTAAGTTGCAGCGGCTCGGTAAAATCCGTACCCCGCACTACCG
>NZ_JAUMTY010000047.1:0-13341 GCF_030530965.1 Corynebacterium sp. | reverse complement strand
CTCTTCAACGAGGCTCTTGCTGAGGCGAACAATGGCCCGACCTTGGAGGCCATCACCGAAAAGCGCAAGGCTGCGAAGAAGGCTGCTGAAGAAGCAGCGGCTAAAGAAGCCGAAGCTGAGGAAGCTGCTGAAGACAAGGCTGAGGAAGAATCAGCTGAGTAGTTTCACGTTCTGTGGGGCTGTGCCTCATAACGTCTAGCTTGTGCTTACCCGGTGTGCAGAGTGACTCTGCGCACCGGGTTTTGTTTTGCTCCAGTTCCTCGGGGCCGTAGGAACTATAGTGGCAGCTATGACGAATGCATCTCCCTCCGATCTCCGCCGCACCACATCAGAGGTGACGTCGTCGGAAGAAAAAATTGTTCTCCACCTTGTCCGGGGTATTGTTCCTCACCCCGACGACGTGACCGTACGGACGACTTACCGGGGCCGGCAGCACGTGCTCATCGTTTACGTCCACCCCGACGATCGCGCCATGGTGATCGGGCGCAAAGGCCGTCACGCCGAGGCACTTCGCACGATTCTGCGCAGCCTCGACCGTGATACCCGGATAGAGATTCGTTAACGTATTCGCTCCGCGGCCATGATTTTGTGATAATGACGTCGTGACCAAGCATGATAATTCCGCGGACGATCCCAATTACGTACAGATCGGTCGCGTCGTCAAGCCACATGGGGTCCGGGGAGAATTCGTCGTCGAGCCAACCACGGATGACCCCGAGGGGCGCTTCGCGGTGGGAAGCGTCGTCAAGGCCATGCCCGTAGGTGGGCGCCAGCGTCGGAATGGCGGATCTCAGGAGCCTTTTACGCTGACCGTGGCGTCGGTTCGGGGGCACCAAGGCAGAATCATCATGAAGGCGGAGGAAATTCCGGATCGCAACGCCGCCGAGTCTTTGCGGGGAGTGCGTTTCGTTGCGGAGCCGGTTATCGACCACTCCGGCGATGAGTTTTATGACTTCGAATTGGAAGGGCTTCACGTCCTCACCGTGGGTCCAGTGAGTGCGGAGGAAGCGCACGCGCGAGCCTATGAGGGGGCTCAACCAGAGCCCGAGGACATCGGAATTGTCAAGAATGTGTTGCGCGGCCCTGCCCAGCGCTTGCTGGAAGTGGAGATAGAGTCCGCTGATACAGCGTCCGATGGTGCGCCGCGGACGGTCCTCATTCCATTTGTCCAGGCCATTGTGCCGATCGTCGATATCGACAATGAGGCCATTGTTGTCACCCCGCCCGAGGGATTGTTGGACCTACCGTAGGAGGACAGGATGGATAAGGAAACGACCGTGCCTCACCACCTGCGGCTTGATGTCATCACCATCTTTCCCGCCTACATGGAGCCCTTGCGGCACGCCTTGCTGGGTAAAGCAATCGAGCAGGGGATCATCAGCGTCGGCGTTCATGATCTTCGGCAGTGGGCGTCGGGGGTTCACAAGTCCGTCGACGACTCACCCTATGGTGGCGGCCCGGGCATGGTGATGAAGCCCGACGTGTGGGGGAGCGCGCTTGACGACGTCGCCCAGGGCACTGGCCCCATCGCTGAGTCCGCGGACCTTGTCACGGCTGAGCGTCACCGTCGCCAACCGAGGCATGATGACCTCCTCGATTCATCTGATGACGTCAGCGGTTCGTCGGTTCAGGTCGTCGAAACTGGCCACTCTGGTCAGTCTGGTCATTCTGGCCACACCGCTTCGTCGACGCCGGTACTCGTCGTACCAACCCCGACAGGTACTCCATTCACTCAGGAGTTAGCGCATGAGTTAGCCCAGGAAGATCACCTGGTTTTCGCCTGCGGCCGTTATGAGGGCATTGACCAGCGGGTTTTCGACGACGCCCGCGGTCATTATCGCGTTCAGGAAGTGTCGATCGGCGACTATGTTTTGGTCGGCGGTGAAGTTGCTGTGCTGGTCATGGCGGAAGCGATTGTTCGTCTGATCCCGGGTGTTCTTGGTAACCGTCGCAGCCACGAGGAGGATTCGTTCTCTGAGGGGTTGCTGGAGGGGCCGAGGTACACGAAGCCACGGTCGTGGCGCGGTCGGGATGTCCCCGATATTTTGCTGTCGGGCGATCACGCGAAGGTCGATCAGTGGAATCGCGAGCGTGCCTTAGAAATCACGGCCCAACGTCGGCCAGATTTGATTGAGCGCTGCCGGGCTGCAGGGCTTCTGAGCCATGCTGACGGTGAGTGGCTAGAGCGCAACGGCTACCATCGGTCGGGTGATTATTCAGACCCTCGCTCATGAATTAGGTGTTACCGAGCAACAAGTCCGCACGACTGTTGACTTGCTGGACCAAGGTAATACGGTTCCGTTCATTGCCCGCTACCGCAAGGAAATGACGGGCGGTCTCGATGACGCCCAGCTCCGCACCTTGTCGGAGCGCTTGACCTATCTGCGGGAGCTCGAGGATCGCAAGCAGACGATTCTCGAAGCAATTGATAGCCAGGGCAAGCTGACCGACGAGTTGCGGGAGCTCATCCAGCAGTGCGACACGAAGGCCCGCTTAGAGGAT
This sequence comes from Corynebacterium sp., assembly GCF_030530965.1. GTDB lineage: Bacteria > Actinomycetota > Actinomycetes > Mycobacteriales > Mycobacteriaceae > Corynebacterium. Next base: position 10,839 of record NZ_JAUMTY010000047.1, on the reverse strand, counting down.
CTGTATCTGCCGTATAAGAAGCGCCGCAAGACGAAGGCAGATAAGGCGCGGGAAGCTGGTCTTGAACCGCTCCTTGATTCCTTACTTGCCGACGCCACGCTGGACCCGGAATCGGCCGCGCAGTCCTACACAACCGAGGGGTTTGAGGACACGAAGGCGGCGCTGGAGGGTGCCCGCGCTATTTTCGTTGACCGCTTAGCGACGAACGCGGATCTCGTCGGCCATATTCGCGATAGGGTGTGGGATTCTGGCGCCCTCGAGGCTCACGTGGTGGAGGGCAAGGAGCAGGAGGGGGCTACCTATCGGGATTATTTCGACTTCGCGGAGCAGCTCTCGGATGTGCCGTCGCACCGCGTGTTGGCTTTGTTGCGTGGTGAACGTGAGGGGATCATTTCTCTCTCGATCGATCCCGGTGACGACGCTCCCTATGTTGGCCTCATTGCCGACGATGCGGACCTGGGGAGCGCTATTGACCACGATGGTCCCGCCGCGGACTGGATTGAGAAAGCGATTCAGTGGGGTTGGCGGACGAAACTGAGCGTCTCAGCGAGCTTGGATGCCCGCATGAGGGCGAAGGAGAAGGCCGAGGCAACGGCGGTAGAGGTCTTTGCGAAGAACCTCCACGACGTCCTGCTCGCTGCGCCTGCTGGCCAGAAAGTGACGATCGGTCTCGATCCCGGGTACCGCAATGGCGTGAAAGTTGCGGTGGTTGATGACACCGGAAAAGTGCTGGATACGACGATCGTGTACCCCCATCAGCCACAGAACAGGTGGTCCGCGGCTATCGATGAATTGGCGACGATGTGCGCTCGCCACCATGTTGCCCTGATGGCTATCGGTAACGGAACCGCCAGCCGCGAGACAGAGAGACTCTCCCGAGAGGTGGCGGCCAGGGTGAAGGAGCTGGGCGGCGACGCCCCGACCCCCGTGGTGGTGTCAGAGTCGGGCGCCTCCGTCTATTCGGCGTCGGAACTAGCGAGTAAAGAGTGCCCTGATCTGGACGTTTCCCTGCGTGGGGCGGTGTCGATTGCCCGCCGTCTACAAGATCCTTTAGCCGAGTTGGTCAAGGTAGATCCGAAATCGATTGGTGTTGGGCAATACCAGCATGACGTCAACCAGTCATCCTTGACCGATGCTCTGAACGCTGTGGTGGAGGATGCGGTTAACGCGGTGGGCGTTGATTTGAACACCGCATCGGCTCCGCTGTTGACCCGGGTGGCCGGCGTGACGCCGACCATCGCCGAGAACATTGTGGCGTATCGCGAAGACAACGGTGCTTTCGATTCGCGCAAAACCTTGACGAAGGTCCCACGCCTGGGGCCGAAGGCATTCGAGCAGTGCGCAGGTTTCTTGCGTATCCGTGGAGGTTCGCAGCCGCTCGACGCGTCGGCAGTACACCCGGAGTCGTACGGCGTTGTGTCGACAATTTCGGATGCGACTGGGCTGGACGTGGACCACCTCATGGGCAATTCCCGCGTACTCAGTGGGCTCGATCCTGCTCAGTTTGCCCAAGGGGCTGTGGGCATTCCGACGGTGACCGATATCATCGCTGAACTCGATAAACCGGGCCGCGATCCGCGTCCGGAGTTCCGGACCGCGACGTTCAAAGAGGGCATAGAAAAGGTTTCTGATCTCACTCCCGGGATGGTGCTTGAAGGCACGGTCACGAATGTTGCCGCCTTTGGTGCCTTCGTTGATATCGGAGTCCACCAGGACGGGCTCGTCCATGTGTCGGCGATGAGCGACCGCTTTGTGTCGGATCCGCACGATGTTGTGAAGTCCGGCCAGGTCGTTCGCGTCAAAGTCATGGACGTGGATACAGATCGGCAGCGAATTGGTTTGTCCCTTCGGTTAACCGACGAGCCGGGGGACAAGGGCCAACGCCGGCAAGGTGAACATCGCGAGGACCGTCGAGATGGGCGCGATCATGCCTCTCATCGACGTGGCCAGGGTTCACGCAAGCCCAATCATGGTGGTCGCAAGTCTCATCAGGGAGGTCGCCGAGGATCGAGCAATCGACGTGAGCAGGGTGGTTCCATGGCCGACGCTCTTCGTCGCGCCGGGTTTGGCAAGTAACCGGGAGCCGACGTCGGGATCCTCTGACTCAAGTTTCACCCGACACGCCGGTTGCGTCGGCGGAGTTGGAGAAATTGCTGCTGTAGTGCAATAATTTCGAGGTTGTCTGTTTCGCCGAGTGCAAGCGAAAGCCGTCGTTGTAATAATCGACGTTGGTGCTGGGATGCTGCAACGCTGTCCCGGAGCATTCTGCGTGACTCGACAGTGAAAATGTACTGGGTACGAACCGGCCGAGCGCCCTCCAGGGAAGTGCCGCTAGGTTCCTCTGCTCCGACCACGAAGGATCGTATTTATGAACATTCTTGACAAGGTTGATGCTGCATCGCTGCGCGACGATATCCCGGAGTTCCGCTCCGGCGATACCGTTGATGTCCACGTGAAGGTTATCGAGGGACAGAAGTCCCGTATCCAGGTGTTCCGTGGCGTTGTTATCCGTCGCCAGGGCTCCGGCGTCCGTGAGACCTTCACCGTCCGCAAGGTGTCGTTCGGCATCGGTGTGGAGCGTACCTTCCCGGTTCACACACCGAACATCGACCACATCGAGGTTCTTACCCGCGGTGACGTTCGCCGCGCCAAGCTGTACTACCTGCGTAACCTGCGTGGTAAGGCAGCCAAGATCAAGGAACGTCGTTAATCGACTATCCGTCGTTAACCACCTTGGTGGTTTAACAAGGAAGACCAATGTGAGTGCTCAGGCAAATCGCATTGGTCTTTTTCTATGCCAACTTTTGTCGTATTAGCCTCGTATTAGGCCAGGGAGAACCCAATTTTGGCGCGCGAAGCACCGATGCACAGAAGAAGGAGCCGGTAGACGGAAAACTGCGGGAAAAGCTACACCTGGAGCCCATCTAGAGCCCGAAAAGTGCGGGGAATACGCGCCCCGAAATAAAAGTGCGGAGGTATATGGCCAATTTTCGGCCATTTTTCGCCCATATTCCCCCACAGTTTTCACAACCGACCCCGATATTGCCCCGCAGTTTTCCGGCACGCGGGCACATTTTTGCCGTAAAACCTTGAGAACTGACCCATTAATCCTTAAGTACGCCACAAGGCCTCTCACGAATATGTGGGCGCCAATCACGCCGTTTACGTAGGAACCATCGACATAGCGGGGGTGTTCCCACCTTAAACGGGGGTAATTTTCGTTGCGTAGCCCTTTTTCTACGGTTCCGTAGGTAGTTTCAATGTTGGTTCTTCAGTTCCCCTCTCGAATGACTGCGAGCAACTACTGCAGTGTTGTCATCGAGATCTGTTGAAACCTTCTTTTTACTGGATCGAATACAGGTTGCACTCAGTCGCGGTGAATGAACTCTGGTCACGTCGAGTCGAGTGCAAGGTTGTGTGAAAGGCTCAGAATGCTCTCATCGCTTCACTCGTCGACGAAGAAAGTGGCCGCGTGTGTCCTTGCTGCCGCTACTGCTATTGCCGGAATGACAGGTGCGGTCGGCACCGAACCACAGGCTTCGGCCAAGCCCATCACGACGCAGGTTGATCTTCCCGCGGCGAAGGATGTTCCGTGGGCTGAAACCGTCGGCCATGGACCAAAAGAAGACAGTTTTGTTCAGGCGACATTGCTGGGTATGGCCAATCCGGCTCTTGCCCCGCAGGGCGCAAATGTGGAATGTACGCCGCGTCCCGGCGAGAATCCCATTGTTTTGCTTCACGGTTTGAACTCGAATTTCTATTCGACGTATGCCCGGATGGCTCCGGAACTGGCAGCTGCAGGTTTCTGTGTCTATGGCTTCAATTACGGTGACCCTCGGCCCATGACGGCCGAAACCGCGACGGCACCCGGGCTAGTCCCTGGACTGAATGGCCTTAACCCGATGGCGGATAGCGTGGATGAAGTCACCGCCAAGATCGATGCAATTCGCGATAACCTCGGGGGCAGCGATGTCGACATCATCGGTTACTCCGAAGGCGGGTCGATGGCAGCTGCGTACACCAAGCGCAAAGAGGGCAAGGGCATCGGCAAGGTCATCACCCTCGGCGGTGTCCTCAAAGGCACGACGCTGCTCGGCGTTAACCACCTTTATCAAGAGCTCGACGCCGCTCAATTACCGATCAGCACCGTCGTCGGCAAACTGGGTGGACCGGCGTCGAATGATCTGTTGACTGGTTCAGATTTCATGACCCACGAAATGAGCGACATCGAGGTTCCTGGCGTCAAGTATGTGTCCATTTCGTCCCACGCTGATTTAGTGGTCACGCCGACGAGCCATGCACAATTCACGACGGCTGCCGAATCGGGCAAAGACGTTGATGTCAGCAACATTGTGACGCAAGACGGATGCAACAAGGACTACGGCGATCACCTCTCGTACACGACGAATCCGCGTGTGATTGCCTACGCGAAGAACGCGTTGGGCCGGGATGTTGCCGTTCCGTGTGTTCCGGCGGTCTTGTTCGCGACGTCATAGGCGGTGTCCACTGCGGAGGTGTTATCCCACTGCGATCTGCCATCGCGGTGGAGACATCATGTTTTGCTGAATTCTGCTGGTACTATGACGGCCTGTGACCGAAACTAACCCATCGGGCTGGCGCCCCCGTACGAGCCCTGAGCGTTTACGTGCGTCGAGGGGGAAGAACATTGACCGCCCGTCACCTGATGGGCGACGAGTTCGGCGTCAGCCATCACGGACCTCGGTTAGACATGACAGCAGAGCGCTGCGTGAACGGCAGAATTCTCGTGGTGGCAGCGTCGGCAATAGGCCTTCACACCGTAGGACAGAACGTCCCAACCCCCCGGCAGAACGTCGTGCCACGCGTGCTGCTGCTCCGTCGAAAAGCGAGGACTCGAAGAAACAGTCACCTCGTTCTGAGCGTCCGTGGTATATCGATGTCCCCATCATTATTGCGATTGCGCTGATAGCGACCATCGCTTTTCAAGCAGTGGTGGGGCGGGTTTATGTCATTCCTTCTGAGTCTATGGAGCCCACGCTTCATGGATGTACGGACTGCAATAATGACCGAATTTTCGTCAATAAAATGGTGTATGACTTTAAAGACCCCAAGCCCGGCGACGTGGTGGTATTTAAAGGTCCCGAGTCCTGGGATAATGCGTACACAACGAGTCGATCGAGTAATCGGATTGTCCGTGGTTTTCAAAACTTAGGGTCGTATATCGGACTCGTGGCACCAGACGAAAATGATCTTGTTAAGCGTGTCATAGCAACCGGTGGGCAGACAGTGGAATGCTTACCTGGCGATAAAGGGGTCAAAGTTAACGGGAAGGACATTGATAATTCGTATATCATGAACCCGCCCTCCCGGAGCGTCGATACCAAAGGTGGCTCGATTGCCTGTGGGGGCGAATACTTTGGGCCCGTGAAAGTTCCCAAGGATTATCTCTGGGTCATGGGGGATAACCGCACCAATTCGAGAGATTCGCGGTTCCATATGGGGGATCAATATCAAGGAACTGTTCCGGTGGATAATGTGATTGGTCGCGTTGATGCTCGCATTCTGCCGTTCAATCGGATAGGTACTGTGAAGCATCCTCAGATTCAGTCGTAGGGGATCGGTTGTGCTGACAACGTCGGGGCGTGCTCTGCTGGTTGACGGGCATTCGCGTACTTTTAACCAGGTGAGAGCATGTGTAGAAACGAGTAAACATGCTGGTACCAAGCATGCTGGTGCGCGGTTGACCATTCAGGCCACGCGAATTCGTCGTATGCCACAAGCCCGGACATATGAGCATGCACTGGCCAAAGCCGGGTTAGGTCCCGTCGCCGGTGTGGATGAGGCAGGTCGGGGAGCGTGTTGTGGTCCGATGGCCATAGCTGCGTGCATATTACCGGCAAAGCCCATTCATCCCCTGGATAAGCTGACTGATTCTAAGAAACTTTCTCCCACAATGAGAGAAAAACTGTTCCCGATTATTAAGGATTCCGCGGAATCATGGTCAGTCATTCTTATTCCAGCTGCAGATATCGATAAATATGGGATCCAAGCCATGAATATCGCTGGAATGCGCCGTGCCGTGGGTGCTTTAGACCAGCGCCCACACTATGTTCTTACCGACGCCATGCGAGTCGATGGGCTGACGCAACCGCATCTTCCCATCATCGGTGGGGATTCGGCTGCCCGGTGTATCGCGGCCGCAAGCGTCTTGGCGAAAGTTACTCGTGACCGTTACATGTGTGACCTTGCGGAGCGCTACCCCGGGTACGGTCTGGAGAAGCACAAGGGCTACGGGACTGCTCAACATATTGACGCGGTGCGCCTCCACGGCGGGACGCCCGAGCATCGTTACACTTATCGGAACGTGGCCGAGGCGGTAGGTGCGTACCGTGCTCATCATTCGATCTGATCGTCTGACCTTTATTGAATTGACGTACATTATGTCGTATATCCGGATCTGCTGTGGAGGATTGAGTTTCAGTGAGTGCTGAGGATCTTGAAAATTTCGAGGCCGACGTCGAATTATCCATGTATCGCGAATACCGCGACGTGGTAAGCCAGTTTTCGTATGTCGTGGAAACGGAACGTCGGTTTTATTTAGCTAATGCGGTGGAGCTCATACCTAATAATTCGAACGGGGAAGTCTATTTCGAAGTTCGGATGTCGGATGCCTGGGTGTGGGACATGTACCGGCCCGCTCGTTTTGTTAAGTACGTGCGAGTTATCACCTTCAAAGACGTCAATATCGAGGAGCTAGATAAGCCGGATATCCAGCTTCCGGATTAGGTCGATTCGCGCTAGCGAGAATCGAGAGAGCGTTTTCAGAGCGCTTTCGTTCGAGCCCCTTTTTAGAGTTCTTTTTAGTGCTTTTGTGCCCACGTGCTCAGAGCACACATAGGGCCAGTAGCACGTTGTGTGCTCTACATAGTGTGCTTGTTACCTAGTTATCCCCAGGCCGGAAGTTATCCCCAGCGACGGATGGTGTTCACACCGAATGCCGACGTCGCTGGGGATTTTTATGAGAAGCTATTGCCCACACGGATATGACTGACATCAGTAGTAGGGGGGTCGCGGTGGGGACTGACGGTAGTAAACAGACACAGCTTTGTCTTGACGACGATTACGTGTCGGCGTTTGTAGGGAGTTGTTCCACTCAGCTTTTAGGCCGGTGGGGCGAAGATCGCGCAGCCGAATGGCTTGTCCGCCAAGGGTTCGTCATCGTCGACAGGAACTGGCGCTTTCGCGGTGGCGAGTTGGACATCGTCGCCACAACGAACAGCAGCGCGGCCAACTCACCGACGGTCTGCGCCGTCGTCGAGGTCAAAACGCGTCGAACTCAATTCTTCGGTGGAGGAGTTGAGGCCATAACGCGCAAGAAGCAGCAGACCCTCCGCCGGGGAATGAGCCAGTGGCTAACCGCCCACCCCGACATCCATCCCCAGTTCATCCGTATCGATTTGATCGACATTGCAGTTCATCCCCCTAGCGACGGACTGCCATGGCGTTGTTCGCTCGAGCACTTTGAAGAGGTGGCGTGATGACCGTCGGGCGGACCTACTCAGTGGCCCTTCAAGGGGTATCTGGAATCCCTATTTCCATTGAGGCGGATTCTGGTCCGGGCTTACCCGGAATGAACGTTGTTGGCCTGGGGGATACAGCGGTATCAGAGGCGCGCGACCGCATCCGATCAGCGGCGAGAAACTCCGGCCTCGAGTGGCCAAAAACGAAGATCGTGGTCAGCCTTTCGCCTGCGTCGTTACCAAAGAACGGATCCGGCTATGACCTTGCTCTGGTGATCGCGGTTTTAGCCTCGAATGCCAGCAGGTCTGCGAATGGATCGCGTGGCTCGAAGACACGTGACCGAGATATAAAAGCTCGGCTTGATTCGACGGTTTTTATCGGCGAACTGGGACTGAACGGTGATGTCCGTCCTGTTGCTGGTGTGCTCCCCGCCGTGATCGCAGCGCGTGACCAGGGAATGACGGCTGCTGTTGTTCCCGTGGCGAACGCAGCGGAAGCCTCCTTGGTTGCGGGTATTTCGGTGTGGGCTGTCACCTCACTGCGCGCTGCATGGGCGTGGGTGTGCACGGGACAACCGATGACGGGTGATCAATCGGCGTTGATCTCAGAGGCTGTGCAGCACGCGTGTATTCGCTGTGAGCATCACCGCGTATCGTCTGCGACCAGTCACGACGAGACTCTGGACATGTCGGAGGTTTTCGGTCAAGAACTAGCCCGGCGTGGTATCGAAATTGCAGCTGCCGGTGGCCATCACATGCTTCTCATCGGCCCACCTGGGTCGGGGAAATCAATGTTGGCCGCGCGTGTACCCACAATCCTCCCGCCTTTAAGTGAACAGGAATGCCTTGAAGTGACGGCGATTCATTCGTTGTCGTCAGAGACGATGACCGACGTGGTCACTCGTCCTCCGTTTGTGGATCCGCATTATTCGATCTCAGTCGCCGGTCTTATTGGTGGGGGTTCGGGGCGTCCGCGGCCGGGCGCGATCAGTCGGGCGCATCACGGTGTGTTGTTTCTTGACGAGGTGGGGGAGATGAAGGCTCGCGTCCTCGATGCTCTACGCACGCCACTTGAGCAGGGCTATGTGCGGATTTCGCGCAACCGTTTTTCCGTCGTGTATCCATCGAATTTTCAACTGATTATGGCCGCAAATCCGTGTCCCTGTGGTGCAGCAACGCCTCAGGAATGTCGGTGTACAGGTCGCGTTCGCTCGACATATGTGTCCGGATTATCAGGTCCACTATTGGACAGAATCGATCTTGCTGTGACGACGGCACCGAAGGGATCCATGGTGTCGTCGGTGCGTCGTAGTGAATCGTCAGAAGCGATACGACTTCGAGTATGTCAGGCCCACATGCGTGCTCGGCGACGATGGGAGTCCGCCGGGTTAGGGCCGATCACGAACTCCCGCGTCCCAGGAAAATGGATCCGCGAGTGGTTAAGCACCGTCCCGATGGTGGCCAGTTACGTCGACTATTTATTACGAACGGATGCGGTCACTCAGCGAGGGGTTGATCGGCTGTGTCGGGTTGCGTTCACCATTGCGGATCTTGAGGCAGGGGCGGCTGATAGTAGTGACGAGGGTTCGTCGGGGATAGACGAGGGGTTCGAGCTTTCTCACGTGACGCTCGACCATTTTGATGAAGCACAGTCTTTACATGAGGGGGTAGACAACATTGGGCGATAACGGTACCTGTAACGCAGGTCAGGCAGATGATTGTGAGAGCGGGCGAGCAATTAAGGGAAGCGGGTCGAATAAAGCAGCGCCCTCTTTGGTTCATTCGGCCATTTTTAAGGACGCGCCAGATTTTACGGCGCGGCATCAGGCGTGGGCTTATCTCAATCGCGTTGTGGAGGGCCCGAATGCGCATCTTTTGGCTCTGATTTGGGAAAGTGGGGAATCGGATCCGGTTTCTGCTGCTGTACGGATCATTCGTCGTGATCCGAGTCTTCCGCCCAAGGTGTTGAGTGCCACCGAGTCGCGATATGAATGGTTCCAACCGCTGGCCGACCTTCATTCCGCAGCCTCCGTCGGAGGGCGTTTTATTACACCCGATGACGACGCATGGCCCGGCCCAGTACTTGCCGAATCTTTTCACGTTTCCCGCATCGCCGATGGGGCGAAATCCCATCATAATGATGCGATCCCTCCGCACGGGTTATGGGTGAAAGGTGGGAATGCTCGGGCCTTGACGGAGAAAGCGATTACTGTTGTTGGCACACGTGCTGCCACACGGTACGGGAATGCGGTCGCCGCAGATATCGGCGCGGAGTGCGCTACTCACGGATGGACAGTGGTCTCGGGAGGCGCCTTCGGTATCGACATTAGCGCGCACCGTGCAGCCCTCCGCGTCGGTCATTCCACTGTTGCCATCGTTGCTCACGGCATTGACGTCACTTATCCCGCAGCCCATAGAACTGAGTTCAATGACATCGCTCGCGAAGGAGCGGTGATCACGGAGTATCCCCCGGGCACGCGTCCGGCCCGGCATCGATTCCTGACCAGAAACCGACTATCAGCGGCCTTGGGGCAAGGGGTTGTGGTTATCGAGGCAGGTTATCGCTCTGGCGCGCTCAATACCGTGAGCTGGGCCGAAACGATGGGCAAGCAGGTTTTCGCAGTACCCGGAGCAGTGACATCACGATCATCCCACGGCTGCCACCGACTCATCCGCGAAGGTCGCGCCGAGTTGATTGAAAGCGGGGCGGACCTTATCGAATCACTGAGTCCCTTAGGAACCGTGGACAGCGATGCCCAGTTGGAAATGAATTATCCAGCGACGGACGTCCAGCGACTCGATCGACCGTCGTTGCGCGTGTTTGATGCGGTAAGCGGTAAGAGATCTGACGCAGCCGCCATCGCCGCGTCGTCCGGTCTGCCCTTGGTTCAGACCATGACGATCTTGTGTGAACTGAGAGACAAGGGACTAATTAGCCGGACCGGGAACCTCTGGCAACGTGACACTGCTGCGTCCTCGGTGTAATCGCGTACTCGGTCTAATTCCAGGTCCTCGGTGGGATCGTGTCTCGGCACCTATACTCGATACACATGGCCGGAACACCGAATTCACCCGATACTGGTTCCAGTAAAGACCGGAATGATGCTGCGCCGGATAACGAACCGGCCGTATCGGCGCAGTGGGACGGCATCATTGAGGACTATCTAGACTTCCTCACATTCACCAAGGGTCGCAGTGAGAACACGGTCAAGGCTTATCGCAACGATCTTCACTCGCTTGTCGACGGGCTAACGACGGTTGATCAGCTCACTTTGCACCACATACGACGCTGGCAGGCGGATGCTTTGCGCGCCGGGCATGCGCGATCGAGTCTTTCGCG
>NZ_JAUMTY010000046.1 GCF_030530965.1 Corynebacterium sp. | reverse complement strand
TCGATGCGGTAGAGCATCCGCCGACCCGTTGAGCGCGCGAAAAGCCAGGCCAGGGTGTATGTGCGCAGGTTCCCGAGGTGAAAATCTCCGGAAGGACTTGGGGCGAAACGCCCCGCGCCAAGTTTTGAGGACTCCTCAGGTGTTGAGGGCGCCTTAGGCGTTGAGTCGGCCCCCAGTGCTTGCGTGTGTTCCCGTGCTATACCCACTGTGTATCGCTATTTCTGCTTTCTGCTATTTCCACTCCGGTGCGCGCCCACCATTGGCATAATACCGACCGAGAAATTCATCGCGGTATTCGTGGAAGCGGCCCTCAATAAGAGCCTGCCGCGCATTATGCACCAGTGACACAATGAATTGAATGTTATGAATACTGCACAGAGTTCCCGCTAAAAACTCTTTAGCTTTGAGCAAATGGTGAATATACGCGCGAGAATACTGGCTAACGTATCCGTCTATTTCATCATCTATAGGACGGAAATCTCGAGTAAACCGTGCTGTCTTCAAACTCAATCGGCCGTCTAACGTGTAAACGCCTCCGCGCCGGCCCAGCCGTGTGGGGGAAACGCAATCAAAAGTATCAGCCCCGGCCTCTATGGCGGTGAATAAATCATCGGGCTCACTAATTCCTAGCAAATGACGCGGTTTATTTTCCGGCAACACGTCAGTGACCCATCCGACGATAGTCCCCAGTGCACTTTTCTCCAGAGCGCCACCAATTCCGAACCCACCGAATCCACGACGGCCGTCAGCCTCGAACTGGTCCGACATATCGACCAATGATTGCGCAGCGTGGCGTCGTAAATCTTCATATTGAGCGCCCTGAACCACACCCCACAAGGACTGAAGTGGCTTACCGGCGCGGGCCTCCGTCAGCCGGTTATGTTCCTCGAGGCACCGCTGAGCCCAACGCCTGGTTCGCTCCACCGACTCCTCTTGATATTCCCGCGAATCCATGAGCGTTGTCAGCTCATCAAACGCGAACATAATATCGGCGCCTAATCCATGTTGGATTTGCATCGATTTTTCGGGTGTAAAGCGATGCTTGGACCCATTAATAACGCTGCGGAAATTAACTCCGTCGTCATCGACATGAGCGTAACGCTCTTTATGCCGGGCTTTCACATCCTCGGGTTTAATATCCTTGGTGTCCATGGCTAACACCTTTTTAAACCCGACGCCCAAGCTCATCACCTGAAATCCGCCAGAATCGGTGTATGTCGGGCCATTCCAATTCTCAAACTTGGCGACGCCACCGGCCTCATCGACCAGCTCGGGCCCCGGCTGAAGATAAAGGTGGTAAGCGTTAGAGAGGATTGCTTGAGCACCGGTTGCTCTGATTTGCTCTGGAGTGAGCATTTTTACCGTTGCTTTTGTTGCCACAGGAATAAAAGCTGGCGTGGGAATATCACCGTGAGGAGTATGGATCACTCCGGCACGTGCTTTCCCCGCGGAATTAATGACGTCGAATGACGTATCGGTGGCACGTGAGCCCGCTACGGTAGGGGATTCAGTCATGACAGCAAGAGTAGCAACGGCACGCCCACAGGCACGAAGCTCAGTGGCATGGGCACGTTTCGACGGTGGTCAGCGCGCGGAATCCGCTAGCTCTCCCACCACTGGCGCTCGGGAACTGCCATCGTGCCGTCTTGAAGCGGCTTTACGCCCAAGGCCTGGTGCAGCTGAACAATATTGTGGTCGAATCCCCACGCAGACCCAGCCATATACACCCCATAGAGCTTGGCCGTAGCTTCACTTACTTCTTCGCAGGCAGCATCCCAATTCTTCTCCAAGTTGTTGCACCATGCTTTGAGGGTACGGGCGTAGTGAGGCCGTAAGTTTTCTTCGTGCATCACTTCAAAGCCTGCACCCTGCATATTCGCAATGATATTTCCTGAGCAGTGCAATTCTCCGTCGGGGAAAATATAGCGATCAAGGAACGGGCCAGCATTGGTCTTCGCTTCATTAATCGGGCGAGTAATGCAGTGGTTGAGTATCAATCCGCCCGGGCGAAGCTTGTTGAAAAGAAAGGAAAAGAAATCGTGGTAATTAGCGGTACCAATGTGTTCCAGAATGCCGATAGCTGAAATGGCATCGAAATCTGTTTCTGGAATATCTCGATAGTCTTGGAACCGCACTTCGGCGAGGTCACCAAGGCCCTGACGAGCAATCTCTTCATTAGCCCACTCGGCTTGTTCCCGTGACAAGGTTGCCCCGATTGCCTTGACTCCGTGGCGGGCGGCGTAGCGGACCATTCCGCCCCAGCCACAGCCAACATCAAGAAGCGTGTCCCCTGGTTGTAGGCGTAATTTATCGAAAATTAGGCGGTATTTATTTTCTTGCGCTTCCTCCAGGGTGGCGGAGGGATCGGGGTAATACGCGCACGTATAGGTCATCGACGGCCCTAAAAACAGTTCATAAAACCTATTCGAGACGTCATAATGGTGGCTAATTGATTCTGCGTCGCGTTGCTGAGAATGCCGGGATAGGCCGTCGATAGCGCGTTGCCAAAATGGCACCATTTCCTGCGGAGGTTGGGGCAAATTCCGGAAAGCGTCCATGGCCGCCAGGGAACCGATAATCCGACGAACTGTGGACGGCGACAGCTTTTTTAGACGAACAGTCCGCAATACCCCAAACAAGTCATAGGGGTTCGCAGGATGGGTGCCACTCACCCGCAAATTATCGGTTAAATACGCGCGAGCAAGACCTAATTCGCCAGGAGCCGTCGCGATATAGGCTAAGCCGTCTTTGGTGATGTGGATTCCCATCTCGCCGGAAGCCCCCGCCGAAGTCGCTGCGCCATCCGCCCCACCCGCCGAGGAACCGTCGAAAGCAGTCACACGAATGGGGAAGTCAGCGATGGCGTCGATAATCTCGCCCACCGTCATGGGATCTGACGCAGGCCGAATCAACTTGGTCAATGGGGTGCTGAGCAGGGCTGACATGATCGTCGGGTCAGCACCGACCATGCTGGTTGCGTGGCGGGCAAGTCCGGGAATTTTCACCATGACGATTAACTGTACTAATAGCCGCGTCCGCTAGCTACGCTTTCCACCAGGGGCGCAGCGGAAGATTCCACGTCCCATCGTCGGGAAGTTTCTGCCCCAACACCTGGTGGAGCTGAATGATGTTGTGGTCGAAGCCCCACTCGGAGCCGGCCATGTACAGACCGAACAACCGCGCCGTGGACGGCTCCACCAACGTGCTGGCCTCGTCCCAATTCTTCTGAAGATTCAGGCACCAATCACGCAGCGTGTGGGCATAATGCGGCCGCAGATCTTCCTCATGAACAACATCAAAACCGACGTCCTGCATGCGGGTGATGATGGTGCCCGCGCCGGTGAGCTCGCCGTCGGGGAAAATGTAGCGTCCAATGAACTGCCCCGTTCGCGTCGGGCGGTTATGTGGCCGGGTAATGCAGTGGTTAAGGATCATTCCTTCAGGCCGCAATTTGCCATAAAGGAAGCTAAAGAATGATCGATAATTCTTCGGACCAATGTGCTCCAAAATGCCGATAGCAGAAACAGCGTCGAAATCACTCTCGGGAACATCGCGATAATCCTGGTAGCGGACCTCCGCGAATTCCTCCAGGCCCTGACGCTTAATTTCTTCATTCGCCCACTCAGCCTGCGCATGAGACAGCGTCACGCCCAACGCATGAACGCCACGCTTGGCCGCGTAGCGGACCATTCCGCCCCAACCACAACCGACATCAAGAAGGCGATCGCCCTCTTTCAGCCGCAACTTGTCAAACACCAACCGGTATTTGTTTTCTTGAGCCTCTTCCAATGTTGCATTTTCAGTGGGGTAGCACGCACAGGTGTACGTCATCGATGGCCCTAAGAAATGCTCGTAAAAGCTATTGGAAACGTCATAATGATGGCTAATCGCTTGTGCATCGCGAGCCTTAGAGTGCCGACGAGTCGACTTCGCCACTCCCTCCATCGCACCCCGGAGAGCCTTGTGCCACCCGGGGATAACTTCCTGGTGGGGGATGGGAAGGCGTCGGAAAGCGTGATGATTGCGTAATTCACGGATCAGTTTGGCAATCACACGAGGATTCTTAGAGATCGAAACGGTTGAATACGCCTTTTGTAAATCGTCGAAAAGGTCATACGGATGGGCAGGATGAGATCCTTTGCCCTCAACAGTCAATGCGCCCGTCACATAAGCGCGGGCAAGTCCTAAATCGCCCGGTGCCGTCGCGATATAGGCCAGAGCATCCTCGTTTTCCAGACGGACAGTAATATCGCCCGAACCAATGGAGCTTCCGTCATAAGCCTCCACCTTGAATGGCAGCGGCCCTTTCGTAATAGATGCGATGATATCTGCGACAGTCATACTCAATGCGCCCGACTCTTTTCTCTTCGTCCTCAGGTATTCGGCTGGCGCAATGGCGCTACACGGCAGGTATTGGCCTAATGACCTCGTGTGTCGGTAGCGTCATCGCGTCGCAAATAGTTACAACCATAGTAGTACTGAGCGCTTCCCTGGCCACGTCGGGCGGAATTCGCTTATTTTCCGCCTACTGCTTTGTCGAAAAGACCAGGGAAACGATGGTTCGGGTCATAAATGTTCTTCACCAGCTCGGGAATACTGCCGCCATAAAGAGCGGAAAATTCCTCTTTCGAATAAAAAGCCTCCGAATAGAGTGACTTATGCCCACCCAAGTCGCGAATCTTTCTTTCAATAACACGATTAAACGCGCCGGGCTGCGGATCATCCGTCAAATCCACGGGCACCGAGGACCAAAAGCCGATATTGACCCACACATCACCCACGGACAATGGGTACAGCGGCCACGGATGGGAACCAGCGCCGTCTGCCAGGGCAACATCAGAGGACAACACATTGCCGCGCGTCGTCAACGATGACGACTCTTCCGCCAGCTTGATCGGGCACAACCACACTGGCTGGATCTCGCTGGCCTGGAAGAACCACTCCAGGAACTCCGGAACCTTATCCGTCGTCACTTCGACATCCTGAACGACGCGCTCACGGGCGGGGCGGCCATGGTGAGCCTCAATCCGGTCCGCCAAATCCCACCGTTTATCGGCGCCCACGATTTTCCAATAGAACGACGACCGCAACAGCCCATCAGGCCACATCCGACGGATCGTGGGATTCTGCGCACCGAACGCGCGCGAGCACCAGAACCAGTCCGTATCCCACCGCCACAGATAATCATGCATGGTCAGCGTGTCGCGAGTCGTGCCCTCGGGGTGCTGCAGGGAGCGGTAATAAATGTGCTCACGCGTGTAATCGGACACTCGAGGCGGAACGTCCGACGATTGCCGACCCAAGACCAGATAGCCTTCGGTAGGGGAGAACACCACACCATCTAAATAATCGACATGCTCGCCGTCGTACTCGTGGCTGGACACAATGCTGTCAATAGCGGCGGCAATAGAGGTGAGGTCGTGAAAGCGAACGTGCCTAAGCTCCACGAACGGTTTAATTTTCTCAATCTTTATTTTGATCCGAACCGCATAACCTAATGAACCATACGAATTGGGATAAGCACGGAAAAGATCAACATTTTCGATGGGACTACAGGTCACAATATCGCCCGTGCCAGTCAGAATATCCATCTCGATGACGGATTCGTGGGGCAGACCATTGCGGAAACAGCTGGACTCCACGCCCATGCCGGTAATAGCGCCGCCCAGTGTGATGGTCTTCAACTCGGGCACAACATAGGGCGCGAAACCAAACGGAAGTAAGGTATCCACAAGGTTTTCATAGGTGCACATGCCTTGAACGTCGGCAGTCTGTGCTTTTGTATCCACGGCAATGACCCGGCCAAGGCCCTCGACGTTCAAACCGGGTGTCTTTGTTGCTGTTCGAGAGCGGAAAAGGTTCGACGTTTTCTTCGCCAACCTCACCTGCGCTTCTGACGGAATAGCGTCAAAAGATTTCTGAAGCTCATCGATACCTTTTTGGTGTTCAAACCACCCAATGGGATCGATGACGCGCCGGGACCCATTACCCCAATGCGCAGCCGTTAACTCCTCCGGAGGAAGACCACCCCGCGGCCCCGGAACGACATCGGGATCAACCCCGATATGGCTGCCCACACGCGAGACCCCAGAGACCGCGACACTGGATAACCCTTCCGCCGCAGATCGGGCGGTAGTGCCAAGGGCGGAGTCACCAAAAAGAGCAGAGGGGCGGAGATGGTCACGCAAAGTCATGACGTAAAGTCTATGCGCTCCCGGCGAAGCTGCGACACCTCATTGTTTAATTCCCTAGCTAATTCGAGATGTCTCGACCCCATATCCAGGCTATCCAGGCCGCCACGAATCGATGGATCGATGTCATCGCCCAGCGGTGGGAGATCATCAACCTCCACACCGAGCGCCCGAGCGATAAGCACGTCGGCAAGCTGCGGATTCCTCGCTAGCGCCGGGCCATGCATGTACGTCGCAATAATCGATCCTTGGACGGCCCCTTCGGCAGAGGTCTGATAATCAGCGTCATCGCCCTCAAGGTGGACCGCCTCTGCGCCGTACGCATCACAGTTGCCCGTGCCGTGAAGCACACGTCCCAGCGGGCGGGCGTCCGAGCCCAAAATCGTCGCACCCATGTGGTTCGCAAAACCAGTGAGTTGGTCAGTCAGACCACGCGTGAAGTCATTGACTCGTGCCGACGTCGCGTCCTGTGATGATCCTGCGTCCTGCTGCTCAGCCTGAAGCGGCTCCGAGCGAAGCTCGCCGATCATGCGGACCTTCAGGCTCGACGTCGTCGCATCCAGCAGCCCAAGGCCATCCACCATGGAACCGGAGGCGCGGAAGGATTGCCCAAACACCTGCAGACCAGCGCAAATAGCAAGGATCGGGGTGCCTTTGTTCGCAGCGCGAATAATTCCCCCGTCGGCACGAAGATGCTCGGAAGCAAGAATCTGGGCAGTATCCTCACCACCGCCGACGGTGTACAAATCCAAACTGTCCGGCACGGGGTCGCCAAGATGAATCGGAACAATCTCCGCCGCTACCCCGCGGAGGCGCAGGCGTTGACGCACAATCAGCGCGTTGCCGTCGTCGCCATAGGTGCCCAACACATCGGGCAAAATCAGGCCGATCTGGAACTGCGATGATGACCGCCGCGAACCTGACGGCGAAGACACAGCGTGGGTTTTAGCGGGCATCGGTGTCCTCCTTGTCTGCGGTGTTCTGCTTCGACTCCTTGGCGACGGCCCGGTCAAGGGCGCGCTTGAGGTCGCGGAAGGCCGTGTAGTTGGCCAGCACTTCCACCCGACCCGGCGGGCACGTTCTGATTGCTTCCAATGCATCCTTCACCAGTTGGTGGCGGACGCCAGCGTATCCCAGCCGAACGGCCAGGTCAGCACCGCGTTCACCGGCGGCGACCACCGCTAACTCGTCGAGATTCTCAAACCGAACGTCCCATAGCCAAGACAGATCCACACCGTCGGCGACCTGCCCATTTGTCGCAATGACCAGGCCATCCGCGGACCGATCAACCATGCTCAGCGCCTCTTGCCAGCCAGCAGGATTCTTCGCGAGCAACAGATGAACGTCGCGCCCGGCATACGACACCGTGGAATAACGGCCGGCCACGGACTGCACGTTTTCGGTCGCCGCCAGGCCTTTCTTCACGTCCGCGCCCAAGGCCAACGCGGCCACCACAGCTTGGGCTGCGTTGCCACGGTTCGCGTCCCCCGGTAGTGACAAAGTCAGAGGCAGAACAGTTCCCACCGGCAAACCCGTCGCCTTTGCCGCGGACGCAGAATCGATACGCAGCCCGTCGGGCGTCATTGAATAATCCGGGGAGGGGCGTCGGAACTCGGAGCCATCGGGCAGAGGCTTCGCCGCATACCACTCAACATGGTTGGTCGAATCCGACTCGTCCGACACCTCGCGACGAATAATCGCACCACCCGTACGCGGGCACGATGTCGATTCACCCTGCCAACCCAAGCCAGCCGACACCCACACCACGTTCGGACTATCCCACGCAGCCGAGGTCACCATGACATCGTCACAGTTAGCCACCACGGTCATGTTGGGGTGCTTATTCACCGCACCCCGCAGCGCCCGCTCAATACTGTTGATCTCTCCCACGCGATCCAGCTGGTCACGGCTCAAATTGAGAAGAACCAGCACCTGCGGATCCAGCTTGTCGGCAATGGCCGGCACGTGCATTTCATCGACTTCCAACGTGGCGACGTCATAATCGCCACCTGCACGCAGCGCCGAGACGACGCCCGCGTCCATGTTGTCCCCGCCCTCATTGGTGGCGGTGGTGAAAGCGGTGCGCGCGGCAGCCGCGAGCATCCGCGTCGTTGTGGACTTACCGTTCGTTCCCGTCACCAACGCGACGGGGCGCCCCGCATTGATCCGGCCCATGATCATCGGATCAATCGCTGCGGCAATCATCCCGCCGATCATCCCGCCTGAGCCACGGCCCGTTTTCTTCGAGGCCCACGTAGCTGCGTCGGCAAGAGCAAGAGCGGCCCGACCCTGAGTGTTTAATTGGGCCTTCGGAGTATCGCTGGTCACGCTCGTGATCCGAGCTTCCAGGGAGTCACTGACACTATCCGCGCTGGAGCGAAGTGCCTGGTCAGCGCGCTGACGGAACGCGTGCAGCGAGTTCACGGCGCGTTCCCGTACGCCAGAACGAGTGGAATCCGAGTTTTCGGTCATTGTCCTAGAATACGTGGCTGCCGGACACATGCCACTTCAGTCCGGGAGCATTGTGAATCCTTTTCGAGGCCGCTTGTCCTGCCGGGAGTGCGAGTTACGGCTGGTCGGGCGCGGTTTATCGCTGCTCGGCGTCGGTAGCTTCCTCTGCCAGACGCATAAACTCGGTGTCGCGAACCAGGGGAATGCCCTTCCTATGCGCGTGCAACGCGCGCCCCTCATGGGGAGCCCCATCGTGTTCTAATCCGTGGCCCGTGCCATTGAACACGACCAACGACGTCTCCCGGGTTAGCTTTTCGGAATAAGTCAGCCCAGCCCGCACAGCCGCTTCGATCAGATCATCAGGATTCATATCCACTTCGGGAGCGACCGTGAAAACCATCCCGCGCTTCAACTTCTGACCGGGCGACCACACACCCGGGTTAGGCGTAATGACCGGGGCTAATGCCGCATCAATTCGTATTGCCGACCGCTGCAGCCCCACTCGATCCGCCCGCAGGTCATGCGGATCACGCTTATCGACGTTGTCCCAGGCGTCATCATCGGCCCACACCAGCGGGGTAGGAGCATAGTCTGCAGCGCGACGGTCGACGCGGTTCTCGTTACCGTCGTTCTTGCCGACGCCGTTCTCGTCGCTGTGATCTTCGTCGCCACGTCCCGAGTCGCCACGGTCATCCCCACGACGCTCGCGCGCTTCGTGCAACGCAAACGCCGCAGCGTTAATGGGCTCAATCCCGGCGCGATCAAGCTGTTCCATGGCCAGCTCACCCACCAGAACAGCGTCGGCCTCGAGAAGCTGCAGGGGGTCGATGCTGCGTCGCCGTTCAGATGCCTCGGCCCCAACGCCGGGAAGCGTCGTGTACGCATCGGGTGAGGAGCCCATGTCCAGCACTGTGGTCGCCGGAAGTGTGTCGTCGACAAGATTGTAAGCGGCCGCAATGCCCCGCAGGCGAGTTTCGGCGATCGGCAGCCCCTGCCGCCGAGCCGTCGCTTGTGTGTCGATGATCGATACTGGGCGGGGGACGTGCCCATTATGGCGACGCCTGCGCTGGCGACGGTTTTTTGCCGACGCGGAACGGACCGTCCGGCGTGCCTCCTGCGCGATGAAACCCCAGGTGGTGGCGGTGTCGTGGACGATCAGCACGCGGCCGTCGATAACGCGATCGATTTGCCGGAGCGTGGAGCTGAAGCGCGGGGCTGTGCGGAAAGCATCGGGGGCGAGGCCGAAGAGGTGGAGGGGGCCGGGGTCGGCGTCGGTGTTGAAGACCCGTTGCCAGTTGGACACAGGCAGGCCGTCGGCGTCGAAAAATGCGGCGTCGAGGGCCAACATGCGGCCGGTCGACGGGTGGATGTTAGTTGTGCGTAGTACGACGGCCACCATCGGCGCGTCCTCGATGGACGGGATGGGTTCCCGCGGCGAGCGCACGTGGGTGTTTCCGGCGTTGTACTTGTCCTTGTCCGGATTCGTGATGACACCTTCGGCCGCCAATCCTCGGTGAGCGCGGCGCGGGCCTGGGGTTGCGGGCGCTCGGGTTCCAGACTTTCGCGTTGCGGACGCACGGGTTACGGATGATGGTTGCGTGCCCGACGAGGGCTTCCGACGAGCTTGCTGCGTTGAAGAATCCGACTGTTCCTGCTGTCGCGCCGGGCGCTGGTCCTTGGGTTCGTGCTGTTGGCTGCGCTGTCCGGTGTTGGGTGCCGCGGCCGGCCGGTTACTCCGCCGCCGGGCCCGTCGGCGATTCTTCTTCCTCCCATGCTGCGAGCTGGAGTTATCCTCACCCGAGGACCCGTTCGAGGTGTTGTTCCCCGAGTCCTCCTTCGCACGTCGCTGCTTGTTTCCGTGTTGCGCGGAATAGGTGGCGCGGCGTCGACGTCGCTCTCGACGCGCACGCGAATTATTGCGGGAACGACGATGCCCGTCGTTCGACTGCGAACCCCCGGTGTTGCTCCCCCCACGGTCGGGGTCGACGTCGTGTGAATGTGACGTGCGAGCGTCGGAGCCCCGGCTGGTGGAGGAGTGATCGGAGGTCGATGTCATGCCCGATATGCTACCCGGCGACGAACTTGTTGACGTTTCGGGTAACGAATGACGGAACAAGGCGAATCAGGTAGCGCAACGTGAGGTCAAGGCCGGACACGGAGTAAAAATGCCGCTGCCGCTCAAAGAAATTCGCGGGGTGAACAGCTTTCCACACAACCTCGGCCACTTGTTCCGGCGTGATGCGCACTCCGAGTCGCTTCGTCGACGCGGCATCGACGTCGGCAAGAGCGGTTTGTGCCCACAGCGGTTGAAGAGCGACGACGCGAATCTTGCTCTTCCTCCACTCAAGGTCCAGCGCCTGAGTGAACCCCGTGACGAAGAACTTGGACGCGGAATACGGCGTAATGTGCGGTTGGCCGTAGAGTGCCGCGGCGGAACCCATATTGACCAGGTGTGCGCCGGGCGTGCGTGACAGGTACGGATGTGCGGCACGTGCTCCATAGATGACGCCGGTGCAGTTGATATCGCACTGCTTCTTGATGATCTCGGGGGACTGGTCGACGATGTCGTGGTCGCCAATGATGCCGGCGTTGTTATCGAGCACATCCAGCCGCCCACTGGTGTGCGCGGTGAAGTCTGCCAGCGCCTCCTCCCACTGGTTGTAGTTGGTGACATCGAGTTCGCCGGTGATGATGTCGGGGTAATCGCGGGACAGTTCTTCGAGGGCAGCGGCGTCGATGTCGTACACGCCGACGATCCAGCCTTCCTTGTGGAATCGGAGTGCGACTTCGCGGCCGATGCCCGACGCCCCGCCCGATATAAAAATACTTTTACGTTGTGAAGTACTCATGTGATCAATCTAACCTTTTTCGGTCGCTGCTCGCGTACACTTCGAAATATGTTTGCACCCAAATGTTCTACGTTTCTTCCGGACCGGCTGGCACAGGGCCCTTTGCCCGACGACCTTGCCGCGGAACTTCGTGCGCTCACCGTCAACACCACCACCGGAAGTGTTGCCACCGAAAAGAAGCACAACGTAGAGAATCCGTGGGACGGCACCACCGTCGGCTGGGTGGGTATCGGTACCACAGACGACGTCACCCACGCTTTCCGACGCGCCCGCGAGGTGCAGAAAACATGGCGCGACACACCCTTTGATCAGCGCAAACAAATACTCACGCGCTTCCACGACCTCGTGTTGAAGAAACGTGACCTCCTACTCGACATCATCCAGTTGGAAACGGGGAAGGACCGCGCCTCAGCCTTCGACGAAGTGATGGACGTCGCGAATAACGCACGCTATTACGCAAACTCGGCCGAAAAACTGATGCGCCCCGCCCGGCGGACAGCCGGCATTCCCGTGCTCGGGAAAGCGCGCGAGTATCGCTCGCCGAAGGGAGTGGTGGGGCAAATTACCCCATGGAATTACCCCCTCACCCTCGGGATATCCGATGCCATCGCAGCCATCGCGGCAGGAAATACGGTGGTAGCCAAGCCCGACTCAGACACACCGTTTTGTTCGCTCATCTGCGTACAACTGCTCAAAGATGCCGGACTTCCCGCCGACGTCATCCAGATCGTCACCGGTGAAGGTCGCGTCGTCGGATCCGCCATTGCCGACGCGTGCGACTACCTGATGTTCACCGGATCGACGAAAACCGGCCAGCGCCTGGGCGAACAAGTAGGGCGTCGGCTAGTCGGCTTTTCCGCAGAGCTGGGCGGTAAAAACCCCATGATCATTACGGGTGATGCCGACGCGCGCCGGGCGGCGTCGCGCGCAGTGAACGCGTGTTTTTCCAACTCGGGACAACTCTGCGTGTCCATCGAGAGAATCTATGTTGTCCAGGATATGTACGATGACTTCGTCGATGCTTTCACCGCTGAAGTCAACCGCATGAAACTCGGCGCCGGGTTTGATTGGTCCGTCACCATGGGGTCATTGGTCAGCAAAGAACAGCTCGCCACGGTGGAGTCTTTTGTCGACGATGCGCGCGAGAAAGGCGTCCGCATCCTCGCAGGTGGGCGCGCTCGCCCGGACCTCGGCCCGTGCTTCTACGAGCCGACCGTGCTCGAGGGAGTGTCGGATGACATGAGACTCAAGCGCGAGGAAGTCTTCGGCCCGGTTGTTTATGTCGAGAAGGTCGACAACGTGGACGACGCGCTCGCCCGGGCAAATGACACGAACTACGGGTTGAACGCGTCCGTCGTCGGCCCGTCCGACACGGCCTGGAACATTGCGCGTCGCCTTGAAGCGGGAACAATCAACATTAACGACGGCTATGCAGCGGCATGGTCGACGGTCGACGCGCCTCTCGGCGGCGTCAAAGACTCCGGGATGTCCCGCAGACACGGGGCGGAGGGGCTACTGAAGTACACCGAATCCCACACCATCGTGGAGATGCGGGGCATGCCGGTCAGCGGCCCACGCTTCCTCAGCCGGAAACTCTATGCCGCCATCATGCGAAGGCTCCTCGGCGTCGGGCAAAAACTCCGGCTCCTGAAGTAGCGTTACGCCGCAGCCCGTGCCCGGTTGGCCGCGCTGGTCACCGCCTTCAGCGACGCGTAGGTAATGGAGCTTGCAATGCCAACACCCCACACCTTGGTCCCGTCGACATCGGCCAGGATGTAGGCGGCTGCTTCCGCGTCGTCGCCGGACGTCCTGGAGTGCTGCGAGTAATCCTGCACTTCAACGTTAATTCCGACGCTTTCCAGCGCATTCGTGTACGCAGCCACGGGCCCGTTGCCGTGGCCGGTGATCGTCTGTTCCTCGCCGTTGATGATGAGGTGTGCGGATACCTCCGCACCTTCGTTTTCATTCTGGCCGCCGTCGACAGTGATGCTGATGGCGTCGATGGGCTCATCTCGGTCCAGGTATTCGCCGGCAAAGATGTCCCACATGTTCTTCGAGTTGACCTCGCCGCCCTCAGCGTCGGTGACGGCTTGGACCACGCCGGAGAATTCAACCTGCATTGCGCGTGGCATGTTGATCCCGTGGTCGGTCTTCATGATGTAGGACACGCCGCCCTTGCCGGACTGCGAGTTCACGCGAATGACGGCTTCGTAGGTGCGGCCGACGTCCTTCGGGTCGATGGGCAGGTAAGGCACTTCCCACGGCACCCGGTGGACGATGCGCTGTCGGTCGCGTTCGGTGTCCGCAGTGTCGTCGGTGGCATTCGACTTCTCGGCCTTATCCACCATCGCGTCGAGGCCCTTATTAATGGCATCTTGGTGCGACCCGGAGAACGCGGTAAACACCAGGTCACCGCCGTAGGGGTGGCGCTCGGGAACTCGCAGTTGGTTGCAATATTCGACGGTGCGCCGGATCTTATCGATGTCGGAGAAGTCGATCTGCGGATCAACACCCTGTGTCAGCATGTTCAACCCCAGCGTGACCAGGCACACGTTACCCGTGCGCTCACCGTTGCCGAATAAGCAGCCCTCGATGCGGTCCGCTCCTGCCATGAACCCCAATTCAGCAGTAGCGACGCCCGTTCCGCGGTCATTGTGCGGGTGCAACGAGATGATGATGGAATCGCGACGATTCAGGTTGCGGTCCATCCATTCGATGGAATCGGCGTACACGTTGGGCGTCGTCATCTCCACCGTCGAGGGCAGATTAATGATGATGGGGTTCTCCGGGGTGGGATCCATGATCTCGACGACGGCGTCGCAGACTTCCTTGGCATAGGCGACCTCAGTGCCGGTGTAGGACTCGGGGGAGTACTCCCAGCGCCAGTTGGTCCCCGGATAATCAGCGGCGATGGATTTAATTAATTCCGCGGCATCCGTCGCTAATTTTTTAATTCCTTCTTTGTCCTTACGAAAGACAACATCTCTTTGCAGAATAGATGTTGAGTTATAGAAGTGGACGATGACGTTTTTTGCGCCTTCACACGCTTCGAACGTGCGTCGGATCAGGTGTTCGCGCGCCTGAACCAAGACCTGGATGGTGACGTCGTCCGGGATCATGTCTTGTTCGATGATTTCACGAACAAAGTTAAAATCCGTTTGCGATGCTGAGGGGAACCCCACTTCAATTTCCTTGTACCCCATGGTAACCAGCAACTCGAACATCCGACGTTTCCGCTCGGGGCTCATGGGGTCAATCAGAGCTTGGTTACCGTCACGCAGATCGACGGCACACCAAACGGGTGCGTGATCAATGGTTTTATCCGGCCATGTGCGGTCGGGCAGCGTGATGTGTTCTACCTCGGTGAAGTAGGGCTGGTAGCGTCCGGCGGGCATCCGCGACGGGCGCTGTTTGTTCCACGACGGTTGATCGGCAGGAATGTCGCCGTCGGGAGTAGAAATATGGGCAGGGGCGGAAATGAATTCGTCAACGGGGGACATGCGGTTCCTCTTCGGTTTCCGGAATATGTGTCAAGTCCCGACCGGCACAGCGAACCCCGCGACGGGGAGCCGATCGGTTATACCCGGGCCCCGCCGCGGCACATAAGGAGGAGAGCCGCGCAGCTAGATGTTCCGCTCAAAGAACGCATATGAAAACCGTAGCACGGTCACTACGTATGTGAAGGATTATGGGAAATAGATCTGCCGACTAATCGACGCCTTTACGCGAAAGCACCGTGGTGGACACGATCATGACAACCAGAGCGATGGCCATGACCACCCACCCCATGCCGTGGACCTGGAAGTATTCACCCAACACGATGTAACCCAAACTAAATGCGACGATAGGTTCGGTGATGGTCATCGCCGGCAGCGAATTCTTCAGCGCCCCCGCATTGAAGGACGACTGCTGGACCGCCGTTCCAATGGTCGCTCCGATAATGAGGGCATAGGTTTGCCACGCCAGAAGCCCCCCGACGATCCCGTCTTGGACAAAAACGTCAATCGCAGCTTTGGAAAACACAGCGACGTAGCCGAACACGGCACCCGTAACCACACCAAGAAGCAACGCCTGCTCACGCCGAATCTGGCGGTACGCAAATCGGTCGATAGCCGTGAGCACCACTATCCCTGTGACGACGGCAAGGATCCACGTCATTAACGACGGGTGCGTATTCCCGGGGATCGGCCGGCCGAGGATCACTAGAACGGCCACCGCCGCTGTCAGCAAACCTGCCCATGTCATTTCCGATAACGACACCCGACGCCCGTCGTACCGTGCGGACAGCGGGAGCGTAAACATGAGCGATAACACCAGAATCGGCTGCACGACCAGCAGCGTTCCGAAGGCCAACGCGATGACTTGCAGGCCGTATCCGCCCAGCGCGCAGAACGTTCCCGCCCACCACAGAGGTTTGGTGATCACGGTTAAAATTGGCGCGCCGCCGTCGTCGTCATTGGGTACTTCTTCTGCGATTCGGTGACGAACGACAGTGCCCCACGCGATGGTCAGCGCGGAGGCGAGGGCAAAAAGGATAGCAAGGGCGTTGTTATGCATCGCCCATAAACTTAGCTGCTCGGTAGTTGAGGTATCCTCAAGGCCACACGTGTCGTGTCGGTTGTTGATGGTTTCATGTTCATGATGGTTCCGTCACGAGGCCAGAGCGGATGAGGAAAGGCAGAACCCGGTGGCTCTAATCGTCCAGAAGTACGGTGGTTCGTCCCTTGAGAATGCCGAGCGCATTCGTCGAGTGGCTGAGCGCATCGTCGAAACGAAGAAAAAAGGACACGACGTTGTTGTTGTGTGCTCGGCAATGGGCGACACGACCGACGAGTTCCTTGACCTTGCGGCGCAGGTCAACCCCGTGCCGCCCGCCCGCGAGATGGACATGCTGCTGACCGCGGGGGAGCGCATTTCCAACGCACTGGTGGCCATGGCTATTGAATCCCTGGGCGCGCATGCGCAGTCCTTCACGGGCTCGCAAGCAGGGGTTTTGACGACGGAGCGCCACGGGAATGCCCGCATTGTGGATGTCACACCGGGCCGTGTGCAGGAAGCGCTGGATGAAGGCAAGATCTGTTTGGTCGCCGGCTTCCAGGGAGTCAACCGTGAGACCAAAGATGTCACGACGCTGGGCCGCGGCGGGTCGGATACCACCGCTGTTGCTCTCGCAGCGGCATTGAACGCGGATGAATGTGAGATTTATTCCGACGTCGATGGTGTGTACACCGCGGATCCGCGAATCGTGCACAATGCGCGGAAGCTCGACACCATCAGTTTTGAAGAAATGTTGGAGCTTGCCGCCGTTGGCTCCAAGATCCTTGTTTTGCGCAGTGTGGAATATGCGCGCGCGTTCAACGTTCCCATGCGTGTTCGGTCATCGTATAGCACAGATCCAGGCACTTTAGTTACCGGCTCAATGGAGGATATTCCCGTGGAAGAAGCAGTACTTACCGGTGTGGCCACCGACAAATCAGAAGCGAAAATCACCGTTCTTGGTATTCCGGATACCCCCGGGGAAGCGGCCCGCATCTTCCGCGCTGTCTCTGATGCAGAGATCAACATCGATATGGTGCTGCAGAATGTGTCGTCGCTGTCCGATAACAAGACCGACATCACATTTACTTGTCCTCGTGCCGACGCCTCACGCGCGGTGGAAATGCTCAAGAAGCTGTGTGAAGTGCCGCGGGACGAGAATCCGACGGTGCCGGTCTCTGATACTCCGGCCGATGCGGCGAAGGCCTCGATGCAGCCGGGGTCCGGGGCGTCGGAATCCGCAGCGACGGCCCAGCCGCGCGTGTTGTTCGACGATCACGTCGGCAAGGTGTCGCTGGTGGGTGCCGGAATGAAGTCGCACCCCGGTGTCACCGCTGATTTTTGTGAGGCACTCCGTGATGCCGGTGTGAACATCGAGCTCATTTCCACGTCGGAAATTCGTATTTCTGTGCTGATCCGTGATTCGGATCTGGAGAAAGCAACTCGTGCCTTGCACGATCGTTTCGCGCTGGGCGGCGACGAAGAAGCCGTTGTCTATGCTGGAACAGGGCGCTAAGCTGGAGTTTCACTGCTAGGTTTCACCTGGCCTGGCTTGTTTTGTTTGGCTGGTCCGTACTGTCTGGGAGGAATCACCTGATGACCACCATTGCCGTCGTTGGAGCTACTGGCCAAGTGGGGCGCGTCATGCGCTCCATCCTGGAGGAACGCAATTTCCCCTGCGATAAGGTTCGTTTCTTCGCATCATCCAGAAGTGCGGGAACAACATTGCCTTTCCGTGGCGACGACATCGTGGTCGAGGATGTTGCCGCAACCTCCGACGAGGACCTCAAAGGCATCGACATCGCGATTTTCTCCGCCGGTGGTGCGGTGTCGAAGGAACAGGCGCCACGGTTTGCGGCCGCAGGCGCCACCGTCGTCGATAATTCGAGTGCGTGGCGCAAGGACCCCGAGGTCCCGCTGATCGTGTCCGAGGTCAACCCCGGCGACAAGGACAAGGCCGTCAAGGGGATTATCGCTAACCCGAACTGCACCACGATGGCTGCGATGCCTGTCCTCAAGATCCTCCACGACGAGGCGGACCTGAAAGTCCTGCACGTGGCGTCATACCAAGCGGTGTCGGGTTCGGGTTTGGCCGGCGTGAAGGCTTTGAAAGAGCAGACAGATGCCGTCGAGAAGCGTGACGACGTTGACCTCGCTCATGATGGTTCCGGCGTTCAGCGTGTCATTGATGAAGAGAAGCTTGGCTACGGCCCGTATGTAGCGCCGATCGCGTTCAATGCCCTGCCCTTTGCCGGGAATTACGTTGATGACGGCTCCGATGAGACCGATGAAGAGCAGAAGCTGCGTAATGAGTCTCGCAAGATTTTGAACATTCCCGATTTGAAAGTGGCCGGCACGTGCGTGCGTATCCCGGTGTTCACTGGGCACACCATGGTGGTGCACGCCGAGTTCGCCCGTTCGATTACGCCGGAGCGTGCCCGCGAGCTGCTGGATAAAGCCCCGGGCGTTGAGGTTGTCGATGTGCCGACGCCTCTGGAATCGGC
>NZ_JAUMTY010000045.1 GCF_030530965.1 Corynebacterium sp. | reverse complement strand
ATTCAGAGCCATCTGCCGGCGCCTCTGCCGGCGGCTCGTCTCAAGGCAGCACCTCGCATGATGCCTCATCTCAAGGTGGTACGACCGATGATCCGCGTTGATCCCGTCTTTCCCGGTCGCCCTCTTCGGCTCGTCGTGTTGGCCTCGGGGGAGGGAACGTTGTTTCAGTCTCTTCTCGACGCGCACCGGGAAACGCCCTCGTTGAGCGTGCAGGCCTTGGTCACGGACAAACTGTGTCCCGCGATCGATCGTGCTCATCGTGCAGACATCCCGGTCGCCACCATTACACCCCCTCGCAAGAACGCCCCGGCAACACCCGAAGGCGACCCTGACACCTGCCACCAGGACACCTACGCAGAACGTCGTCGGCAATGGAACAGCGAATTAGCGCAGGCAGTTCAGCACTACGACCCCGACATCGTCGTGAGCGCGGGCTTCATGCGCATCGTCGGCGATGAGTTTTTAGCCAGGTTCGGGGGCCGCATGATTAACACCCATCCCGCACTGCTCCCCGCCTTCCCCGGAGCGCACGCCGTGGCCGATGCCGTGGCTTATGGAGCGAAAATTACCGGCAGCACTATTCACCTGGTCGATTCCGGTGTGGACACAGGGCCTATCCTGGATCAGGAGGCTGTTCCCATTCACGATGGTGACACGCCCGATACTGTCCACCGCCGCATCAAAACTGTTGAACGACGGTTGCTCGTCTCAACATTGGATGCGATCGCGCGGCGCGGTTACATTTCAGACGGACGAAAGGCATCTTTCCTTCCATGACCGACTCCCAATCCGCAACTCCTTCTCCCGCTACATCCTCCACATCCGATTCCCAAATCCCCGTAAAACGCGCACTGATCAGCGTCTATGACAAAACTGGGCTCACAGATTTAGCTAGTGCCCTCCACGCTGATGGCGTTGAAATCGTGTCGACGGGGTCCACCGCTGCTCATATCGCCGATGCGGGAATCCCCGTGACGCTCGTCGAAAAGCTCACCGGTTTCCCCGAGTGCCTCGACGGGCGAGTAAAAACTCTGCACCCCAAAGTTCATGCGGGGATTCTGGCTGACACGCGAAACCCAGACCATGTTAAGCAACTCGACGACATGGGGATTGAGGGTTTTCAGCTCGTTGTGGTGAATTTGTACCCCTTCTCCGAAACGGTCGCGTCGGGTGCGGATCGTGACGAATGTGTGGAAAAGATCGATATCGGCGGGCCGTCGATGGTTCGTGCTGCTGCGAAGAATCACGAGTCTGTCGCGGTTGTTGTGAACCCCGACGATTACGACGATGCCGCCAAGGCGGTTCACGATGGCGGTTTTACGTTTGCGCAGCGTGTGGACCTTGCGTCCCGCGCTTTCCAGCACACCGCGGCCTATGACGTTGCGGTGGCGACGTGGATGTCGAAGCAATCCGCGTTAACCCAGGCGTCGTCGAATGATGAGGCCGGTTCAGGTAAGGCAGGTTCGGATAAGACCACGTTTGGCGAGTTCGTGGGCAGCACCTACACCCTGTCGCACCCTCTTCGCTATGGCGAAAACCCGCATCAAGCTGCGGCATTGTATGTGGATGAGCATGGTCATCCGGGGTTGGCTCAGGCCGAGCAGCTCCACGGCAAAGAGATGTCCTACAACAACTACACCGACGGTGACGCTGCCTGGCGTGCCGTGTGGGATCATCCGGGCGAGACCTGTGTCGCCGTCATTAAGCATGCCAATCCGTGTGGCATCGCGATTTCCCGCGAGTCGGTTGCCGACGCCCACCGCAAAGCCCACGCCTGCGACCCCGTGTCGGCATACGGCGGAATCATTGCTGCGAACAAGCCGGTGACGTTAGAGATGGCTCAAACGGTGAAGAAGATCTTTACCGAGGCCATCATTGCACCATCGTTTGACGACGATGCTCTTGAGCTTTTGAAGACGAAGAAGAACCTTCGCATCCTGGTCGCGCCGAAGCCGGAGCGTCAAGGATTGCAGCTCAAAGAAGTATCCGGTGGCGTGCTTGTTCAGGAGCGCGATGTTCTGGATGCTCCCGGTGACGATCCGTCGACGTGGGAACTCGTTGCTGGTGACCCAGCCGATGACGAGACCTTCAACGATCTTGCCTTCGCGTGGCGTTCCGTGCGCGCTGTGAAGTCCAACGCTATTTTGCTGGCCAAGGATGGCGCGACGGTGGGCGTCGGTATGGGGCAGGTTAACCGTGTCGATTCT
Organism: Corynebacterium sp.; assembly: GCF_030530965.1. Lineage (GTDB taxonomy): Bacteria > Actinomycetota > Actinomycetes > Mycobacteriales > Mycobacteriaceae > Corynebacterium. The sequence goes on along the minus strand of NZ_JAUMTY010000045.1, from coordinate 16,424 downwards.
GCTCGGCTGTCAGTTCAGCGTGCCGGTGAAGATCGTGCTCGTGGTGCTGTTGCTGCGTCGGATGCCTTCTTCCCCTTCGCCGACGGTTTCGAGGTACTTGCCGACGCTGGTGTGCGCGCGGTTGTTCAACCCGGTGGTTCCATCCGCGACGAGGAAGTTATTGAGGCTGCCCGCAAGGCGGGAGTCACGATGTACCTGACCAAGGAGCGCCACTTCTTCCACTAGTCGGTTGGTGTGGCTGGCTCTGGTCCACACCGACGAGGCGAGGGAAATCATGTTTTCTCGGTGTCTTTGCACGCGCGGGTCTCATTTATGGCTACTGTGAATGTGATCTGTATTGCATAGCCATCCTGGAGGAAAAATGTCTGATTCCCACGCCTCATGCCAACCCCGCCCAGACGACGTCGTTATTGTGGGGGCGAAGCGCACCCCGCAGGGGAAGTTACTGGGGTCCTTGGCGTCGCAAACGTCGGTTGACCTCGGGGCTGCGGCGGTGTCGTCGGCACTGAAAGACTCCGGTGTCTCCAGCGGGGACGTGGATTATGTCGTGATGGGCCAGGTTCTGCTGGCAGGGGCGGGGCAGAATCCGGCCCGCCAGGTGGCGGTGAAGTCCGGTATTCCGCTGGACGTTCCGGCCGAGATCGTCAACAAGGTGTGCTTGTCCGGTCTGGACGCGATTATTCACGCAACGCGCATGATCCGTGTGGGGGACGCATCGATCGTCGTCGCCGGAGGCATGGAGTCCATGACGAACGCTCCCCATATTGCTGCGGGAGTGCGTCAGGGGAAGACCTATGGTGATTTACGGCTTGTCGACGCGATTAACCGCGACGGCCTCCACGACGCTGTGAGCGGGAAAACGATGGGGGAGGAGACCGACCGGGGGAATCAGGATCGTGGGATTACTCGTGAAGAGCAGGACCACATTGCGGCCCTGTCCCACCAGCGTGCTGAGAAAGCGCGAGACGAGGGCCTGTTTGACGATGAGATCGTTCCGATAGAGATCCCGCAGCGCAAGGGGGATCCTGTCGTGGTTCGTGCCGATGAGGGGATTAGGCCTGGTACGACAGAAGAGGGATTATCGCGGCTGCGTCCGGCTTTCCTGGAGGACGGGACGATTACCGCGGCGAGTTCATCGCAAATTTCCGACGGTGCTGCAGCCGTCGTGCTGACCACTCGCGAGGAGGCTGAGAAGAGGGGGCTCCGGGTTCTGGCTGTTATTGGCCAGTATGGTCAGACGGCCGGTCCGGATACGACGCAGTTGCATTCTCAACCGTCGCGCGCGTTGAAATCTGCGCTTGACCGGTCGGGATGGTCAATTGACGATCTCGACGTCATTGAGATCAATGAAGCTTTTGCCGCTGTTGTTGCCCAGTCCATTAAGGACCTCGGAGTGGACATGGACCGCGTCAATGTCAATGGTGGCGGTATCGCTTTGGGGCATCCGGTCGGTGCGTCGGGAGCGCGCCTGGTTGTCCACATGGCCCATGAGCTCGATCGACGAGGTGGCGGGTGCGCCGGTGTGAGCTTGTGCGGCGGCGGTGGTCAGGGCGATGCCTTGACTCTGTGGGCGTAAAGCGCACGGGCATTTAAAGGCGCTTGTTCTGGTAAAAATAAGCGCCTGCCCAGCGGTCAAGGAATGATCGGCTGTTTTTATCCCGGTAAATAGAAATTGTTAATGCAGTAATCCATATCCATAGAAATGGTTCTAGCTCTACACTCCAGCTACCGATGTAGAGGTGGGGATAATCATTGGCTCCGACGAGAATCGGCCCGAATGCTAGCCAGTAGAAGTTTCGTTTTAATGCCCCGACGTAGCCGAGTTGGTCGCCCGCTTCGGTGGTGACTTTGATGCCGGCGACAGCCTTTCCGAAGGTTCCTTCGGCATGAGCGTCCATGAGGAATCTGTAGAGGAAGAATAGAATGCCCGCTATTGATGATCCTATCCAGAATTGAGCGTTTTTATCTGCCACTATCTGGTTGATACCCCACTGTGCAAGGAGCATTGCGATTGAAAAGAAGAATGCGTCGAAGAAGTAGCCGAAGCCACGGTTAATTACACCTGCCAGGGCTGGACGGAGCCCAGCGGTCTCAGGTGGCTGGGAATCCGTCAACTCGTCGGAATCTGTCGACTCGGGGGACTCTGTCGGCTGGTGGGAAGGCATCGTCGTACTCATCTCGTCGTGTATGGCGATTCTGAATGTAGAATATGGGTAGTTCTGTCCGCGGAGGGGACTCTCAATCACATGTGCGTGCTATAAATCTCAGCGGTAAGTCTAGCTAAATAGTAGGTACGGGACCAGGGTTGTCACTAGCATAATGAGCTATGACGCAGACTAATCAGAGCGCTCCCGCAGGAGGAACCACCAGCGTAGGCCACCCTTCACCCCATCGACGGTGGACCCCGGCAGGGCCGGCCATTTTGTTCGCCCCCGCCGACCGTCCTGAGCGGTTCGCCAAGGCAGCGGCTCGCTCTGACGTCGTCATCCTTGATCTCGAGGATGGTGCAGGGCGTGATTCGTTCGACGAGGCCCGCACCAACATCGTGAATAGTGATCTTGATCCAGCGACGACGATTGTCCGCGTACACTCTGCCGATTCGGATCTTTTCGACGGTGACATCGCCATGGTGGCGAAGACGCCGTACACCACCGTGATGGTTCCTAAGGTTGACCAGCCGTTGCCGGATGTGCTGGCAGATTACGACGTGATCGCGATGCTGGAGTCCCCGTCGGGCATTATGAATGCACGCGACATTGCGCACCAAGAGTTCGTCGTCGGTTTGCTGTGGGGGGCGGAGGATTTCACGGCGTCGCTCGGCGGCGTCTATAGCCGGCTGCAGCGGGACGAACGAGGGTGGGACTCTGACCGCGGTTCAGCCGAGGGCCCTTACCGCACGACGGTGAATTATCTGCGCACCCAGACGCTGCTGCACGCCGCGGAGGCGGGAATTGTTGCTCTCGATGCAGTGTTTGCCGATATTCACGACGCCGACGGGTTACGCGATGAAGCGCTTGACGCTGCTCGGATTGGGTTCGCGGCGACGGCGTGTATCCACCCGGCCCAGGTTCCGGTTATCCGTGACGCGTATCGGCCGAGCGAGGAACAGGTGCGGATGGCTCGACGGATTGTCCGCGAGTCTGCGGATCACCCGGGCGCGTTAAACATCGACGGGAAAATGGTCGACGCGCCGCTGTTCCGGCAGGCAGAAGTGCTGGCGGCCCGGGCAGATGCGCTAGGTATGTGAGGTTTTGTTCCGTGCCGGGCTGTGACCGACCAGTGGTCGGCCTGTTACGTAAACACCAGCGCGAGCAGCATAATCATGACAAATGACGCTGCTGTAGTGATCACCCCTGCATCCCGCGCAAGGATTAAGCCTCGCCCATATCGAGTGGCGTAGGTGTACACATTTTGTGCCGTCGGCAGTGTTGCGACGACACAGGCCGCGAACAACGCGTGTCCCGTCATACCGAAAACAAAGTGCGCGATAAGAAAAGCCGCCAAAGGCTGGCCAATGATTTTTGTGGCCGACGCGACCCCCACCTCGAGCCTGGGAGACGTTGAGGGATCAAGCACTTTCTGCCCTGCCAGCGACATACCGAACGCGATGAGCGCCACCGGAACCGCCGACTGCCCGATGAGATGAATCGGCTCGACAATGGGGTGGGGGACTGAGACCCCAGCATGGGCGTGAAGGATCGATATCACGAGCCCCGTCAGCGCACCGAGCAACATCGGATTCTTAAACGGAGTGATGAACAAACTCCGCGTGTTAACACGCCCGGCTCGGCCACCCGCGTGGGCTTCCTTGGCAGTGATGACGTCGAAAATCGCGAGGACGACGGGTCCGTAGAACGCTATTTGGAACAACAGCGTCGGTACGACGACTGTGCTATCGCCGACGACGTGGGCGGCGACGGGTATCCCCAAGTTAGAGGCGTTGCAGTAGGAGCTGGCCAAGCCGCCGACGGCTGATTCGTGAATGGGGCGGTGGAGGGCGGTTCGCGCCCATATGAAGTAGATCAGCCCAATCGTTAGCGCGGAGCCGCTGGCGACCGCGAGTTGTGGGCCGAGGACGTCGAGTGGGTCGGTGACGTAGAGCTTGTCCAGGAGGAGTGCCGGGGTCGCCAGGAAGTACACGTACATCTGGAGCGTGAATTGCGCGTGCTTGCCCAGGAGATTGGCTTTGCCAACGAAGAATCCTATTGCGATGACGATGGCGATGGTTGCGAAGCCGGATAGTACTTGGGGCACGTGCGGAGCCTCACTCACTGGTGGATAAGCGAAAACCGCTCCGCGGTAGGTACCGGGAGCGGCGAATGTCGAAACCTGCTGTTATCGCTTCCAAATGTTCACGCCGTTGGCCTTCGACGGACCGCTGGGCCCTCGAAGCACCACTAGGTTCTTACCTGCAGCGCTGATCCCGGGGAAATGACCCAAGACCAGGTGTTCAGGGGCGACTTAGCGGCTGGTGAACGGGAGGAGAGCCATTTCGCGTGCGTTCTTCACGGCAGTTGCCACCTGACGCTGCTGCTGCGGGGTCAGGCCGGTAACGCGACGCGACCGGATCTTGCCACGCTCAGAAATGAACGTACGCAGGGTTTCGATGTCCTTGTAGTCGACGGCCTCGATGCCGCGAGCTTTCAAGGGGTTCTTCTTGGGACGGCGGGTTGGTTCAACCCGGACCTTTTTAGAGTTGTTGCGCTTCATACTGCTACTCCTCACCAGCTGGACTTGCGGACGCCTGGGAGCTCACCGCGGTGTGCCATTTCACGAACGCGAACACGGGACAGGCCGAACTTGCGCAGGTAGCCACGGGGGCGACCATCAGCAGAGTCACGGTTACGAACCCTCACCGGGGAAGCGTCGCGGGGCTGGCGGTTCAGCTCGTACTGAGCCTCCATGCGGTCTTCGTCAGGGGTGGCCGGGTTCTTGATGATGGCCTTGAGTTCCTGACGACGCTGAGCGTAGCGTGCAACGATTTCTTTGCGCTGCTCGTTCTTCGCAATCTTAGATTTCTTAGCCATTCTTAGCGCTCCTCGCGGAATTCAACATGCTTGCGCGCGATCGGATCGAACTTCTTCAAAGTGATGCGATCCGGGTTATTGCGCTTGTTCTTGCGGGTGACGTACGTGTAGCCGGTGCCCGCAGTGGACTTCAGCTTGATGATTGGGCGAATGTCATTTCGTGCCATTAAATCTTCTCCCCACGTGCGCGGAGCTTCGCCACGACGGATTCAATTCCGTAGCGGTCGATGGTTTTCAGGCCCTTGGTGGACACGTTCAACGTGATCGTGCGTCCTTCAGAGGGCAAGTAGAACGAACGACGCTGGATATTCGGGTTCCAACGACGGTTCGTGCGGCGGTGCGAGTGCGAGACGGACTTACCGAAGCTCGGTTTCCGTCCCGTGACTTGGCAATATGCCGACATGGGCTTCTCCTTCCGCCCACCATGGGATCTGCAAAGCACCAACCGTTTTCCTTCGACGGGGGAAATACATTTTCTTCGACACTAAAAATGCAGGTTAAAGCGCTAAGATGCCTAGCTAGTGGGCGATGACGTTTGCTTTTCGACAACAGCGTCTTGACACCTTACCGTCCTCGGCAAGGATTCCCAAATCTTTGGGCCTTTACGCGCTGGTTAGCGCCAATTTCATTGTTAAGGCCTGAATCTGTATGATGGGCCGATGCATGTGCGCCGGAGGCGTGTCGCACTGTTACCCTCTTCCCCTCCGCGGGTCGTTTACCCCTGTCAACGCTCGTCGTTGATGGCAGAACAATCCCGTGGGCCGGCTGATATCCAGGCGCGGTTATCCATCAATTTTATGGTTAGGTACGAGGACTCAGTGCGCGACCGGTGCAAGGTGCTGAGCCAGCTTCATTCGCGACGCGTGTTGCGATAGGCCGCTGTTCCGCCGTCGAGGTGGTCGGATGATGCCGTTATGAAGCAAGTCAGCACAAGCAGCACGCCAGACTAGCATTGTCCATGTTCTGTTAAAGGATAACGATGAAGAAGAATATTCATCCGGATTACCACCCGGTTGTCTTCAAGGATGCCAGCACCGGCCACCAGTTCTTGACTCGGTCCACTGCGACGTCAGATCGGACTGTGGAATGGGAAGATGGCAACGAATACCCGCTGATCGTCGTCGACGTCACCAGCGAGTCTCACCCCTTCTGGACGGGTGCACAGCGTGTGATGGACACCGCTGGTCGTGTCGAGAAGTTCCAGCGTCGTTACGGCAACCGCCTGCGTCGCGCGAAGAAGTAAGACGTCAATCCGTCACCATTCATTTTCACTATTCTCACAGTGATCATGCCTGGCTCGCGATGTGTTTGAGCAAGGCTTAGGAGGAAACCATGGCAGTACCGAAGCGACGTATGTCTCGCGCCAACACTCACACCCGTCGGTCCCAGTGGAAGGCCAACAACGCGCCTCTGCAGGAGGTCCGGGTTAACGGCAACACCACGCGGTTGCCGCGCCGGTTGGTCAAGGCCGCTCAGCTCGGCCTGGTTGAGACTGACTAGTAGTAACAACCTCATGTCCCGTGATTGGAGCTTCGGTTCCATCACGGGATTTTTATTAGGGGCGCTGAGGGTTCACAGCCAAATTTCAGGTGACTCAAAGCGCGCGACGTGCATAGTGAGCAAGAGTGATAAACCATGAGCGACGAAAATCAGCGATCCGCATGGGAGATCGATCCATCCTCCGACGATTCATCTAGCAACAACTCCGTTCATCATGATCGTGAACACGAGATTCACGCTCCACGAAGCGATCGAGAATCTTCTTTTGAGAGCGCCCAACCCGGGTTCTCGTCAACCCCCTCAGCTCATGCCACCGGCTCTGACCAGTTCGGGATGCCTGGTCAGCCTTCAGGCTCGAACCAATTCGTAGATCCCAACCAATCAGCAGGCTTTGGGCAGCCCACCGGAGTGATGCAAGCTCCTCGTCAGTCGCCGCAGAAGACTAAGCGCTTTAGTACGCCAGCGGTGGCGGCTTTAATTCTCGCTGCCGCGGTCGCGTCGGGAGCGGTGACAGGCGCGGTCGTGAGCAATCGGGATTCGGGCTCATCGTCTGACAATTCGTCGGCAGTATCCGCGTTGAAAGCGTCGCCGGCCAAGACGAAGAACGTCGACACTAATGGTTCTGTGCAATCAGTTGCTCAGAAAGTCTTGCCTTCAGTGGTTTCTATTACTGTCGAAGCCGGCAATTCGGGGGATACGGGCTCTGGCTCAATCATTAGCGAAGACGGAACGATCATAACGAATAACCACGTTATTGCTGGTGCAGCTAATGGTGGAAAGATTTCCGTAACATTAAATGACGGAACGACGTACCCCGCGGACATTGTTGCGCGTGACCCCGAAACCGATATCGCGGTCATTAAAGCTCAGGGGGCGTCGGGCTTGACCCCGATTTCATTGGGGGATTCGTCCAAACTTGAGGTCGGGCAGGAAGTCGTTGCTGTTGGTTCTCCCTTGGGGCTGGATGCCACGGTGACCAGCGGCATTATTTCCGCTCAAAATCGCCCTGTGCAGGCGTCCTCAGAGTCATCTGACCAGTCCACTCTTATCGACGCCATTCAGACGGACGCTGCGATTAACCCCGGTAACTCCGGTGGTGCCCTCGTCGACATGGATGGAAATCTTATCGGCATCCCGTCGGTGATCGCGTCGCTCGGATCGAGCTCTATGTCTCAGGGGTCCGGGTCAATTGGTTTGGGCTTCGCTATCCCCATTAACCAGGCGCGTGACATTGCTGAGCAACTTATTAAGAACGGTAAAGTTCAGCACCCTGTTATTGGCGTTCAAGTTGCTAAGGAATCCACAGCGCATGGGGCTGTCATCGTTGATGTTCCCAGTGATAGCGACGCCGCCAAAGCGGGTCTGAAACGGGGTGACGTCGTTACTAAAGTTGACGGCCGAACCATTGATTCAGGGTTATCTCTGATCGCGGCGATTCGCTCGCATAAGGTGGGCGATACGGTCAAGATGGAAGTGACTAATCAGGACGGGAAAGACGCCCGAGAAATCACTATGACCCTGAGTTCACAAGAGACTTCAGGGGAATAAAAGCGCTGCTCAGCCACTATCGCGTCGGGTTTGGATGATGGCTGGGCACTCCCCATATGGGGCTTCTATTGACTAGGTGCCGGGTAGCTGGTGAAGTGTAAGGAAAATAGTTTTATTGCCCCGCGCTTCACCGTCGGAACTTAAAGTTAATAGCAAGGTGATCAGTTCAATCCTCTAACCCGGTAACCGGCGACGTTTTCCCCGTAGAAGTCTTTATCCCGTAGAAAAGGAGACAATCCAATGAGTGACAATGAGCCCTTTGATTCCATCGATCCAGCGGAGTTGGCTCGGAGCTCATCGGATGCCCGGGAAATGCCGGAATCACTGCGCGGTATTGACCACGCGAAAGTTGATCGGCTTGGCGAGGTTATCGTCGAACCCGATGACGCAATGCTGATGGACCTTGAGCGTGCCGAGGAAGCCGCCCATGCGTCATTCGCAGAAAGAAACCATGACCAGGGCGAACAGGTTCCCCGAGCCTTAGTCATTATTGTCGACGATAACGCGGGGGAGAAGTCCGATCGCATCGGCTCCTTGGTTGCCGAGTTGCTAGCGGAGGACCACTTCGGCGTGGACGCGGTCGTGCGTGTTGCTAGCCGGAAGTCGAAGGTCCGCGGTGCGCTGGAAACCGCCGTCGTCGGTGGTGTTGATCTCGCCGTGACTATCGGTGGCGTGGGCGTTGGGCCGAGGGACAAAACCCCGGAGGCCACCAAGGCGGTGTTGGACCGGCGCATTCCAGGTATTGCTCAGGCCTTGCGCTCATCTGGGCTGGCCTGCGGGGCCACAGACGCTGGGTTGTCTCGCGGGATTGCCGGCATTTCGGGCTCGACCGTCGTGGTGAATTTGGCCTCGTCACGGGCTGCGATCCGGGATGGTATGGCCACGCTGACGCCCCTTGTGCGATACGTCATTAACGATATGGACCGCTGGAACCAGTAGGGGCTTCCCATGAATCATTCTCGACGTCAACGTCGGCATGCACGACGTGTGTCGGACACTGATTATGACCGCTCGGGCGAATCCGCATTGGCCAATGTTGTCGACGCTGTTCGCGCGATGGAGGATCAGCCGCGCCGGGGGCTTAACGACGATCGCATGGCAGATCTGACCCCGGACGATGAGAATGACGGAGCTGCCCCTGGCGATGGGGACGTCGGTGCTGGTGACGGGCGATCCGGGCGTGATAGTGAGTTCAATGGTGGCTCGGATACCGCGTATGGATCCGAGGGTCGTGATGTGGGGGCAATGTCCCGTCAGGAGTGGCAGGAAAATAGGCCACCACACTGGGGCTAAGTGACGCCCCGGGCAGGAATAACCCCGCGCAGGAATTACTCTTTGGCGTGCTTCCCGGATGTGGTCGAGCTCGTCGTCGACGAGGGTGTGCCGACCTGAGACGTGCTTGTTTGAATTCCTTGCGAGGATGCCTGGCTGTGTGCTGAATCGGCGGTGCTTTCTGCAAGTTCGGTGCTCGCGAGCGTCTGGCTTGGGGTGCTCACTTGGTTCTGCGCTGCGAGGAGATCGCGGATTTCCAGAAGAAGATCTTTCTCGGTAACCGGTACTTCTTCCTCTTTGACACCCATGTGCTTTTTCCTGATCTCTTCGAGCTTATTCATGGGCGCGACAAGAATGAAGTACACGACGGCCGCAATAATAAGAAAATTAATGACGGCTGTGAGGACCGATCCAAAGTCAAGAAAAGTTTTTTCATTACCACGGATGAGGCGGAATCCCCAGCCATCTGTATTTGCGCCACCAAAGCACGCAATGAGCGGGTTAATGATGTATTTGGTAAAAGCCGTCACAATTGCGGTGAAGGCAGAACCAATGACAACCGCGATGGCAAGTTCAATAACATTGCCTCGCATAATAAAATCGCGAAAACCTTTAAGCATTATTCCTCCTCAGAAATGGGTTACCCATACGGCAAAGGTTCATATTATTACCTGAATAATTATGGCCATTGTGAGAACAATAAAAAGCGTTCTACAAATTTGCTGTAAGCGTCGCGTGCGGCGCCAGTTGGGGCGAGAGATATCAGAGATGAAGTACACCAACCGTAGTCGAATACCCTTTAACGGCCTCGGGTGGGGCTCGGGGTGACGGCGAGTGTGCCACGACTTTAGCGAATAACGGGCGGAGTCTGCATCATGACCGGAGAACAAGGATCGCATTCTCATACCGACGCGAGACTACCGGTAGGGTTCCCACTGATGTTTGCGCCTGATGTTTGTGCGCCCGGTGTTTAGCTGCCAGGGAAGCGATGTCGTCCCAGAGTCGTGATCACTGTTGTGAGCTGAACGTCCCAGTCATCGTGGGGAACAGCCGGCAGGATTTCGTGGGGGTGAACCAGGCCGATGGTGTGGAACGTCGATGATTGTCCGGACGATTGCCGAGACGACCGTCGGGCAGCGAGTGCGCAGTCGTAGTATCCGCCGCCCTGTCCAAGCCGGTACCCAGCGACGTCATACGCAAGCGCTGGAACGATAGCGAGGCCGACGGTGTCGAAGGGGATCGGGGTCGATCGCTCATCTGGCTCGCGAATACCGAACGAGGTGGTGACGAGGTTATCCGGTGACCATGGGTGCCACGAGAGTTGCCGCTTGTCTTCGACACGCGGAATGACGATTTGGGAGGGAATTCGCTCGTCCAGCGCAGAAAGTAGCGACGGGATAAAACCGCCGGGCGTATGCGCGCCTGGCTCATCGGCGACAGGTAGGTATGTCGCAATAACCAGCGGCTCGTCGTTTGTTCGCTGCAATGTAGCGGCGATCTCATCAATGGCCGTTATGAGCTGAGTCACGAGCTGTTCGTCCCAGGCCCTGAGCGTCGCGTCGGACAACTCTCGACGCATACGCCGGATTCGACTTCGGTAGGCCTTCTTATGCTCAGCGATCGAGTTTCCCGCCGAATCGCCCCCGGATGGGCCGTCGCTCTCCTGCATGAATTCAGCGTAACAAAGCGGTTGTGGCGCTAATCAACAAAACCGGCGGAGGGATCCAACACCACGTCGCCAACCACCCCATCAACCACGATGTCACAAGGGATTTTCATAAGGACTTCGGCACCAAGACAGACCATTTTACGGTTTTATCAGTAATCCGTAGGAAAATTCCTAGCTCGGAAAGCGGATTCTGCGTCGGTTGTCGGTTAGCATGGCTCCTATGAACAAAGATAATAATGGCGGAAATGGTCAGGCTGCGTTGCGTACAGTCATCGTGCCAGCCGCTGGTTTGGGTACCCGTTTCCTTCCGGCGACGAAGACCGTACCCAAAGAGCTTCTTCCGGTTGTTGACCGGCCCGGTATCGAGCTCATTGCGGAGGAAGCCCGCGAGGCCGGTGCTTCTCGCTTGGCTATCGTTACCTCGCCGCGCAAGTCGGGGCTGATGAAGCATTTCGACCATGACGATCTCCTGGAAGAGACGCTCAAGAAGCGTGGCAAAGAGGATCGGCTGCAGAAGGTGCAGCACTCGACCGAACTTATCGACGCCGTTTCGGTCACTCAGGAGCGCCCCTTAGGGCTTGGTCATGCCGTCGCTCAGGCTGAAGAAGTTCTTGATCCCGACGAAGACGTCGTGGCCGTCATGCTTCCCGATGACCTCGTCATGCCCTATGGTGTCATGAACAAGATGCTCGAGGTCCGCGCGAAATACGGCGGATCTGTGCTCTGCGCGGTGGACGTCGATAAGGAAGCAACCTCTGACTACGGAGTCTTTGAGGTCAGCGGCCAACCCGATGACGATGTCTACGCCGTATCCGGCATGGTGGAAAAGCCTGACCCGGAAGACGCGCCCTCGACGCTGGCGGCAACCGGCCGTTACCTGTTGGATCGCGATATTTTCAAGGCGCTGGGTAAGATCGAGCCCGGTAAGGGTGGCGAGCTGCAGCTCACAGATGCCATTGAGCTGCTCATCAAGTCGGATCACCCCGTGCATGTGGTGGTTCACCGTGGCCCTCGCCACGATTTGGGCAACCCGGGTGGGTTCATCAAGGCCTGTGTTGACTTCGGCCTGAAGGATCCCGAGTATGGCGACTCGCTGAGGGCGTATATGACGGAAAGGTTGGCCCAGGACAGCTAGCCTTAATGTGATATGCCCCGGTCTCACCCGGGGTAGAGTCAGTAGGCAGCATATGCTGCTGTGTTACCCGGGCGAAAGGACGTAACGTGCGCTCAGTGGAAGAGCAGCTTGCGATTATCGCGGACGCTGCCGTAACTCCGGAGCCCGTTCGTGTGGCTATTTCGGATTCGCTGGGGTTGCGTAGCGCTGAAGAAGTCCGTGGTGACCGGCAGGTTCCAGGTTTCAATCAAGCTGCCATCGATGGGTACGCCGTTCGCGCTGTCGACCTTGTACCGCGTGACGCAAAAGGTGCCCCCGCGGATGATCGTCCCGAGGATCAACGCCCACCTGAGCCGTTGCCTGATGAGGATTACGAGCCAGATCGCCGTAGTGACCGCGAGCATCGGAAACTTGCCGAGCTGCCCGTCGTCGGTGATGTGGGCGCGGGTTCGCACAGGCCGCTGCGGTTGCAGCCCAATCAGGCAGTCCGGGTAGAAACTGGTGCGCCCGTACCGACGCTCTCTGACGCGATTATTCCCGAAGCATGGGTGGAGCGTCATGGCCGACGTATCCGGCCTCTGTTTCCTGTGAAGTCGGGCGATTTTATTCATCGTGCTGGCACCGACGTCCTTGAGGGCGACGTTATTGTCAGCGAGGGGACCGTTATTGGCCCAGCGCATATTGGCCTTTTAGCTGCGGTGGGGCGGTCGAAGGTTCTCGTATATCCACGGCCGCGGGTCGCTGTGATGTCGATCGGTCAAGAGCTGATTGATTCGGACCGGACGCCCGGCCGTGGTCAGGTTTTCGACGTGAATTCGTATTCGCTGGCGGCTGCTGCGGAAGAGGCGGGAGCAGATGCCCACAGGGTCGGTGTGATCGCGGGTGAACCACGCCGGCTTCAGGAGATCATGGAGGGGCAGATCCTCCGCAGCGAAATCATCGTTATCGCAGGTGCTGTAGGGGGATCTGCGGCACGCCGGATGCGCGACATCGTCAGCAATTTAGGCGACATCGAGTACACCCGCGTCGCAATGCACCCAGGTTCGACCCAAGGCTTCGGCCTTCTAGGCCCCAATAAAGTGCCGACGTTCCTATTGCCGTCGAACCCCGTCGGCTCATTGATTATCTTCGAGACGATGATCCGCCCGCTCATTCAATATGAAGCTGGACGACGCGGTGGCCGGCGTCGGATTATCCAGGCCAGGGCGTTGCACGGTGTGAGTTCGATGCCGGGACGGCGTGGTTTTATCCGCGGCCAGTTGATGCGCGACCGTGGCACCGACGAGTACTTGGTAGATCCCCTCGGTGCGTCCGCTGGCGCCCCGCAGCACCTGTTGGGAAGCTTTGCTGAGGCGAACTGCCTTATCCACGTGCCTGAGGACGTGGTGGGGATCGCGCCGGGTGATGTTGTTGATGTCTTGTTCTTGTCGAATCGCGCGTAAGTAGCAGGGGCTGTCATGGGGGTTTTGACTCGTCTGTTGGATCGCGTCGGTGTGGGGTCCGTGAAGGGCCGCGATCTGTATCGACGCTATGGCGTGAAGCCGAGCAATGCGCATCCTGGCTGGCCGGAAGAAACGCAGGTACTTCACGTGCCGGGCGGTGCGGTGAGGCTTCGTCCCGTCGTGAAGGACGATGGGCCCGAATGGGCGCGTCTCCGTCGCGATGACGAATCCACGTTGCGGGCGGTTGAACCGACGGCGACCGATTCGTGGGATGAGGTGCACACGGTGCCCTCCTGGTTGTCGGTAGTGGATTCGTTGTATGAGTCTGCGGCGCGGGGTGCGTCGGTTCCGTTCGCTGTAGAGTGTGACGGGAAATTTGCAGGTCAGGTTACTATCGGCGGGATTCAGCATGGTTCGCTTTCGACGTGCTGGATCGGCTATTGGGTTGCGAGCCCATTCTGGGGGCGTGGTGTGGGAACAGCCGCCGTGGCTTTAGGCGTCGATGCCGCGATGATGTCCGTGGGGGTGCATCGGGTCGAGGCGACAGTATTGCCCGAGAATGCCGCGTCGATCAGCGTTTTGGAGAACGTCGGTTTTCATTATGAGGGGGAGTTGGTCCGCAGCATCAATATTGATGGGCAGTGGCGCGATCATTTCTTGTATGCGTTGACATCGGAGGAGTGCCCCGGTGGAGTGGTGTCGCGATTAGAGAGTAGCGGACGGGGGAGGCGTGAAAGCTAATGACAGATCCCTGGTTGGGTCGGATGTCTGGTTGGATTGCGAATGTTCCGGCATTCGTTCGGTATTCGTATCTGTGGGCGTGGCACACGCATGTTACGGGTGTGACGGGCTACTCTTTAGTGAGAAATATCGTTGTCCGTGTTCGATTCCCCGCGGCTGACGTCAGTTAAGGAGATTCCGACGTGTCGAGTTCCCTCTTGATCGTTCTTATTGTGGTGCTGTGGCTTGCTGTTCTGGCGCCACTACTTTTGCGAAACCAGGGGCCAGTGCGTCGTACGTCGAAGGCGTTAAAGGAAACGCGCGTTCTGTACCGTGGCGGGTCTGGGTCGGTGGCGTCCTCTGGTCGGTTAACGAAGCATGTGCGACGTCGGTCCGCGTCACCCGATGTGGAAACCGAGCCGGCCGAGGACGAGTACCGCTTGTTAGACGAGGACGACGTCCACTTCCGCGCGTACGATGACCGCGACGCTGTGTACGCCGGTGACTCTGTGCATCACGGTGAGTCCGACGCTGACGATGCGTCGGTGCGGGAAGTTCATTCGGAGGCCCACGCCGGGGAGCATACAGGGGAGCATGTTGCGGGGGATAGCACGCGTGACGACGAAGATGTCGTGGTAGGGGAGTTGGAGCCTGAGGATTCCGATCAGTCGTTCGCTGCCTCGTCCGTTGTGGCTGATGACGTCGATGACGTTGTGACAGAACCAGTTGACGATGCCGAGTTCGAAGAGTTCGTTGACGACGCCGACGACGCCGAGGATGAAGCCTCCGGAGCCACAGGTGAGGCGAAGGACGATCAAACGGCATCGGGCGAGAAATCGAGCGTCCCGGTGGGCGTTGTCGATGGTGACGTCATTATGGATTCATCGGGAGCAGTCCAGGGTGTTCCCGAGCTGGAATCTGCGGAGGCGGCTTCGTCTCAGGAACGCGGTTCCCGGCGGGGCAGTCGCCCGGTTTCCGTCGACAAGGAATCGGCTGATGATGTGCTCTCCGGCGAAGGCCATACCTCAATCGTGTATGGCCGCGACTTCGGGTCCGACGACGCCGTGGCGAAAGACAGGGAAAAATTCCCGGATGCCTATGATCGCCCGGAGGACGTCGTGGATTATCGCGATGGCGACCCGGCATTTGAGCACGCGTACGACTTTGCGGATGAATCAGACGATGAGCGCGAGGAGCGTCGTGAAGCTCAACGGCGCTCAAGCACCATGCTTTTCGACGACGGGCTGGACGCTTTATCAGATGAAGAGCTCGAGGAACTCGCACGTTCTGAATATGACGACATTGCGGTGACGGATGAGGATCGGGCGTATGTGGACCGCCGGCGTGGGCGGGGTGTGTATGACCCGGAGCTCGCCCAGAGAAATGCCCGGCGGCGGTTTACCCAGCGTAAGCGTGTGCTCTTCGGCTTGGCTGCGGTGACGGTTGTTCTGTTGGTCCTCGGCTTTGCGTTCGGTGGTGCTATGTGGGCCGGCGCGGTGGTCGGCGCTGTCGCTACCGGTGTGTACCTCGCGTTCTTGCGGAAGCAGGCCATTGAGGAGCAGCGCCTGGCGGCTCGTCGCCTTCGCCGGATGCGGCGTGCCCGGATGGGTGTCCGGAACGCCGAAGATGATCATGATGATCGGGCTGTGTCGTCGCGGTTACGTCGACCAGCTGGCACTGTTATTGAAACGAATGACACCGATCCGGAGTTGGCTGAGCTGGAGTACGTGGACGCTGCTGATTACTTCGGTGTTGAGGAACCGGATGACATGCAGGACGACGGCGAGTACATCGACCGTCAGTACGATCGCTACGAGACAGACGGTGATGGGCGCGCAAGCGTGACGCACATCCGTCGTGTGGGGTAAAAAACCGCTGCTTTCGGGGCCAAGAACTACCGCGTTGTCCGCGTCGTAATGGGCGCTACCGACGTGCTAGCTCTGGCCCCGTTGCCATATTCTTGCCGAAGCAGGGTAGTTAGCTCGCTTTGTGTAGTGGATGATGAGGCAGCATCAGTGCCCTCACCTGCAGATATGCGAAAATCCCTGGTCAATCGTGACCAGGGAAAACAATGTTTGTGGAGCATAGGGGAATCGAACCCCTGACCTACTCGATGCGAACGAGTCGCGCTA
>NZ_JAUMTY010000044.1 GCF_030530965.1 Corynebacterium sp. | reverse complement strand
GCGAAGAAGCCATGCCGACAGTATAACGAACCCGCTTATTCTCGTTTCCGGGTTCTTTGGGAGATTTTCGTGTTCTTTCCGGGTTCTTTATGGGATTTTTCGGGTGAAAATTACGGGTACGACGTAGGTGCTGTAGTTTTCCGCAGCGCTCACGAGTTACCTGCAGCGCTACAGCACTTTTGTTATGCGCAGAGTCCGATGGTGATGAGAATGACGGCGAGCAGAGGGAGTGACCCCTGCTTGACGGCTGCACTGCGGTTGTCGGGCGACCACACCCACAAAACGAGCGCCGCAGCAAGCATCGACCCCACGCCGGCGAGGGCTAAAGCACCGCCGACGGCCGTCGCTCCGGCGACCAAGAAACCGAGGGCCACGAACACCTCGAGGGCGAGAAATAGATTATAAAAACCCTGGTTAAACGCTAGTTCTTTTGTGGATACTGCTTCGTCTTCACTCATCCCGAATACTGATCGCGCGCGAGAACCAGTCCACGCCACCGACTCTAAATAAAAGATGAACACATGAAGGAGGGCCGCAAGAGCAGCAACAACTGCACCTAAGAAGATCATGAGTGGATACTCTACTTAACGTCCCTAGCTACGTGTCTGCAGATGTGGCGGGGCTGTCGTCATACACACCAACAACCCCACTAACACAACCAAATTTCACGCTGAGCCGCCCACCATAAACACCGTGACCAACTAAATATGAGGACGCCCCTTCTCCGTGACCGTGAGGAGGACCATTGAAGAAAATAGCGCGGTTATCGTTAGGCCGCTACGAGGTAATTCGCTGCGCGATCTGTCATCGCGCCGGTCGCCTTCATAAAGTCGGCAACAGTCGCTGAAGCTCTGAGTGGAAGGTTTGCAATTGGCGTCGCACCCATCGGCTTATCTTCTGCCTCTGTTGTGAAAACAGTCTGCCATTGAATGTTGTCTCCAACTGGCATGCATAGGTAGACGCGGTCCGCGGTGCCAATCTGATTAAGAACATCGCTGAGGATATCGTCCGGGAGTGCGACAACAGCGATAATATCCCCTGTTGAGGCGTACCCATTATCGAAAATATGGACATACTCGGAATGGGTGATTAGTTCTTTTTCGACCGCGTCGACGATATGGCGACGGGTTAGCATCTTGTTTCCATTGCGATCTTGTCGCGTGCGCACCCATATGTCTGGATATGCGTCGTCAGCCGCGCGGACACAGCGTTCGTGAAATTCTTCGGTCTCAATCGAATCTTGTGAGACGTCGAGTAGCAGTGCAAGAGCGGATTTCACGTCATTACGCGCTTCGGCAAGAGTGTTACCCGAACCGTATGCGGATTGGGTAACCCCATAGGCTTCCCACTGCGGATCCTGGTTTTCGGAGCAACGGAAGACAACTGGTTGAATTGTGGTCATTTGTCCCGAATCCCCCCTTTTAACTAGTCCCATCACTGGGCTGTTTCGTGATTTTAAGACTAGTCGGCCAGTGGGACATGCCTCGTACTGTTCCTGAGTGGGCGTCCCCCGCGCCCACTGTCAAGAAAGCCTCAGCGTGGTCTGGGCACGTCGTTGCCCACTACTCCGCTTACCTCACTACTTCAGTTCCTTAGAGCTCAGTCCCAGCTCACGGCGGGCAACAACCAACTGCTGGATCTGCTGCGTTCCCTCGAAGATGTCCAGAATCTTGGAATCGCGCCCCCACTTTTCCAGCAGTTCGCGTTCGGAGTAGCCCCACGGCCCAGCCAATTCCACGGCCTTGAGCGTGACATGGGTACCGACGCGCCCTGCCTTCGCCTTCGCAATCGACGCTTCCTTGGTGTTGGGCTTCTTATTGTCCGCCATCCACGCCGCACGCAGCGTCAACAGGTACGCGGCTTCCCAGTCGCTCTCCAAGTCCAGATATTCCGCGACGGCAGCCGACTGAGCATACTTCGGCTTGTCATAATCAATGACCTCACCAGCGTCTTCCAGCACCTCACGGAGCTTTTCCAACGCACCACGGGCACATCCGACAGCCATCGCCGCAACCAGCGGACGCGTGTTGTCGAACGTCGCCATCGCTCCGGCGAAGCCCTTCTTCGTGCTCACCTCTGGCGAACCCAACAGGTTCTCCTTCGGAACGCGCACATTATCCAGGCGCAATACCGCGGTATCCGACGCCTTAATACCTAGCTTGTGCTCCAAACGTTCCACGGTGAAGCCGTCGGCTGACTTCGGAACGACGAACGACTTGATAGCCGCGCGACCTTTGGACTTATCCACACTCGCCCACACGACGACGTGGTCGGAGCGCTCGCCGGCCGTCACGAAGATCTTTTCACCGTTAATGATGTACTCGTCGCCGTCGAGAGTTGCTGTTGTTGACACAGCAGCGGAGTCCGAGCCGAAACCAGGCTCGGTGATGGCCATCGACGCCCACACCTTGCCAATGCGCTCCAACTGCTCATCCGTCGCAACGGCCGCGATGGCGGAGTTTCCGAGGCCCTGGTACGGGATGGACAGCGTGAGGGCCACATCGCCCCAGCACAGCTCCAACACGTTTAGCACCGCGGCCATATTTCCGCCATTGCGGATGCCGTCGGACTTTTTCTTCTTATCTCCACGACCACCCGACGCGCCTGCCATTCCGCGGCCAGCGTCGGCCATGCCTTCTACCATGCTGGCCATGGTGTCCAGTTCGACGGGGCGCTCGTGCTCGGCGAGGTCGTACTTGCGGGAAATGGGTCGGAAGATTTCGGCGGCCGCCTGGTGGCCAGGGTTCGCACCCTTCTTCAAGAAGCCAGGAAGTTCTAGGTTAATCATGATTGTGTCCCTCCGGGGTCACATAAAAGCGTTCAACGCTGCGGGTTTTATTCGGTTGACAACATCGTGTTCATGTGTGCGTGCATCGCGGGCCAAGTGCCAGCTCACGCCGGCTCTGGCTGTCCGTTTACAGAACGATCGTTCCTTCAGCGACGCCGATTGCACGCAGATCCCTGTACCACCGCTCCACGGGATGCTCCTTGGTGTAACCATGACCACCCAGCAACTGGACTCCGTCTGACCCGATCGCCATGCCCTTCTCGGCCGCCAGGTCACGGGCCAGAGCTGCCTCGCGGTGGAACGTCAGTCCCTGGTCCGCGCGGGAACAACCACGCAGCGCGACCAAACGCATGCCATCGAGTTCAATGCGGATATTCGCCACCGCGAACGCCACCGCCTGACGGTGAGAAATCGGTTCACCAAACGCCTGACGCTCGTTGACGTACGGCTTCACATAGTCCAGCACCGCCGAACATGCCCCCACAGCCAACGCGGCCCATCCCAACCGGGACCGTCGAATAATGTTCCGGTAGTCGCTCTCCCTGTCCTCGGCAGAACGATCCGCCCCACCAAGAATGTTCGACGCGGGAACACGCACGTCGTTCAAAAGCAGCCGTCCCAATCCTGCCGCGCGCAATCCCATGCTCGGGTCGGGCTCAATCACGACGCCATCAGCATCGGATTCGACGATAACCAGCGTCGGAGCGTCGTCAAGCATGGTGGCGACGACGAACAGTTCGCAGTTACCAGCGTCGGGAACCAGGGCCTTGACGCCTTCGATCACCACGTCATCGCCCTCGCGGCGAGCAGTCGTCGACAAGGAGAAAGGATCGAACAGCGGCTGTGGCTCGGCGACGGACACCGCGGAGATCGGAATGTCCTCGCCCGCGAACGCCGGCAAATACGTGCGCTGCTGCTCGTCCGAGCCGTACGCGGTCAAGGTCGCGGCGACACCGGCCGGGGCCATCACGGAGAGGGCAATGCCCGGATCCGCGTGGGCCAGCGCCTCAGTGACGAGGAAATTCGTGGTGAGATTGGACCCGGTGGCGATTCCCTCGAATTCCTCCGGCACGTTCACCATAGAAATGCCCAGGCCGAGCGCCTCTTTGCGGAGGTCCTCGGAGACTGCTGCCGCTTCGTCGGCATCGTGGGCCGCCGGGCTAATGCGTTTCTCGGCGAAATCCTTGATCGTCTCGACGATCATCTCCTGGTCCTCATCGGGCGTGAGGTCCCACACGATCTTCTTGGATTCCGCAGCCTTTTCCTCGGCCTCGGCGTCGGGTTTTTCGTCGCCAATCTTCTTATCGTCCCCCAAGCCGAGGAAGGGGAGGCGGATCGGGGACTGCCCGCTGGTGACCCGCTTAAATTCGCGGGTGGCCGCGCCGAGAGACTTCATGCCTGTCTTCGTCGACTCATAGGCAATGCGGTCGATGCGTTCATTGAGGCCATACTTTGCGGCGAAATCGGAGCCGGTCACTCGCGTCAACAGGCGCATCGCCGTGCCCATCGCGTCCCGCTTAATGCTATTTTTCCCGACGGTTGAGTCGTTGCCGTCAGAGTTCTTGCCGCGGGATTTTGCAGCGTTGTTGCGGGCGCCTGCCGCGGAGCCAGAGCCATTGTCGCGTTCATTCGTTGAAGACATTAAAGGCCTTTCGGTCGTTCGTATCGGCCACGCACCGGTCGACGATGCATTGCCAGGAAGCTTACATAAGCATAACGCACGAGTTCGTGATCGGTATCACAATTACGAAAGAAAACCGACAAAGCCACGATCAGGGCCCCACTGAAAGCGAGCTCACGAGAAAAGCCCCAGGTGAGTACTCACCCAGGGCAACGACACGCGGATTACAACGCGAGGATTACGGCACGCTACTTACCGCTTCACCTATTACCGCTCCGGCTTCACCAACGGGAACAGCACGGTCTCCCGAATCCCCAACCCGGTTAATGCCATCAGCAAGCGGTCAATGCCCATTCCGGTTCCCGCCGTCGGGGGCATTCCCTGCTCCATCGCCTGAAGGAAGTCCTCGTCCAGGACCATGGCTTCGTCATCGCCACCAGCAGCTAAACGGGCCTGGTCCTCAAAGCGCTGACGCTGGATCACGGGGTCGATCAACTCGGAATAACCCGTCGCCAACTCGAAACCGCGGACATAAAGATCCCACTTTTCGGTCACACCGGGCTTCGACCGGTGATCGCGCGTCAACGGGGACGTCTCGACCGGGAAGTTACGGACGAACACCGGCCCATCCAGTTGGTCAGCACACAGCTCTTCCCAGATTTCCTCGACGAATTTCCCGTGGCCCCATCCGGTACCCGGTTCCACACCGATCGTCTCCGCGATGGCCTTCAATTCGTCGACGGTCGAATGAATGGTCACCTCGGGCTGGCCTGGGAACTTGCGCTGCAAAGCCTCGTTCAAGCTGTCGTACATGTCCAGCTTCGGCCACTCGCCGCCAAAGTCGTAGGTGGAACCGTCGGCAAGAGTGACAACCAGCGAATCCGGGTCCTGCTCCGGGTCCCAGTTGTCGTGAACCAGCTTGTTGACGGCGCGCGCGCAGTGCTGGATCAGGCCCTGCGTGGAGGCGGCGTTATCGTCATACGTCGCGTAGGCCTGATAGGTTTCCAACATGGCGAACTCCGGGCTGTGGGAGGAGTCGATCCCCTCGTTCCGGAAATTCCTGTTGACCTCGAAAACCTTCTCAATACCGCCGACGACGCAGCGCTTGAGGTACAGCTCCGGCGCAATGCGCAGATAAAGATCCATGTCTAGAGCGTTGGAATGCGTCACAAACGGACGCGCGGCCGCGCCACCATGCAACGTCTGCAGCATGGGAGTCTCGACCTCAAGGAAGCCCAGGCCCTGGAGGTATTCACGCACAGCGCGCACGACGGTCACGCGGGTGATCATCATGCGGCGGGCGTCGTCCCGCATAATCAGATCGGTGTAGCGGTAGCGGATGCGGGTGTCCTCATTCATGTCGGCGAAGGATACGGGCAGGGGGCGCAGCGCTTTCGACGCCAATGTCCAGGTCGATGCGAACACCGACAGCTCGCCGCGGCGCGACGACACCACGCGACCACGAATGGACACGAAGTCGCCCATATCGACGTCGGACTTCCAGCGTTTGAGGGCGTCCTCCCCCACCTCGGCGAGCGATAGCATCGCCTGGAGCTGCGTCCCGTCCCCCTCTTGCAGCGTGGCGAAACACAGCTTGCCGGTATTGCGCATGAAAATCACACGCCCGGCCACGGCCACCTCAGTGTCCGTTTCATCACCGATACCTAAATAACGACGAACGGTGCCGTCGGCACGTTGTTCGGTGGTCCCCGCTTTGCCTTCATCGACGACGAAGGCGTCGCGAATTTGTTTCAGCGTGTGGGTGCGCTCGACGTCGACTGGGTACGGCGCAGTTCCCTCGGAGAGCAACCGCTCCCTTTTTGCCTTGCGAACTTTAACTTGCTCTGGGACATCCTGGTTTTTCGTCGCTTTACTCACGCGATAAAGAGTAGCTGACCTTGCCTCACAGGCAACCGGTGGGCCGTCCCTAGCGGGCTTTGCGTGCGATGGTGGGCTTAGTGGGCTTAGTGGGGGACGGTGGTGTCGTCGGCTGTCTCAGGGCTGTCGGCGGGAAGCTCCCCCAACATGACGCCGGTGTTATCGATCAACCGCACGCCTCCGACTTTCGCGGCGACGAGCAGTCGCCCCTCCCCATTCTCGGGAGCCGGCCCCAAGTCTTTCCCGCGAACGACGGCGTAGAGCACATCAATGCCTTCGCCCTCCATGATCCGCCGTGCTTCCGCCTCGACAGCGCGAGCGCCATCTTTTGCTTTGTATAGCGCAGCGGTCATCGCGGCCGAGATCGCCGTCGCGGTGACGCGGGCCTCGGGATCCAGGCGAACGTTACGCGACGAGAGCGCCAGCCCATCATGTTCCCGCACGATCGGCACCCCATGCACCGTGACCTCCATGTTGAGGTCCGTGACCAGCTGCTGAATGATCACCAGCTGCTGATAATCCTTCTCCCCCATCACGATATCCGTGGCGTGGGATAGATTGAGCAACTTGGAGACCACCGTGGCCACACCGACAAAGTGCCCATCGCGATCCCCCTCGAGCCCCTCAGCGACGGGCCCAGGGTGGACCATCGTCCGAGTCCCGTGAGGGTACATGTCCTCAGCCTTAGGCGTGAACGCGAGGGACACACCTTCCTCACGAAGGATATCCAGGTCACGCTGCAGCGTCACGGGGTATTTTTCGAAGTCATCGGGGTTATCGAACTGCGCCGGATTCACAAAAATTGACGACGCCACCACGGCCCCGGGAAGTCTGTGCGCTGCACGGAGGAGAGCGCGGTGCCCCGCGTGCAGAGCTCCCATGGTGGGGACAAGAACAATACGCTTCCCGGTTTTACGCAACGCCCTCGTCGTTGCCGCGAATGTCTCAGCGGAATCATGAACACGCAGCTCGCCGGCCGCAAACCCGGGATTCGTCGGTGTAGACATGGTGGGTTATTACTTCTCGCTATTCTTCTTCAGCTGTTCAAGTAAAGATGCGACGGTGACGTTTTGGCTTGAGTCTCCGTTATCTGCCCGACGCCGACGGCCGCCCGACGATGAATCCTGTGGCCCTTCGTGACGACCTCGCAGGTCGGGGGTGTTCGACGAACTTGCCGACGAGCCATAATTCTGGCTCCCCGTGAACATGCCCTCGTGCGGAGAGCGGCCACCCGCCTGGCTAACAGATGCAGGTGCGGACCCTGAGCTGGGTGATTGCGCCCGGAAACCGCCCGTAGTTGGGGCGTGGGTGCGGTCATAGGACGGCGCCGAGGAGCGGCCCGAACCGAACGCCGCGAAGGAACCTGTATCGGGATCCGTGTTTCGACGAGATCCGCCCGTGGTGCTGCCGCTTTGTGTGGTGCTTCGACTCTGCGTGGAATTGGCGTTCGGGTTAGGTCCGCGATGAGAACCAACATATGGCGTCGATTCTGTTCGAGACGGTTGCGGCTGCGACGATCCAGACGCAGGCTGGGCCGAGGATGCTGGCGACGAACCCGAGCCGAATGCAAAGAATTGCGAGTTGTCACGGTCTGCGCCACGGTACACCGCGCTTCCCTGGGGCGCGCTCGACCGCTGGTTGTTCTGAGCCGCGCGGTCAGGCTGCTGTTGGGTTGGCTGTTGTTGCTGCGTCCGAGACTGCTGTGGCCGCTGTTGCTGTGAAGGCTGAGATGCCCGCTGCTGCGATGCCCCGTACCCGGTCGACCGCTGCGCCTGTGGGTTCGATTTCTTCTCCACAGAAGGCAACACCGTGGTTTGATCCGCGGAGTATCCCGAGCCTGAACGGCGCGATGGCTGAGCGGTCCACTTCACTGCATTGAATGAACCCGTGCGCAGGGAATTATCACCCTGCTGTGTGGAGGTCGAATCGGCTGCTCGTGATCCAGACGAGGACTGGTTCGTGCGCCCCGGCTGAGCGGCCGCCGTGTTCCCAGCCCCCGATGGCTTCCCAGCACTTCGCGTTTGCCCAGCTCCACCACGGTTCTGCCCACGCTTACCCGATGGCGTGTGCGACGCCGGCACAGATGACGTCCGGGACGTCGACCCACTCGTGCGCGCTTCCGTCGTCGATGATGAATCTTTGCTGTCGCGTTCCAATTCCAGAATGCGCTGCGCCTCGGCCTTGAGGGCGGTGCGCTCGGTGTCCAGATCGGTGCCCATCATGGCGGACAGGTTTTCCCGAAGCACGGTGAGTTCCGCGCGAATATCGGCCAGCGTGTTCTGCTCTTGTTCCTGCAGCGAGTCGTAGTAGTTCTGCTCCAGGATGAGTTCTTGCTCGCGGTGGGTGGCCAGCTCACGCTCGAGCTCCGCCTGGTGCAGGCGCTCAAGGTTATCGGTGTCCCGCTGCTGGTTATCCACCTGTTTCCGCAGCCGCGCTACAGCAATACACCCGACGATGGCGGCCCAGAGGGCACACAGAACAGCGATTTTTGTCCATGTTTCACTGTCCGTAAAGAGCATGAGGATCGTCGCAACAACGGCAAAGACCAGCATGACGACGATGGCCGCGAAGGAAAACTTCCCGCTACCACCTGTGTTGGCGTGCGGGTAATCGTCGCGATAATCAGGCGACTGGTCGTCATAGTGTCCCTGGTTGTTGGAGCTGTCGTAACCATCGTGGGATTGCTGTGGGCCGGTCATGAACTCCACACTACATTGCTAGACTGCGTATCTTCATCGTTTGGTGGGGGTGCCCCGCAACAACGCTCCAACCATAAACCCGATGCGGCAACGAGAATGGCGGCAATTAGTCCGACGATGACGGCGGGAGTGTCCTCCCGGGCGGCGATCAGCCGGCTGTAATTGATCCACAGGTAGACGGCGATACCCGCGTACGATCCTGCGCAAATGGACCCGAACCACGCTGTGGACGTTCCCATCACGAAGCATCGGGCGATGGTGAGCGGGTGTATTTGTGATCGATCTTGCCCGACTTCGTTATCGGCGATGCGCTTCCTGATGATGAATCCCGCGATCGTGCAGATGACTGCGAGCACGATCAGGATGACGGGGAGCGTCAGGTTGAACCCCGGTATGGAGCCGTAAAAACGCCAGACCAGCATGAACGCGCCGAACCCGACGATGAGTGCGGTGGCCACAAGGTAGGTGGGTTTGGTGGAGGTCATTGCGGTTTCACCTCTTCTACCTCGCGGGAATCCAGGTTATCCAGCAGGGACGCAATACTCTGCCGCCCTAACCGGGCGTGGGGTTCCACTTCCAACCACGGCTTGAGCACGAAGGCACGTTGGTGTGCCCACGGGTGCGGAAGCGTGAGGTCGTCGGTGTCGTAGTGTTCTTCGGCCCCGTTGTTAATGCTGGTGATGAGGTCAATATCGAGGGTCCTTGGCCCCCAATGAACCTCGCGCGTGCGGTGCGCCTCACGTTCGAGTTCGTGCGCGTCGTCGAGAATGTCGTGGGGTGTTTTCATGGTTTCGACGACGGCGACGGAGTTTATGAAGTCGTCCTGCTCGACGCCGCCCCAGGCTGGTGTCGCGTACAGCGAGGACGTGGCGATAAGGCGGTAGTCCGCGCTGGTCTCAAACCAGTGCATGGCACGTTCCACTCGTTGGCGCGGCGTGATCCCGTCGGCAGTGATGTTGGAGCCGAAGGATAGGACGACGTGGCGGAGGTCTTTTCTGCTTCGACGTGCGACGACGGCGACGTCGGAGAAGGGGTGTGGGATGGGCGCGTCGGGTTTGTGGATGGTGACTTCGACGGCGTGGACCCGGTTGTTGAGGATGAGGGTGTCGGCGATCTCGCTGGCGACGGTTTCGATGAGGTCGCGGCTGGGCCCGCCGACGGTGGCGTGGATGAGGTCGGCGATGTCGGCGTAACTGATCGTGTGCGTGAGGTCGTCGGTGGCGACGGCCTGTCGGAAGTCGGTCCACACGGTGACGTCGGTGAGAAACCGCTGGCCATCGCGTTTTTCGTGCGGGAATACCCCGTGGTGCCCGTACACCTCGACGCCTGTGAGTTCTATTCGGTCAGCCACGTCGTGCTCTCCATCCTTGGGGTACGTCGGGTCCGTGGGCGGTGGCCCAGGCGTGGGCGACTTTGACGGCGTCCACGTTGGGGCGCACGTTGTGTACGCGGACGGCCCACGCCCCCTGGCTGGCGGCCAGTGCGCTGACGGCTGCGGTGGCTGCGTCGGCGTCGGCGGGAGCGGTGGGGATGCCGTCGGATCCGGCGATGAGGCTGGTCAGGAAACGTTTTCGGGAAACTCCGATGAGCACAGGGTATCCGAGCTCGGTGAGTTGGTCGAGGCCGTGCAACAGCGACCAGTTGCCGAGCGCCGATTTGGCGAACCCGATTCCGGGGTCGATGATGATTCTTCCCTTGTCGACGCCGTGCTCGCTGGCGTACGTGGCGCGCTGACGAAGGAACTCGACGACGCGTTGGACGAACTGCGGTCCGTGGTCGGCGCCCTGGTTGGCTCCGGCTGCACCGTGGGAGTCGGCGTCGCCGAAGCGGTCGGTTTCCCAGTGCATGAGGCACAGGTATGCGCCGGTATCCGCAGCGACGCGGATCATGTCCGGGTCGGCCAGCCCTCCGGATACGTCGTTGATGAGCGTCGCCCCTGCTTGGACGGCTTGTCGGGCGACAGTGGCGCGCATGGTATCGACGGAGAGCATGACGTCGTCGTTCGCGAGGGCTTCGACGACGGGGATGACGCGTTGAAGTTCGGTCTGCTCGGTGACGCGGACGGCACCGGGCCGGGTGGATTCGCCGCCGATGTCGATGATGGTGGCTCCGTCGCGGATCATGTCGCGGGCGTGGGTGACGGCAATGTCGGGGCGCGTGAGGTCGGTGGGAAGCCATTGGCCGCCGTCGGAGAAGGAGTCGTCGGTGATGTTAAGGACACCCATCACGTGTGTGCGCGGTGCATCCATGATGTTTGTTTGGCTCCTTCCGCCTGTTGTGGTGCGTGTGCTCCGACGCTGGCGAGTTATCCGCGGATGAGGCTGAGTACTTCGGCGCGGCTGGCGGGGTTCGTTTGGAACCCACCCCGGACCGCGGACGTAGTGGTTGTCGCCCCGGGTTTGCGGATACCTCGCATCGCCATACACAGGTGTTCACATTCGATGACGACGATGACCGCCTGCGGTTGGAGGCGCTTCACCATGGCGTCCGCGACCTGCTTGGTCAGGCGTTCTTGCACTTGTGGTCGTTTGGCGTAGAGGTCAACCAGCCGGGCCAGTTTGGAGAGTCCGGTGACTTTCCCCGATTTCCCCGGAATGTACCCGATGTGGGCTTTCCCGTAGAACGGCACCAGGTGGTGTTCACAGGTGGAGTACACGGGAATGTCCCGGACGAGCACGAGTTCGCGGTGATCTTCGTTGAAGGTCTTGGTGAGAACTTCTGACGGGTCCTGGTGGAGGCCGGCGAAGATTTCTTCGTAGGCTCGTGCGACGCGCTCGGGGGTGTCAACGAGTCCTTCGCGATCGGGGTCTTCCCCCACGGCGATTAACAGGTCGCGGACGGCTGCCCGCGCCCGTTCATGGTCGACGGCCATTAGTGGTCACCGTCTTCACGGCGGTTGCCTTGCTCGGACGAACCGTTGTGATCGGACCATTTGTAGCCAGAGGCGTCGTGGTTGTGCCCGTCGTCGCTCGAGTTCTGTTCCCCGGTGCTGTGGCGCCCATCGTCCCACGGGTGGTCTGGACGCTCATTCTCCGGGAATCGGAAACCGTGGAGCCCGTTATCAGCGGGTTCACTTGGTTGGCCGACGCCGTAGTTCTGCATTCCTGGGTGCTGACCCGGTTGCCCTGCTGTGGTGCCGCGGTTTTCAGCAGAGTGGCGGGCACCTGCCTGATGAGCACCAGGGGTCTGGGACTCACCTGATTCCGAGTACCGGGGGGCACGATCGGATGGTGGCCATCCCGGGGCGGTCCATCCGGCGGGCGGTGGGGTTCCACCGTAGACGGGTGTTCCATCGTCATTGGTGGAGCCCGGTGTCTGCTGGTTCGTTGACGTTCCGGCTGGGTAGCTCCCGTAATTCGACGATCCATTATTGCGAGGTATGACCGTCGTTTGGCCTTCATATCCAGCGTTGGAGTTGCCATTCGCACCAGTCGTGGCATCGTTCGCCGACCAGCCTCGGGCGTCGGAGCCCTGCGCACCCGAACCCTGCGCGCCAGGTCCCTGCTGGACCGAGCCTTGTTGGCCAGCACCCCCTGCGTTATTAGTGCTACCAGCATTTACCGACTGAGCGTTCGCCTGGTTGGCAGCGGATTCGCGTTCACGTCGTGCCTGCCGAGAGGCCTCAAGGAAATCGTGCCGCTTAGGTGGCTCTTCGCCACGTTCACGTGCTAATTCCACGGGGGTCTTGACGGGATCCTTGTCATCCTTCGGGTGGAGGACGTCTTCATTCGTGAAGATTTCCAGCCGCTCGCGCGGTTTCACATTCGTAAAGATCGCTTCAAGGTCAGGGCGGCGCAGAGTTTCTTTCTCCAGCAACTTCTGGGCCAAGAGGTCGAAGGTTTCGCGGTTTTCTTTCAGAATCGCATAGGCCTCGTCGTGGGCTTTTTCAATGAGGTAGCGCACCTGTTTGTCAATGGTCGCCGCGACATCATCGGAGTACTCCAGCTTTCCGCCACTTCCCCGCCCGGAGAAGGGGTCGCCTTGTTCCTCACCGTATTTCACGGCTCCGAGGTCGGGGCTCATGCCGTATTCGGTCACCATGGCACGGGCGATTTTCGTGGCCTGCTCGATATCCGCGGAGGCCCCCGTCGTCGGGTTACCGAAAATGAGCTCTTCACCGGACCTACCGCCCATAGCGAAGACTAACCGCGCGAAAAGCTCTGCTCGGTTGTACATTTCTTTGTCGTCTTCGCTGGCGGTCATGGCATGGCCACCTGTCCGCCCGCGGGCCAGAATGGTCACCTTGTACACGCGTTCGATATCTTTCATCGCCCACGCGGCAAGCGTGTGCCCACCTTCGTGATAGGCGGTGACTTTCTTCTCGTGCTCGGAGATAATCTTCGAGCTTCGACGCGGTCCACCGACAACGCGGTCGGTCGCCTCTTCGAGTGCGTCGGCGGTGATGATATTGCCGTTCACACGCGCGGTAAGGAGCGCTGCTTCGTTGAGCACATTGGCCAGGTCCGCACCGGACATACCGGCGGTTCGCTTAGCCAACGAGTTGAGGTCCACGTCCGGGCCCAAGGGCTTGTTCTTGGCGTGAACACGGAGAATCTGCTCACGGCCTGCAAGATCGGGGTTTGTCACCGGAATCTGCCGGTCAAAACGCCCCGGGCGCAGCAGCGCGGGATCCAGAATGTCCGGCCGGTTCGTCGCAGCGATCAGGATGACACCTTGGCGGTCACCGAAGCCATCCATTTCGACCAGCAACTGGTTCAGCGTTTGCTCGCGCTCGTCGTGGCCACCACCCATTCCCGAGCCGCGTTGACGCCCGACGGCGTCGATCTCGTCGATAAAGATGATGCACGGCGAGTTCTCTTTGGCCTGTGTGAACAGGTCACGAACGCGGGATGCACCCACACCGACGAACATTTCGACGAAGTCTGAACCGGAGATGGAATAGAAAGGTACGCCGGCTTCACCCGCGACCGCGCGGGCCAGCAGGGTTTTACCGGTACCGGGAGGTCCATAGAGCAGAACGCCACGCGGGATTTTCGCACCGAGGCGTTCATACCGTTCCGGCCCTTGGAGGAAGTCACGAATTTCGGTGAGTTCCTCGACGGCTTCTTCTTCACCAGCGACGTCGCCGAAGTTGGTTTTCGGCATGTCCTTGGTCAGTTCTTTGGCCTTGGATTTACCGAAGCCGAACATGCCACCCATGCCGGATCCGCCCTGCATGCGGGAGAAGAAGAACATGATCAACAGGAAGAAGAGGATCATGGGGCCAAGGACGGCGAGCATCTGGCCCAGCCATGAATCCTGCGTCACCTTGGTTGTGTAGCTCTCAGGATTGGATTTCTGAACCGCGTCGAAAACCTGATCCGACGCCCTGGCCGGGTATTTCGCTATGACTTTGTCGACGTCCTTGTGGTCACCCTCGTCAATTTTCTTCTTCAGGTCTAGCTGGAGCTGTTGTTCCCTGTCGTTGATTTGGGCTTTTTTGACGTTGCCGTCTTTGAGCTGCTTCAGGGCGACGGAGGTATCGACATCTTGATACCCGCGCGTCGAGCTAGAGAACACCGAGAAAGCGAAAATCCCGAGCATGATGATAGCGATGACCGTCGCTATGCGCATGACTTTCTTGCGGTCCATGGAACCTCTCATTGGGAAAAATATGAATACCTGTCGTCGCAGGTACGGTGGCGATTGCTACCAGGGTAGTCGAACCCTAGGACACGTCGGCCAGACAGGCGTTCGCTGTGCGCGAACAGTGCGGATTCGTCCGCCACTCACCTGTTCCGACCTCAACGTCCTCCGGGTTACGCGTCCTCCGGCGTCGACATCGTCGTGTTCAGTTGTCCGTGTGTTTGTCCTGGGCTATTTTTCGTAGACCTGGGGTTTCAACGTCCCTACCCACGGGATGTCACGATAGCGCTCGGCATAATCCAACCCATATCCGACGACGAACTCGTTGGGAATATCAAAGCCGACGTCGAAAAGATCAATGTCCACTTTGATGGCCTCGGGTTTGCGGAGGAGCGTGACAATGCGCAGCGAGTTAGGCTTCCGGCTCTTCAAGTTCTTGATGAGCCAGTGCAGCGTTAACCCGGAGTCAATGACGTCCTCAATGATGACGACGTTGCGCCCGTGGATATCACGGTCGAGGTCTTTCAGAATGCGTACGACGCCCGATGAGCTGGTGGCATTGCCGTAGGACGAGACGGCCATGAACTCTAGCTGCGTCGGGATGCTCATCTGCCGGGAAATGTCGGTGATGAAGTACACCGCGCCTTTGAGCACACACACCAGGATGAGGTCGTCGTCCTCATCGGCGTAGGTTTCGGAGAGGCGATCGGCCATCTCTGCGATGCGGTTATGGAGTTGCTCTTCGGTGATGAGGACGTGGTCAACATCGTCGCCATAGCCGTGTTCGGGGACGGGGACGGGTTGATGGGATTGCATCATTAGCTCTCGATCATGTGGCGTTGTTGTCTGTGTGGTCCGTAAATATATGGTCGCTTATAGGCGCTCGTCTGGCAATTTTCGCTGAACACTAACGGTCATGCGTAGCCTCCGCGGTCAGCTGTAGTTCATCGTGACGACGAACGACGAGCAAGCGTCCAGGCGGGGCGGGCGTGCGCGCCCAAGGAATGGCGACTCCCCCCTGCCCATGCCATTGTGTGGCCAGCGCATCGATCGCGGTGACGTGTGCCCTGGTCAGCGGCCCGGCGCGGTGATGAAGCCACTGTTTAATAATTCTCCCGCGCAACGCGTGCGGTTGACGTAGATACGTGGCGATGTCCAGGCCGGTGCTGTCGGAGCTGCCCGGGTTATCTACAGAGGCGCCGTGGCACTCACATTCTTTGAGGGCGTCGGCGGCCTGCTGTGCCAGGTAGTCGTCGTCAGTGCGGGTCATGGCCGCGGTGGCAATGGCATTATCGACGGCAGCCTCCCCCAAAACGGAGCGAATTTGCGGGATGAGCTGCGTGCGGACCCGTGATCGGAGGTTATCCCCGGACGTATTGGTGGGATCGTGCCACGGTGTGATGCCTAGTTCCGCGCACGCTCCGATGGTGTTCTCTCGCCGAACAGAAAGCAACGGACGCCCGAGCGCTGTGGCTCCGGCGTCAACGACGGGATGATGGAAGAGAATTGGTGGCATTCCTGCGATGCTTCCTAGTCCGGCACCTCGCGCCAACCCAAGGAGTAGGGATTCTGCCTGGTCATCGCCGGTGTGCGCCACAAGAACAGGAAGACCACCACGAGCGTTCGCTACCTGACCTAAGGCGCGGTAGCGTTCTTCTCTCGCAGCGGCTTCGGTAGCCTCGCGAGGGCTCACTCTTACCACCTGAGAGCTCGCACCTAGGGCCTGGCACACGTGCGCGGCTCGCGTCGCTACGTCGGCTGAACCCGCTTGGAGTCCGTGATCGATAACCACGGCGTGGACTCTCCAGCCTTGCTTGACCGCACAGCCCACTAAAGATAAGGAATCAGCACCACCGGAACATCCAATGAGGCACGAAAACCCAATTTCATCGGCCTCAGATTGCTCCGCCGCTGTCAGCCGGGAACTCCAGGTTGTGTGCCACTCTTCGAGCGCATGGCGGATGCGCAGCACATGGGGTCCGGGTTTGGTTGAGGGTGGCGAATAAGACGGCGTGGGTTCGCCACTCTGATTCACGCTGCAGTTCGAGTTCATGGCGGTATTCGTCACGGCGCGTTCCCTATGACGACATCCTCAATGCGGACGCAAGATCATCCAAGGCAGAACGGGCAGGCTCAATATCCGAGCCATTCGACATAAACGCGAAGGTCAAGACGCGGCCTTGCTGGTTCATCACCGTTCCGACCAGCGCAGACACACCGTCCAAGGTTCCTGTCTTCGCGCGAACCCATCCTGCTCCGGGCCCCGACGATGATCCGGGAGTGAACCGGCCGGCCAGGGTCCCGTTACCGCCGGCAACCGGCAGCCCGTCGAGAATGGGCCGGAGATCATGGCTTTGGCTATCTGCCGAGGACGAACCCGAATCGCCCCCGTTGGTCACCGGAGATGAGGCCTTGACCATGATGCGGTCGAGAAGGCGCGGTGTAATGCGGTTATCCGGGCTCATTCCCGAATTGTCTTTGAGGACCACGCTCTCGAGGGGGAAACCGTGCTGGGAAAGAACCTCTTTCGTCGCGGACGTCGCGCCCTCGAAGGTCAAGGGCTTGCCTTCTTTCTTCGCGATTTCTCGACCGATCGCCTCCGCCTCCATGTTGTCGGAATTCACGAGCATGTCGTGGATCCTGATGTCTAGCGGGGCCGATTCCACAGCGCCGAGTTCGCCATCCTCGGTATCCACGGATTTCTTGGACACGGACACTCCCTGGGAGTTGTCGTCTCCTCCGCCCGAGTTGACCGCCTCGCCATTGGATTCGTCAGCTTCACCAGAGTCGCCAGAATCGCCACCATTGTCAGCGCCGTTACCGTCGTCGGAACTGCTGCTAGAAAGCCCCACGGCATTAGCCAGTGCTTGTCCGGCGACCAACGCAGGATTGTCTGTTCGCGGGGAATCGGCGTCGCTGGGATCCTGCCGTCCCCCGTTGAGCATGACAGAGTCCACGGAAGTCACGTTGCCGCCAGAGATATCCCCGCGGCTCCACGTCGAATTAAAGGTATCGCCCTGGCCGGCACGTGAATTATCAACCACCACGCTCGTCACCGGCTGGCCGCCCATGTTCTTCTTCACTTGGTTCGCCAAGTCCTGAATCGTTGGGGCGTTGGTATAAAACGCGTTGTCTTTCGACGCAGCGAGCGTCACGTCACCGCCACCAACCAGCACGATCTGCCCGGGCTTCGTGCCACGTTTCACCACCGTGCGAACTCGATCCTTCGGGCCAAGAGTTAACAACGCAGCCGCCGTCGTCATCATTTTTGTTGACGACGCCGGAACCATCGCGGTGGACGAATTCTTCTCCCACAACGTCTTCCCGGTGGACGCGTCGGTCACCTGGCCAGCCAACTGACCCAAAGCACCATTGGACGCCGGCCCCTGGAGGGCTTTCGTGATGTCGGGAATAGGGGCATCCGCGTTCGGCCCAGACACGGAGACGCCACTATCGGCTGGCCCCGCCGGGTTGGCCGATGTGTATGCGTTGCGCTGCTGGTACATGACCACAGCCCCAACGATCACCGCCGCCACCACGATAATGGTGAGCACGGTGAGGACAGAAGAGACAGCGGAACGTCGAAAAGAGCCAGTACGAACGGCCGTCGACCCACCAGAGTTCTTCTTACCTTTTTTCACGGTGGTGAGTTTAGCGGAGACCCCGGACACAACGCGGAACACTTCACCTTCGAGCCTGATGCGCGGCGACGGAAAAGTAGAAAGAAAGGCAGAAATGCGCCGGTTCTCCAGCGTGGCACCCCCGGTTGCGCGGCGGTTCAGTACAGTAGGACCTATGAGTATTGAAGTTACGATCGAAATCCCGAAGGGTTCACGCAACAAGTACGAAGTCGATCACGAAACGGGCAAGGTCTACCTGGACCGGTACCTCTTCACCCCCATGGCTTACCCCGCCGACTACGGCTTTATTGATCACACGCTCGGTGAGGATGGCGATCCGCTCGATGCGCTGGTCATTCTTCCTGAGCCGGTATTCCCCGGCGTGATCGTTGAGGCCCGCCCGGTCGGTGTTTTCAAGATGACCGACGAAGCAGGTGGCGACGACAAGCTGCTCTGCGTCATCGACGATGTCCGCTACGAGCGGTACCAAGACATCAACGACGTCGAGGATCACATTAAGGACGAGGTGGAGCACTTCTTCGTCCACTACAAGGACCTGGAGCCGAACAAGGAAGTCAG
>NZ_JAUMTY010000043.1 GCF_030530965.1 Corynebacterium sp. | reverse complement strand
AACCCCAGTCATCGGCGCTCTCCGTATGGTGGAGGGTCAACGGCTGGGGTTGATGAAATTAATAATACAGTCCCTCGCCCAAACATTGTCAACCCCTGGATGACATTTCGAACCGTCGATACTCTCGGACATGTAGACGTTGTTAAGTCGGCGTTGTTATGTCACAACAAAGCAAGACAACAAAGGAGTTAGCATGACCAACGTTATCGTCCTAGGCGCCAGCGGCCAGATCGCCCGCCACGCCATCCCCATGATCGCGGACCAGGCCGGCCACGGGGACAACCTCACGCTGTTTGCCCGCAATGCTTCCAAAGTCGATGCTCCCGACGGGGCCCGCGTCGTCGAAGGTGATGTGCTCGACGCTGACACTCTCGGGGCAGCGCTCAAGGGCCAGGACATTGTTTATGCCAACCTTGCAGGAAACCTCGACGAGCAGGCACGCGCACTTGTCGACGCCATGAAGGCGGCCGGGGTCGCGCGCCTTATTTTCGTCGACGCGCTCGGAATTTACGATGAGCTGCCCGAGAAATTTAACACCTGGAACCGGGAGGCCATCGGCGACGAGGCGCTGACGATTTACCGCCGTGCAGCAGACATTATTGAGGCCTCGGACCTGGACTACACGATCGTCCGCCCAGCGTGGCTGACTAATAAGGACGAGACCGATTACGAGCTCACCCAGCGTGATGAGCAGTTCAAGGGAACCGAGGTGTCGCGCAAGGCCGTTGCTGCGTTCATCGCGTCCGTCGTCGCTGACCCAGCTGCACACTCGCGCGCCAACGTCGGAATCGACAAGCCGGGTACCGACGGCGACAAGCCTGCCTGGTACTGAGAACCCCTGGTTGAGGATTCCGCCCGTCCATAACGTGGGTGCCGTAAGCCACTAAAAGCTCAGTCACTACCGGCTCGTTTCGAGAAAAAGTTTCAAGGAAGGAACCTGCAATACAGACTGACGTTACGTTCCACAGCGGAAATCTAGGCTAGCGCCTTCAGTCTGGCGTCGAGTTTGGCGGTGCGCTTATCCTCGTTGAAGCTCAACGCAAAGCACACAATGCCAACGAGGACTCCGTACACCGTCCACGGCCGCGACTCAGTGATATGTGCGCGGATGAACGCCAGCGCTTTTCTCCTGATGAAGCGGGCGAAATAAAACGATCCCACGAAGTAGCCCACCACGGCGCTAACAGCCAGACCCAATCGTGCCCAGCCCCACGAGCTTGGGGCTCTATTTTCATCAATTTTCGACGGGGTAGGCTGCGATGATTCACTTTCCGACGACGAAGTTCCCACCCCCTCGGCGGCTTCCAGCCCAGGGTCCTCAGACACGGCGGCCTCAGGAAAATTAGCGTTCGCATCCGTCGAGTCTTCCGACGACTCTGTCGTCATCCATATCACCGCGAACGCGGATCCGAGTATCCCTACCTTCGTAGCCACCCGGCGCGGCTTCGATTCAATACCACCGGAGGCGTACCAACCGCCGATCAGGGAAGATACCAATACTCGTTCGACAAGACGAGAAGTACCCCGTTTATCCGGAGGCAGTGCGTCGATACGGTCTTTCGCTTCGCTGAAACGTCGTGTGACTCCGTGGGGAAACCGATCTCTCCGGCTTAGGTGCATGGCACCCAGACTAACAAGGCTTTACTCATTTCTCCGTTGCTTTTACGTCGGAATAAAGCTGCACAGTCAACCGACCAGCGATCAGCGCTGAGACCTGCCGGGTCACCGCACCAGGGGTCGCTACCTCTGAGCACACTTAGTTGTCAGTAATAAAGTCGTCCAACCTTGTTTGGAACTGTGGCTTTAAAATATCTAACAAGTAACCGTTATCATTACGTGGAGCAGAACCCTAGACAGTCCAGGGAACGGTACTTTATGGCGGTCCAAGTTGAAAATAAACAGCAGTAAGGAATCCTCCCTAGGCCCCGTATTATTGCTAGCCGGGGCTGAATTATGGGGCGCAATCGGAATGGAAGTAGCAGTATTCGCTATTCCACTGATCGCCATCGAGATGTTCCATGCCACACCAATGCAAGTTGCATGTCTCAACCTGATGGAGTCGGCTGCAGCATTGATCTTTGGTCTTGTGGTGGCAGAATCCATAGACCGTTTGCCGGGTTTTAAGACAATTCCCGCTGCCAACTTCCTCCGGTTGATTGCCTGCATTTCGGTCGCTGTTTTTCTTTTTACGCGACCATCTTTCTCGAGCTTATTTATTTGCTTATTTATCCTCGGAGTGTCAAGCCTGATCAACGAGGCAGGCGTAAACTCTACCGTCGTATCCGTAGTGGGACGCAGTACCACGTCCCTCAATAGGGTAAATTCACTTCTTCGTAGTTCCGGCGTGATGTCAGAATTAGGGGGAATTGCGCTAGGTGGCGGCGCATTAACTCTGTTGACTTTTGCAGGGACGATGACAATTGGCGCATTAAGCTTTGGCCTCGCTCTGATTCTTTCCTTGTATCTTTGGCGCTTACTCAATTGCCGAAAGAGAGACAACGAGGCACTTTCCTCCACGCAAGAAAGCAGCGCTGTCTCTACTAGAGAGGAGAGCCAAAGGTCATCTTTAAGTGGGCTTAAGTATATATTTGGTAATGACTTTTTACGGAAACTTACCCTTACATCTTTCCACTTCAATTTTTTTAGCTCTATTTTCCAGGCCGTCTTCGTGATTTTTTGCGTACGGATACTGGACTTCAGACCTTGGGCTCTATCCGTCGTAGGAGTAGCTGGAGCGGTAGGAGGCCTTACCGCAGCAGCAGCTGCGGGCACTTCATTCTGCTCAAAGAACGCCAGAACCCTCTACGCGATGTCTATTGGTCTCCCAGCCTTGAGTATTTCTTTAATGTTATTCGCCCAATACTCCGATTCGAATATTGCGCGAATTAGTTTAGTTGGTTTGGGTGAATATATCTTCGGCTCCTGCATGGTCTTGTGTATCGTTTTATTTAATACAGCAAGACAACAATGTTCACCCGACTCTATAGTGGGCAGTATAGCGGCTACAGAACGAACAATTGCGCTTGGTGGTGAGGTCCCAGGATTCTTGCTCGGGGGAGTTCTTGCCACTGTTTTTTCTCTGGGGATGTCTATGGTCGTGGCGATTATAGGTATTATTCTCGCTCCCGTTTGGATTTTTGGTGTTAAAACATGGCCATCTGGCGATGAATTTATTGCTACGCGGATAGAAAGCTAGTTTCTATTGGAGCCGATCAGCACTCTATAACAAGAAGATTGCCTAACGCGCCCCGCAGAGTCGAACGGAACTGATTGACAGTCAGAGCACCATAAGGCCTGACAGTATCAAGTGTGAGACCACCGATAAGCGCAGAGACCGGCCGCGCCACCGCACTAGGGTTCGGGACTCCCAAACACGCTAAAGCGTCGGTAATAACGTCGTTCAGATCGCTCGCCATCTGTGCAGCGGATGATGCAAAGACTGGTTGCGTCCGGGACACACGAATAAATTCGAGCACTACAGATAATTTCTGTCACCACTTTCCTTTCGTACCGAGCCAACACCCGGGCCGCCTCTTCTCTCGGCGGACCCTGCCTGTGTTCGTTTCCACGATGCAGTATGGAAAGAAGGGCGTGGAGGCAAATGAACAACAACCAAACTTCCGGCGAACCTTCCGCAAATTCTGCAGCAGCATAGCGAGCGACCACCATCACTACGCATACCACCTGTTTTCATAGTGAGTATGAAAATACGTACTCGTTCCAATCACCACCGGAGGATCGCCCCTCTGATTGCTCCCCCACTAATTGTCACCACTCTCGTTACCGGGTCCACAGTCGCCATCTCAGCAACCCCAACCACCGCAGATTCAGCTGTCCCATCTTCTAGCGCTCCAAGCCCAGGCGCGACAAACCAAACCCGCTATAACGGCATGTTCGACCTCGGCAAGGCGACTCAAGATCCTAGCGTCGGCGGATTATCCGGACTGACCTCTCTTGCTGATGGTTCCTATCTAGCCATCTCAGATGACAAAGGCGATTATGGTCCCACCCGCGCATATCGATTGAACATCGATAACAGTGGCCGGGCACAAGTCATCGGCCGGGTGGTTTTCACCAACCCAGATGGAAGTGCGTACAACCCTAAGGAATTCGACGCGGAAGAGATCCGCCAATTGCCCAATGGGCACCTGTTGTGGACGACAGAGGGTGGGTCACAAGGTACAGAGAATCGTTCCCCCCTCATCATCGAATCCGACAAAACCGGACGTGAGATACGCCGTATTCATCCCCCGCAGTACCACGTCCCCAACCGTGAAGATGCGCCGGACACTAAAGAAGCTAAAGGCATAAGCCCGAATAAGGGGCCAGAAGGGATGACCATTTCTCCTGATGGAGAAACCTTTTACACGATCAACGAAAACTCTCTGGTGCAAGATGGACCAAGCAATACTCCCCAGTCGGGATCCAAAACGCGACTAACCGTCTACGACACTGCGACAGGGAAGCCCAGCGCGGAATATGTGGTTGACGTAGATCCCACGTATGCCCCCAAAGCCGACCGCGGATATGCTTCTCTGGCTACGTCCCCGGATGGAAACCTTTACGCCCTACAACGCGGATATATCCCCAAGCAAGGAAACCGCGCAGAGATCTACCGATTAGATGTAAACGGAGCTACCAACGTTCTCGGCCGGGAACGCCTCAACGGTACCGAAGTAGCAGTCAAGCGCGAGAAGGTCTTCGACTTCGTTGATTCGAAAACCGGTCATAGCGCACATCCGGGCGCCAGAGGCGTTCCGGAGTCTCCCGAAAACGTGGAAGGCATGACCTTTGCAGCGCCTCCAGTAGGGAACAATCGTGTTTACCTCATCTCGGACAATAACTTCAGCGATTCGCAACGCACGGTAGTCCATTCCCTGGACATCGCTCCTCGATAGTGGCCCGCCACCAGCAGAAACTCAAAGGCACCGCGCGGTAATACTTTTTGACGGATTCGAGTTGTTTGATGCGTTCGGCCCTAAAGAGTTCTTCAGCGCAATCCCCGATGTAAAAATTGAACTGGTAGCTGAGCGAACTGGCCCCGTCCGAAGCGCTCAAGGCGGTGAAGTGACTGCAGAATTGGAGTACGGCGAGCTTAACGATCCCGATATCATCTTGGTTCCCGGAGGTATGGGAACACGGACGTTGGCTCACGACAAATCGTTCTTGTCTTGGCTAACGGATATTGGAACTCGATCGGAGATAGTGGCATCAGTTTGTACGGGATCGGCGCTCTTGGCCGCGGCTGGTCTGCTCGAAGGCCATCGAGCGACGAGCAACAAACTAGCTTTTGAATGGGCGTCCTCATTTGGCGACGATATTTCTTGGGAACATCAAGCGCGTTGAATACCAACCACAGACCGACAGCACCACCGATCCCTTTGCACGCTTCCAGGGCTGAAGCTAAGTAACAGCTACGCGATTCGACCAGGGCGATGACGACCGAAAAGACCCCAGCGCAGCGTCGATAATGAAATCCCGGTCACAGCAACGCTGAAATTTCAGCGTCACCCCGTACACTAGGGGGCATGTTCGGACGAAAATCAGCGGCTGACAAAGCTGCGGCCGCCACGTATGAAGCTGCGGAACGCACCACAGTCCCGCTGGACGTGCCCATGACGCGGATGATGGCCGAAGAGCTACCTATCTTGGATAGTTCGTCCCGGCAACGGGTAAATGACCTGCTCAGGGAATATGATGGGCCGCTCATTACCAGCGTGGACATGTTGCCCGAAGAGATACGCGACATCATGAACCTCTACTAACCCCGTCTTTACCCGTCTTCCCGGTGTCGGCTCCCATCAAGTCGATACTCGCCTATCACTGCGACAGGCGTAAAACTATGGCGTAGAACTATACGGGTGGTAGCGCAGGAGGCTTTGTGGCCGCTCACGGCTCCGGCCGAGATCGCCACAGAGGCTCCCACGCTCGTGTGATCGCGCACAACCAATCTGACGTACCAAGGAGAAAGAGTTAGAAGTGAGCTCAACCACGACAGATCAACTACCGCTAGAGCACCGTCGTCTCACAGGGTGGGGGCGCACTCAGCCGGCTTCTAGTGAAGTCCTGTCCACGCCTGACCTGGACCTGATTGCCCGCGCAGTGCGGGAGGTTGCCGAACAGAACGAGGACAAGCCCGACTACCTCAAGCGTGGCGTGATCGCCCGTGGTCTGGGCCGTTCCTACGGCGACCCGGCCCAGAACAGCGGTGGTCTTGTTGTCGACATGGCTGCGCTCAATGAAATCCACTCCATCGACCCGGACACGGCTATTGCCGACGTCGACGGTGGCGTCACCCTCGACCAACTCATGAAAGCCGCACTCCCCTACGGGTTGTGGGTTCCGGTGCTTCCCGGCACCCGGCAGGTCACCATCGGCGGTGCTATCGGCCCGGATATTCACGGCAAGAACCACCACTCCGCCGGTTCCTTCGGTAACCACGTCGCCTCCATGGAACTTCTGGTTGCCGACGGTCGCATCCTGCACCTCGAGCCAGAGGGCAGCGCCGACGACCCAGATGGCGAACTCTTCTGGGCAACCGTCGGCGGCATGGGCCTCACCGGCATCATTGTGCGCGCACGCATCGCGATGACCCGCACCGAAACGGCCTACTTCATTGCTGACGGCGACATGACCGCGTCGCTAGACGAAACCATCGAATTCCACTCTGACGGTTCCGAGAAGAACTACACCTACTCGTCGGCATGGTTCGACGCTATTTCTCCCGAACCGAAGCTGGGCCGTGCCGCTATTTCCCGCGGATCCCTGGCCACGCTGGATCAGTTGAAGGAATACGCCCCCAAGCTGGCGAAAAAGCCGTTGAAGTTCAACGCGCCCCAGTTGATGACGGTCCCGGACATCTTCCCGAACTTCACCATGAACAAGCTGACCATGATGTCCATCGGTGAGCTGTGGTGGCTGAAGTCCGGAACGTACCGCAACAAGGTGCAGAACCTGACGCAGTTCTACCAGCCACTCGACCTCATCGGCGAGTGGAACCGCGGGTACGGCTCCAAGGGCTTCCTGCAGTACCAGTTTGTGGTCCCGCGCGAAGCCGTCGAGCCCTTCAAAGAGATTGTCCGCGACATTCAGCGCTCCGGGCACTACTCCGCCCTCAACGTCTTCAAGCTGTTCGGTGAAGGCAACCGCGCACCCCTCTCCTACCCGATGCCCGGCTGGAACGTCTGCGTCGACTTCCCCATCAAGCCCGGCCTCGGCGACTTCCTGGATGACCTGGACAAACGAGTCATGGAATTCGGTGGGCGCCTCTACCTGGCGAAGGAATCTCGTACCTCGGCCGAAAACTTCCACAAGATGTACCCCAAGATGGACAGCTGGCTGAAGACCCGCAACACCATCGACCCCAGTGGCGTGTTCGCGTCTGACATGTCCCGCCGTCTGGAACTGCACTAATCCGATCTGGCCAATCCACACTCACTGCACGAATTGCATTACTCCGCCGGGCCCTGCGACGGGCTCGGCACATAGAAAGGGTCCTTTCTTTATGCTTAACGCCGTTGGGCACGCACAATCCATCCTTCTCCTTGGGGGAACGTCGGACATGGGCCTCGCCATCGTCGAGAAATTCCTCTCCCGAGGTTCCGCCACCGTCACCCTCGCAGCCAGGAAGAACAGCAAAGACCTCCCCGCCGCGATTGACCGGATGAAGAAAGCAGGGGCGTCCGAGGTTCGCACTATCGACTTCGATGCTCTCGACACCGAGTCACACAAGGCCGTCATCGACGAGGCCTTCAGCCACGGCGATATCGACCTCGCCATCGTTGCGTTCGGCATTTTGGGCGACCAAGAAGAGCTGTGGCAGAACCAAGAAAAAGCCGTTCAAGCTGCAGAGATCAACTATACGGGCTCAGTGTCCGTCGGTGTTCTGCTCGGCCAGGCCATGAAGAAGCAGGGCCACGGGCAGATCGTGGCAATCTCCTCCGTCGCCGGTGAGGTCGTCCGACGCTCCAACTTCGTCTACGGCTCCACCAAGGCCGGGTTCGACGGTTTCTACCGCCAGCTGGGCGAGGCGCTGCGTGACAGTGGCGTCCGCGTCCTCGTCGTTCGCCCAGGCCAGGTACGCACACAGATGACCGAAGGCCTTGACGACGCACCGCTGACCGTCAATAAGGAAGACGTTGCGGCCGCCGTCGCGAAAGCTGTCGACGACAACAAGTCCGTAATCTGGGTCCACCCGCTGTTCCGCTACGTCATGATGGCCCTGGCTCACATTCCTGCCGGTATCCTGCGGAAACTGCCTATCTAAGAGGAGTTAGCGAC
Source organism: Corynebacterium sp. (assembly GCF_030530965.1). Lineage (GTDB taxonomy): Bacteria > Actinomycetota > Actinomycetes > Mycobacteriales > Mycobacteriaceae > Corynebacterium. The sequence continues at coordinate 11,214 of NZ_JAUMTY010000043.1, read as the reverse complement.
GCAGATCCCGGCGCGAATGACCGGGATCGGGCGTCAGAGCGCCTACTTCGAGTTGGCGTCGTTAATGGCCTTCCCGATTTTCTTCAGCAACTTCGGGTAGTCCTTTGGCGCAGTGCAGACCTCGATAAGCACCAGGCGATCCTGGTTGTCCTGCGCCTTCTCAAAGGCGTCGTTGAGCTCTGCACGCGTGGTGGCCTTCAGCGTCACGACCTTGTCGTCGGTGCCGCCGAGGGCCTGGGGAATCACCCGCCAATCCCACGCCGTGATGTCGTTGTACTCGGCGTCCTCGCCGTGAATCGAGCGCTCCACCGCGTAGCCGTCGTTATTCACCACAATGACGACGCCGTTGACGCCTTCCCGCATCCAGGTGCCGAGCTCCTGGACCGTCAGCTGCGCGGAGCCGTCGCCAATAACGAGCACCGGGCGACGCCCCGGGCAGGCGAGACCGGCGCCCATCGCGGCGGGAAGCGTGTACCCGATGGAGCCCCATAGCGGCTGGCCAATGAAGGTCGTGTCCGCTGGGAAACGCATCTTCGCCAGGCCGAAGAAACTGGTGCCCTGATCAGCCACAACGATGTTTCCCTCGGTGAGCACCCCGGCCAAAGTCGGCCACACGTCGTCCTGGACCAAGGGCTCATCAGCATCCGCCACCCAGTGGTGCGGCTCCGGGTCCGGAACTGCCCCCGGCGCGCGATCCGCAAATGACGGAGCAAGCTCAGCAAGTGCGTCCAACGCATCAGCGATGTTCAGCGGCGCGAAGGTTTTATCGCCCACCTTCGCGTAATTAGTGGCGATATCCACACAGCGTGCAGGGTCGATCTTCTGGCTGAAGCTGGCGGTCGTCGTATCGGTAAAACGAACACCGGCCATGACCAGGCGATCCGCCCCCTCCACAGCTTTGCGAACGTCGGGCTCGGAAGCCGCGCCCGCATACACGCCCAAGAAGAACGGATCTTCCTCGTTAACGAGCGTTTTGCCCCACATCAAGGTGGCATGAGGAATACCGCCGCTGAGCAGCCGATTCAGGTTTTCCGTCGCGCCCATCCGGTGAACCAGGAGATCCGCCAACACCGTCACATCGCGGCCCTCCAAGAACTCAGATGCAGCCGCGCGGAACTCCGCCAGAGCGCGGTTAGAGGTGTAGGACCGGGCACCACCCAGAGGAGACGAGGGCGGCTCAACCTCGACGCGGGCGACGTCGGTAGGCACCACAATGTATCCGGGCCGCCGATGTGTCTGCACCGCACGGAGTACACGGTCCACTTCGTCCACCGCGTCCGCGGGAGTTAGATCGGCAACGGCGCAGGTGACCTCACTAGCCATGCGTCGGAAATGAGAAAAGTCACCATCGCCGAGGCTGTGGTGCAGCAGACGTCGGGACGCCTGCGCATCCTTCGACGGGGCGCCGACAATGTGAACCACCGGGACGTTCTCCGAGAACGAGCCAGCGATCGCGTTGATGGCCGAGAGCTCACCCACGCCGAAAGTCGTGACGACGGCACCGATGCCGTTCATGCGCGCGTACCCGTCAGCCGCGTAGCCCGCGTTCAGCTCATTGGCGTTGCCGACCCAGTGCAGCGCATCATGCCCCGTAATGTGATCCAGGAACTCCAGGTTGAAATCACCCGGGACCCCAAAAACATCCTTAATGTGCAGTTCAGCTAGGCGATCTGCAATGTAATCAGCAACTGTGTACATAGTTCTCCTTCGCATGGCTCGGTGGAGCCTGCATCGTATGGCGAGGGGTTCATCACGTGTGCTCGGCGTGGCGGGTTGGCCACGTGGACATGTGACGACGTCGATGCCGCTGGGTTCGCGGCACCCCACCCATACTGTCAGGAAAACGTATTAAGTAGGTTGCGGGGAGGTAAAAATTGTCGGTGAATTACTTATGCTCACCGGAATCAAGCTCACCCTGCGGCGCATCCCCCGCATCCAAGGAACGGTCGCCAGCCTGCCCACCATGCATCTGTGCCCGAATCTCTTCCAACCGAGCCGACGCCTTGATATCACGACCAGCGGTTTCGATCTCCGCCATGCGGGTATCCACCGAACTCTCCGTGAGCTCCTGCTTACCGAGCGCATCCGCATAGCGACGCTCAATCTTGTCTCGCACCGAATCCAGGCTCGGGACAGAATCGTCCTTCGCGCTCAGCGCATTCATCGACTCTGCAGCCTTTGCCGACTCTTCCTGCATCTTCGTCTGATTGACCTGGGCCCGAAGCTGATCAATCTGCCCCAACTGCTCCTTCAGGTGGGCCTCGGACTTCTTCACCTGCGCCTTGGCTTGCTCCGCGGCCTGAGCATTACTCTGATGAAGCTGCTTCGTCTCCTCAATCTGCTGTTCGACGCTGACCAGCTGCGATGCCACCACCTCAGCCGTGCTATTCCACTCGCTCGCCTGCTGGGCATCCCCCTCCTGCGACGCTTTGTCCGCAAGCTGCACTGCTTTCTGCGCCTGAGACTGGAGGCTTTCCTGATCCTTAATCAGCCGGTTGAGTTTCATCTCAATCTGCCGCTGATTCCCCAACACAGACGACGCTTGCTCCACAACAGCCTGGTGCTGTTTCTTCGCCGCCTCCGTGGCCTGCTGGATCTGCACCATCGGGTCTGCTTTTTCATCAATGGTGCTATCAAACTTAGCCATCGCGTATTTCCACCCTTTTGAAAAGGGGTTAGCCATCACAATCTCCTTAGCATCTGTCAGCATCCGTCGAACCTACTGTGCGGTTCACGCGCGCTCTGCAGTTCAGGCGTACAGTGCACTGTGAACACCATTGATCGCAATCGTAAGCAATCCTGAAGCACGTGTCCGTGTCAGATGGCGAGTCCACCACACAATCCATACCGACATTACCCATCCAGCCTGAACATCAATAGGTTTCACGCGATGCGACGTCGGCAGGACCGGCATCTCCCCGTACCCGTGCCACAGAAAGAATGGAGAACTCATGGACGTTCTGAACAGCATCCTCGCACTTGCCGAGCATCTTCTGGCTATTTCCGGAAACCCCGGCCCCGTCATTCCCGACGGCACCACCATCGAGTAAGTAACGACGTTGCACGTGGCTCCTTCATTGCGCGCCTGCCGTCGCGGGTAAATCTGCGACGTGCAAGCATGCGCTTTGCGTGGCGACTAACTCTCGCAGTGGCCCCGTGACGTGCGAAAACGCGCCCCACCGATACATCAACGGTTGGGGCGCGTCGTGCTATGTGCATGCTATGTGGCTAGTCGTACGTTTACGTCGCTACTCCCCCGACTCTTTAGCTTCCTGCTCCGCGATCTGCTTCCGAACCTCATCCATATCCAGGTTCTTTGTCTGTTCAATGACGTCTTTAACCTGACCAGCGGAGTGGACGCCCGCATGACGGTAGACCAGAACGTTGTCCCTAAAAACCATGAGCGTCGGGATGGACTGGATTCCCAGCGAACCCGCGATCTCCTGGTTGGATTCCGTGTCGACCTTGCCAAACGTCACATCGGGGAACTGCTCGGAGACTTCCTCGAAAATCGGGCCGAACATGCGGCACGGGCCACACCATTCAGCCCAAAAGTCCAGCGCAACAACGCCGTTAGAAACGGTGTCGGTGAAATTGTCCTTCGTCACAGTAACTGTAGCCATAAATTCCTTTCACTTAGTTTTAAAAAGACGGCGCTCCTGGCCACTTTAGCTGGGCCACTTTAAGGGGCCGGCGACCACGGTCATCACGCCGTCTACCTGCACGATATGAAGCAGAGGCCTTTAGGCGGCCCATCATAGACCAGACAGTCTACAACTGCAGCGGGGATGTGTGACCTCACATGCGAACGTGGATATTGCGGATGCAGAAATGACGAAACCGAGGACGGCTATTCATTCAGTTCTAAGTAGATGCTCTCCAATGACTTACTTTCCTTAGTGAGGCCTTCAATTTTGACCCCATTGCCGACCGCGACTTCCGCAATCGTCGCCGTATCGAGACCACTAATTGAAAGGGTCTGCCCGGAGACACCGTCAATATGCCCACCATTGTTGAGCATGGCTCGCTGGGCAGACTCGATATCCCCTCGGACTGTTAAAAGAACACTATTCGTCGTTCGTAGCTGGTCAAGTGGCTTTTGAACTATCGTTCGCCCATTTTTAATCATGACCACATTGTCCGAAAACTGCTGAACCTCATTCAGCAAGTGCGATGAAATCAAAGCAGTCCCGCCGGAACTGATATATTCCTTCAACTTATTCTGGAATGCGATCGAGCCATCTGCGTCCACTCCATTGTGCGGCTCGTCCAAAATCACGATCTCCGGATCGTTGAGAAATGCCACCGCGAGGCAAACACGTTGCCTCATCCCCAGCGACACTTTCGCAAGCTTACGGTTACGAGCATGAGCGAGACCGTATTCGTCGAGAATGTCGATCGCTTTCTTCTTAGTATCTGAAATGCCCTTCAACTGCATTTGACTGCGAAGGAAAGTAAGTATCGATACCCGTGTATCTATCCATTCAGGGTCGAGAAGATAGCCAACCCCTGCCCGGCAATGATCGATCCCGACTGCGCTCTCATAGGAGTCCGCACGTCCTAGATCGATCGTGACCTTGCCGGAATCGGCATGCGTGAGCCCCGCAATAATCTTCATTATCGTCGATTTACCCGACCCGTTTGGCCCCAACAACCCCGTAACCTTGCCCCTCGGCACGTCGAACGTCATATTCTCCAAAACCGGGACTCGTTTACCAAACGACTTATTAATCTGGTCAACAGAAATTGCCGACGAACTCATGCCTCATACCTCCACAAACGTGCTGCGCCACACGCAACGGCCACGACACACCACAACCCGACTTCAAGCAGGCCTTCCAGCGACGTTGCATTAGCTTGCGTTAGTTTGTCCACAGCGAATGGGAAGCTGTGATGGAGAAGGAGATCACCCTGGTCATGACCCATCGCCATCAAGATGGCCCCCGTCATCGGGAGAATGAGCATGATCACAATGATCAACGTGAATGACAGGGTTACATTTCGAGCTAGATGAGAGATCCCACCAGCGACCAGTCCAATAGCCACCATGCACACTGCCCATGAGACGCCGAGAATCAATTCCTTCGCGACAGAATCAGTGGTGACACTAAAACTGGTTAGGGCAGATAAAACGAGTAAAAGGACAACAAAGATTAAGGCGAACACTAGCCAAAAGGCCAGAGAAATAATAACGCAGGTGACGAGGCTAGCGAGATAAGCACAGGAACGGGAAGGAATGGAAAGAAGGGTGTAGTTCACCGATCCCTTTGTGTAGCTACCAGCAATATACAGGGATAATGCGAACGCAATGAAGAAAAACGTTAACGCCGAGATATTAGCTAAGCCACCTGAGAAACCGATTGCCCCGTTATTGCGACGCGACATACCTACGGCTAATCCGACTGTGGGGATGGCCATCACAACCAGCGAGACCTTCAGCAAAGAGGTGTGTATGAACGTCGTCAATTCAGACTTAATACCGTTGACTACAAAACCGGGTTTACTATGTAACTCACTCGGTTCCATGTTCCCCCTCTTTCTTTACGCGTTTTTTATTTTCCACGCCCTGACCCCATATACACATTAACGCGAAAAAACCGACGACCGGCATGATGAAGTCCCTAAAACCATGCAAGCCGACCGTAAACACTACGAAGACGACTGCAGCTACATAGGGAATAAGGATGAAAAGCCCAGTCCAGTCGGGAAGATACCTGGGTAATAGATACTGAAGTGCGATGCACGTTACCCCTATGACGGCGTATATAAGTCCGCCCACTTACTTCTCCCCTCTGCCCTCTGCATGTCTCGTCGAGGTGCGCTGTGTCGTGTATTTAGCATGGCTCAATAGGTGACCTTTACCTTAACATTAGGGAACTCCGATGGTCGCGTCGGTTTTGCGAGTGGGAGCGATCATGATGGGCGTACCTTCCACACCAAACCGTCGGACCAGCTAAAAAGGCTCCTCCACAGCCGCTATACGGCCATATGTGACGGACAAGCACCCCCTCAAATACCCCTAAACATGTGCAATATAGAAATTGTCACTAGTGCAAATTAACAACAATAACTAAAGTCACGTTCCACACGGGGCTATTGTGCGCCCCGCGCTATAGCCCATGGAGCACACACTCGCCTGTGAGGCACCAGCTAGCACCGACCAACCATCGGTGGCCATCGACACGACAGTACCCCACAAGGAGATACCCCCCATGATGAAGAATTACACCATCACCGGCATGAGCTCCAACGAAGGAGCCGCCACCATCAAAAACGCGGTATCTCAGGCACGCGGAGTACAAAACGTCACTATTTTCGACGACGGACATATGACCGTCGAAGGTGAAGACTTCGGCGATGCCGACATCAACGATGCCGTCACGGAAGCTGGATACGCGCTCGAACCCAAGTAGGCCTCGACGTCTCCGCGTGGCGTTGCCGCGCGACGTCGCCGATAGCGAAGCGGTCGTGTAAAGGGCCCGGCGCGGCTTACGCGATGCAACCTACCCGGCGATGATCAACCCGAGCCATGCCGCGAAGACCGCCACCACCAGCGTCGATAATGCATATGCAGCGCCACGGCGAGCGCTACCTTGAGTAACAGCCTCGACAGACGCCGTGGAGAACGTGGTGTATCCACCCATCATCCCGGTCCCTAGGAAGCCCAACAGCGCTCCCCCGGACAGGCCGGCCACACAGAGGCCGAGGACAAACGAGCCCGTCACGTTAATCACAAACGTGGCCCACGGGAATTCCGCCGGCCACCGCTTGCGGATCCACGCGTCCACCGCATACCGCAGGCACGCACCAAGACCACCGCCGAGCGCCACAAGCACCATCATCGTTGCGCCACCTCACTACGGCCGACGCGTTCCCACCACGCCCCGGCAAACGCCGCGATCGCGCCACAGATAACGCTGAATAACGCGTAGTACACCGCGAAACTCATGCCCATCAGGGACCCTGTTCCCTGCACGCCGCCAGCTCCGACACCCGGGAACCACCGAGCAATGTCCACGGCAAGCGTCGAATAGGTGGTTAAACCGCCGCAGAAACCCGTGCCCAGCAGCAGTTTTGCGTTCACACGGCCCAGGCGGGCGAACCGGGCGCCCAAGAAGCCGAGCAGAGCGGCGCCCACCACGTTCACCGCGAACACCCACCACATTGTGGGCACCACGGCGCTCACCACGGGGCTCGACGTCAACACATCACGCACCAACGTCCCCACGGCGCCACCAACAAAAACCAGCGCAGCCGAACCGGCAAAGCGCTTCGGCACCACAGGCCTTCTCACACGAGACACGACACGCCTACCTTTCCCGAAGCCCCATCACAGAATTTTCGCCACTCGCCAGCGTCATACGGTCCAACTGCGCCAGCACTTCGTCGATAATGAACGGATCCGCACCCGGCTCGAAGCGCGCGGACATGACCTCGACCTGGGCGGCCTCGATGGCCTCTAGACGAACAGCCGTCACCTTCCGACGTACCTCGCGCAGGCGACGCACCGCATCCTCATAATTCTCCGGCTCATCGTCCTTCGGAACGCCCGTCATGTCGCGGAAACGGCGAGCGATAGCCTGGATAGCCTCCGGTGGGAGATCCTCGCCCTTCGACTGCAGCACATCCATCGCCGCGTTGTGCGCACGGCGCAACAGACGATCCATCGTGGCGTCGGCAATCGCATCATTGCCTTCGTTGACATTCAGCTTCTGCATGATCCACGGCAGCGTCAACCCGGGAACAACCATCGTGCAGAAGAGCACGGTGATCGCGATCAGCGGCATTTCGTTATACACATTGATATAGCCCGCGGGGACCGACAACACCAGGGCCAGCGTGACCAAACCGCGCATCCCCGACCACGTCAACACAAGCACTTCCTGCAGCCGCAGCGGGGACACGTTCTTCTTCTTGCCGTGCTTGTTCAGCAAATACTGGTCGTACATCCAGACGAAACGCACCGCGAAGAGGACGCCGGAAATGACCAAACCCCAGACAATACCTTCGCCGATACGCGTCGAGGTCTGCTCCACCGCGTTACGCACCGACAAACCGATCAGGCCGAACGCAAGGCCCGTCACCAGCAGCTCGGCGGTCTCCCAGAAAGCCGACCCCGTCAGACGATCCTCCGCCGCCGTCGCCGACACACGCGACGTCATCTCCACGGCGGCCACCACCACCGCAATAACTCCCGACGCGTGAATCTCCTCGGCAGCGATATACACCGCGAACGGAACGACCCAGCTCAGGGCGTTGACCGTGTTCGATCCCGCGGTGTACTCCAACGCCCGGCCGGCAACGTGGCCGATCAGCCAGCCCAAGGCAATCGACGCCAACGCGGTGTAGACAAACCGCAACAGCGCCGGGCCGACGTGGATCGAGTCATCGTTATACAGCGAATTGAGCGCTAACTGGAAGGCAACCAGCGCGACCGCGTCGTTAAACAGGCCCTCGGTCTGCAGGGTGCCGATCACGCGCCGGGGAATTCCCGCCGGTTCCGCAACGGCCTCCACAGCTACCGGGTCCGACGGAGCTACCGCCGCGCCCAACGCGATCGCGCCCGCCACGGACAAACCGGGGATGAGCACCATCGACGTGCCCGCCACCGCCAGAATCGTCACCACCACCAACAGCACGGATAACGACAAGAGCGTCCGCCACTGGGAGCGGATCAGTGGCCACGACAAGCGTCGGGCCATCGCCCAAATCAACGGCGGGAGGAATAAAGGCAGAATCAGATCGGGCGGTAATGAAATATCGGGAATCGCAGGGAACACCATCGTGGCCGTCGTTAAGAGGGTTAACAACACGGGCCACGGGAGGTTGGTTCGCTCGCCGATGGACACGACGATGACCGTCGCAAACATCAGACCCACAATCACAATGAGGGTCTCCATGCCCGCCACCTTTCATTACTGCCTACATGCTGCCCCGGCCGATCCCGCGTGTACGGGTGCTTAACCGCTACGTGTACCGCGTACTTTTACGAGGTCCGGAGCCAGCTCACCAATTGCCGAATGAGCACCAGGGCACTTCACACGCGGGTATGAAACAGATGAGCATCCGCGTGGGCGCATCATTCAGCGATCGGGAACTACTACTCGCTATCCAAAATAGAGGAAAATGTCGGCCCGGCGCGATTTCGCGACGCTGCAGGGACCGCGCTGGCCGGTGTGCGGGCACCGAGGACGGCCCGGAAAACCGCCCGTGAGCGGCATTCTCCTGGTTTTACGAGAAGTTATCGGTGGCCAGGTTAGCGAACCTCGAGTACTTCAATTGCTCGGCAATCGGGATGGTGCCCACCGGTCCCCCGCGGTGTTTAGCCAAAATAATGTCTGCTTCTCCCTCGCGGGCGTTATCCAACGCACCCGGCTGAGAGTCCGGCCGGTACAGCAGCATCACCATGTCCGCGTCCTGCTCGAGGGACCCCGATTCACGTAGGTCCGCCAGCTGCGGCTTCTTGTCGGTACGGGACTCCGGACCACGGTTGAGCTGCGAAATAGCGATCAGCGGAACCTCCACTTCCTTCGCCAACAACTTCAGTTGACGAGAAAACTCCGAGACTTCCTGCTGACGCGACTCCACCTTGCGGCCCGACGTCATCAGCTGCAGATAATCCACAACAATCAGCCCGAGGCCGTGCTTCTGTTTGATCTGCCGGGCTTTCGTCCGGATCTCCATCATCGTCAGGTTGGGTGAATCGTCGATAAAAATGGGCGCTTTCTCCAGCTTCCCCATCGTTTGGGCCAGCCGGGTCCACTCGGACTCGTCCATTTTGCCGCTGCGCATATTGGTGAGTTTCACCTCGGCCTCGGCCGATAGCAGCCTCAGAACGATCTCCATTTTGGACATCTCAAGGCTAAAAAGTGCCGACGGTGTGCAATTTTCTACCGACGCCGACCGCATGAAATCCATCGCCAAGGTGGACTTCCCCACGCCCGGACGAGCGGCGATGATAACCATCTGCCCAGGGTGAAGGCCGTTAATCGTTCTGTCGAGGTCAAGGAACCCCGTTGGCACACCACTCGCTGCCCCGCCGTGCATTTCGTACTCGTTGAGAAGGTCATTGACCTCCTCAAACGTGTCGGCCAACTCAACATAATCCGTGCTAGCGTCACGACGACCAACCCCGAACACCTGAGACTGGGCGTAATCGACAACCTTGTCCACGTCCTGGCCATCGATGCCGTTGTACCCCAGCTTGGCGATCTCCGTCCCCACCGAGACCAGCCCACGAAGCACCGCTTTTTCGGCAACAATCCGCGCATAGTAACTCGCGTTGGCCGCCGTCGGCACTTTAGTCATAAGAGTGTGGATGTATGGCGCACCACCCACGCGCTCCAAGTCGCCGTCCCTGTTAAGGCGGTTGCTCACCAGCACCGGGTCGATCTGCAGCTGGGCATCCGCAGACTCGCTATAAAGATCGAGAATGGCGTTAAAAATGGTCTGATGGCGCGGGTCATAGAAATCGTCCGCGCGGAGAATCTCTACGACATCCGTAATGGCGTCCTGGGACTGCAGCATACCGCCCAAAACAGCCTGCTCAGCCTCAATATCCTGGGGAGACTTCCGGCCAAATTCCTCATAATCCCGCGGATCGGGACCGCCGGAAGGTCCAAACGACGCATCCTCATAGTCCCCACCCGAACCAAAACCAGACTCATACGAGTCATACGAATTATCAAAAGAAGACGCTGATACCGCTGAACGTGATGCCATGGGAATACCCTATCGTCTGCCGCCGACATAAACACTGAGCACAATCTGCTGGTGCCCGCCAGATCTCACCGGATCTCACCGGAAGGGGTTGCTCAGAGTGACTCTTTACTGCTTTTCATAAAGCCCCGAGCGCTAGGATGCAAATCTCAATAGCTACTTCCCGACGAAGTTATCCACAGGTTTCGCAGACCGCCTGTGGATAAAATGTGGAGAATTCAACGTTTCCCACGTCGGCCTGTGGAATTTACTGTGGACAAGTTTTTATCGCGACCTGCGGAAACGAGCGTTTGCGCAGGTCAGCCCTGTGAAATTTTGATTTGACGAATCTCACAGTACCGGTGGAAAACCGCTCCTACGCTGGGCCTTTTTATCGTGAACTGGGGAAATATCCGAGCAAATTGGGGTAAAAAGCCGGTTGTCAAGCACCTAACCTGTGCGTGTTATCCCCAGCCCCATCCACGACATTCGACAACATCTCTATCACCATTAACA